>DASTNV010000211.1:0-16830 GCA_035762725.1 Lapillicoccus sp. | reverse complement strand
ACGACGCCGGCGCCGAGGTGATCGCACTGTGCGACACCAACGGCGGGATGCTCCCCGGCTGGGTCGGCGACGTCGTCGGCGACGTCGTCTCCGCGACCGGCGTCCGGGTCGGGATCCACTGCCACAACGACACCGGCTGCGCCGTCGCCAACACCCTGTCCGCCGTCGAGGCCGGCGCCACCCACGTGCAGGGCACCATCAACGGGTACGGCGAGCGCACGGGCAACGCCGACCTGGTCGCCGTCGTCGCCAACCTGGAGCTCAAGCTCGAGCGGCAGGTGCTGCCGCAGGGCCTGCTGCAGGACGCCACCCGGATCGCGCACGCGGTCGCCGAGGTCACCAACGTGCCGCCCGCCTCACGTCAGCCGTACGTCGGCGTCAGCGCGTTCGCCCACAAGGCCCGCCTGCACGCCAGCGCGATCAAGGTCGACCCGAACCTCTACCAGCACCTCGACCCGCTGCAGGTCGGCAACGACATGCGGCTGCTGGTCTCCGACATGGCCGGCCGCGCGAGCATCCATCTCAAGGCGGCCGAGATCGGCGTCGACCTCGCCGGTCAGGACGAGCTCGTCGCCTCGGTCCTCGCCGAGGTCAAGGACCTGGAGCTGCGTGGATACACGTTCGACGCGGCGGACGCCTCGTTCGAGCTGCTGCTGCGCAACGCGCTCTCCGGCAGCACCCTGACGTACTTCGACGTCGAGTCGTGGCGGGTTATCACCGACGCCCGCGGCGACGGGGTGGCCGTCTCGGAGGCCACCGTCAAGCTGGTCGCCAACGACCGCCGGTTCGTTGCGACGGGCGAGGGCAACGGACCCGTCAACGCGCTCGACCACGCCCTCCGTCAGGCGCTCACCGAGGTGTACCCGGAGATCGAGAAGCTCGAGCTCATCGACTTCCGGGTCCGCATCCTTGACGCATCACACGGCACCGACGCGATCACCCGCGTGCTCATCGAGACCTCTGACGGCGAGACCTCGTGGAACACGCTGGGGGTGGCCGCCAATATCGTCGAGGCGTCGTGGCGGGCGCTCGTCGACGGGATCACCTACGGGCTGCAGCGGCATACCGTGCCGGTGCGCTGACGGCTACTGGAGGTACTCCGCTTCCGCCGTCTCCAGCTTCCGGTGGTACCGCATGCCCGCCGCTCCACCGAGCACGGCCCCCAGCAGGGTGATCACCAGGAGCAGGACCAGCGCCAGGATGCCGGTGAAGGTCAGGTCACCCTGGCCGACCGGCAACCGCGGGAACGAGTTGAGCGTGCTGAGCACGTCGAACCGGGCGCCGGCGACGGCCGCCACGATGGCGACCACGACGGCCACGACGATGGCCCACAGCCACACGGCGAACCCCTGCCGCGCCCCGTCGAACCGGGACATCCGCGCCGCGACGTACCCGCCGCCGTAGTACGAGACGAAGGCGATGACGGCCAGGAGGATGACCCCGACGATGCCGACGGTCTGCGGGTCCTGGTTTCCGAGCTGGGTGGTCGCCTCCTCGATGGTGTCGGCGCCCTGGGTCACGCCCACCGCGGCCCCGACCGCGGCGACGAAGGCGGTGAGGATCACCGCGAGCCCGACGGCGGCCATCCAGCCGAAGAAGGCTGCGCCCCAGTTGATGCCCACGTGGAGCCGGCCGCGCGCGCTGCCCGCGACGACGCGGGGCTCCTCGACGTATGCCGGCTGCCCGGTTCCCGCGTAGCCCGCGCGCCCGTCGTCGTCGTGCGACGCATACTCGCGGGTCTCGTCGGTGCGCATCGGCCGAGTTCCCTCCGGGGCGCGCTCGTGCTCGGCCCGCTCGTGGTCCGTGCGCTCCTGCTCCGCGCGCTCGTCGTCCGCGCGCTCCTGGTCCGTCCGCTGCTCGTCGGCGCGCAGCCGCGCCCGGTCCTCGTCGGTGGCCCGTCGCTCCATGCCGGAGCGCCCGTCCGTCTCGTTGGTGCTCACGACAGCCTCCTTCGGTGCGGGCCGGGCGTTCGGGGTGCGCCGACCCAGGTCTCATCGAGGTCCCTACCCGTCCAGTGCGGCGTTCATGCACCCGTCGGATTCGGTGTTCAGCGACAATGGGCCCATGACGTCGAGTGGGGAGTCCGAGCAGCGCGTCGGCAACGCCGAGCGCGAAGCCGCGATCGCGGCGCTTAACGAGCACTGGCAGGCGGGGCGACTCGACCCGGCGGAGCACGAACGGCGCACGACGGCGGCATACGCGGCAGTCACTCGCGGCGACCTGGACGCGCTGTTCGCCGACCTTCCGGGCGGCGACCCGGCCACCCGTACGCCCGCCGCGCCGGCCCCGGTGCAGGGCAAGGTGGTGGCTGAGCCCTACGAGGGGAGCTCGGCGCAGATCGAGCCGCAGAGCGGGACGGGACTGTTCCCGCCGAACTCGTGGGTCGCCCAGCACCGTGACGCGCTGATGGGCGTGACGCCGTTCGTGGCGCTGGCCTGCTTCTTCATCTTCAAGTCGTGGGTGTGGTTCCTGCTCATTCCCGTCGCCGGGGTCATCCTCTACTCCGGCGACGACCGGAAGAAGCGCCGCAAGCAGGGCGGCGGGTGACCGTCGGCGCGGTCGGCGTCAGCGACGGCCGCGCCGAGGACGCAGGGCCGTTGAGCGATCTGGCGCTGCGCAGCAAGGGGTACTGGGGGTACGACGCCGCGTTCCTCGAGGCGTGTCGCGCCGAGCTGACCCTCACGCTCGACCAGGCCGGTGCGGCCCGGGTGGTTCGGGACGGGGATGCCCTGCTGGGCTTCCACCTGCTCGACGACGGCGAACTGCTGATGCTCTTCGTCGAGCCGTCGGCCATCGGCCGCGGCGTTGGCCGGCTGCTCCTCGACGACGCCGTGCGTGTTGCGGCGAGCCGGGGCTGGACGACTCTTCGCATCGAGTCGGACCCGGGCGCCGAGGGGTTCTACCTGGCCCAAGGGGCGCGCCGGGTCGGCTCGGTGCCGAGCGGGTCGGTGGCGGGACGAGCGCTTCCGCTGCTGGAGCTCGCCGTCGCCTGCTGATTCGTGCGGCTGGAGTACGGAATTCGGTGCGGTTCAGAGCACGAACCGGCAGAGGAGGGGGTCAGCGGGGGTCAGAGGAGGGAGGCGATGAGGGTGGCCGCGCGGGCAGCGCCGTCGGTCTCGACCGGCTTGTAGTCGACCACCCGGTCCAGCTCGCCGAGGACGGCCGCCGCCAGGGCATCCGGGTCGCTGGCGACGTCGTAGTCCAGGCCGGTCCCCGCGCCGTACCCCTCCAGTCGGTGCCGCACGTGGAGGTTCTGCTCGAAGTGCCGACGCAGCGGCACGTAGACGAACGGCCGCCGGTTGGCGGTGAGCTCCATCGTCGTCGACAGCCCACCCTGGACCACCGCCACGTCGCAGGCCGCGAGGTGGTCGACGAGGTCGGGGACGAACCCGTGAACCTCTGCTCCGGCCACCGTCGGAAGCGAGTCCGGGTCGATCCGCGGTCCCGCGACGACGACGAAGCGCAGGTCGTCGGCCCCCGCCCGAACGAGAGGCACCGCGTCGAGGACCCGGCGAAGCAGCGGCGCTCCCACGCCCGACCCGCCGACGGTGACGACGCATACGCGCTCGTCCGGCTGGTACCCGAGCCTCGCCCGCAACGCCTCGCGGGCCTCCGGTGGCGTCGGCTCGAACCCCGTCACGTACCCCGCGTAGTCGAAGTTCTCCGTCGTCCAGTCGCGGATCCGGGGGAGGCCCGGACCGAACGAGGCGTCGACGATGTCGGACTCGTTGCCGACGAACACCGACCGGTCGCGGACCGCCCGGAACCGCGCGCGCTGCTCGATCATCTCGGCGTTGTAGTCGGCCGTCAGGGCCGCCTCGTGGTCCCCGCCCTCGGACATCGGCAGCCAGCCGACGAAGTCGGTCATCCAGGCCAGCGGGGCCCGCTTGACCTGCGGGTTCTCGTGGAGGAAGTAGTCGACGTCCCACGCCTCGTCGGCAACGACGACGTCGTACGGCTCCTCGTCGAGCAGGTCGCGGAACACGCCGAAGTTGTTCATGAGGATGGCGTCCATCCGGCGGATCGCCTGGAACGCGTTGAGGTCGTGCTCCCCGCATTCGCTCTCGATGTGGGTCGACTCGTTGACCAGCCATCGCGACGCGGGGTGGACGCGCTCCCCGGCGGCGTTGAGTACCCGGGTGACCGGGTGCTGCGCCAGCCAGTCGACCTGCAGGTCGGGCTGCAGCCCACGGAGCTCGGCGGCGACCGCGACGTCACGACGAGCGTGGCCGAGGCCGATGGGGGAGGAGAGGTAGAGGGCACGCGGCCGACGCCGCGGCGCGCGCACTCGCGATCGCTTCGACGGCGGCACGACCGGTGGGTGCACGCGGTCCACGAACCGGCGCAGCTCCTCGTTGAACAGCACCGGGTCGCGCGCCATGATCCCGTGGCCGGCGCCCTCGACGAGGAGCAGCTCGCCGCCGGTCAGCTCGGCCAGGCGTTCCCCGTAGGCGTGCGGCCGGACGTGGTCGTCATCGCCGTGGATGACGAGGACCGGGCACTCGACCCGCCGGCACAACGGCTCGATCGGTTCGCAGACGGCGCCCTCGACGCCGAGCCGCCCGGCCGTCGTGTCGGCCAGGGTCTGTGGGGCGAGCTCGTGGCCCCACCCGACACAGTCCTCGATCTGCTTGGTGGAGTGGGGTTCCGGGTACATCTCGGCGAAGAAGAAGCGGAGGAAGTCGTCGTAGTCGCCCTCCAGCCAGTAGTACTTGTTGTACTTCGCCCAGCCCGTGGTCGAGGGCACGCGGTCGCCCCACCAGTACGCGTCCCGGTGCGGGGTCGGCAGGTCGAACCCGCAGGCCGGGGAGAGGGCGACCAGCCCACTGACCCGCTCGGGGTGCTCGGCGGCCAGGTGCACCGCCCACGAGCCGGCGCACGACAGGCCGACGACGACCGCCCGCTCCGTACCGGTGGCGTCGAGGACCGCGAGCGCATCCGCCGCATACTCCGAATTGCCGTATGCGGCGGCCCCCGCCGGCCGCCCCGACTCGCCACTGCCGCGGCCGTCGAACGTGACGACGCGGTAGTGGCGCGAGAGGTACGGCACCTGGAGCTTCCAGAACTGCGACCGGACGATCGACCAGGTCGGCAGCAGCAGGAGTGTGACTGGCCCGTCGCCCGCGACGGCGTACGCGAGGCGCACGCCGTCCCGGTCGACGACGCCGGTCGACGACGTGATGCCGTCGGCGAGCGCGAACTGGCTCATCGGTTCAGTGTCCTCTACTTGCGGATCTCGAAGATCGTGTTGAGCGGCGACTGCGCGGCGATGCGGAAGCGGGTGAAGCCGGCGGCCGTGACGACGTCCCGGATCTTCGCGGGACCCGCCTGCGTGCCGAGGGCGAGGCCGACCTCCTGGGACAGCGACGCCGGCGTGCAGAGCAGCGTGGAGAAGCCGTAGTACGCCCGGCCGACCGGCGTGAAGTTGTCCTCGACGTGGTCACCCGCGGCTGGTTCGACGACCATCCAGGTGCCGTCGTCGGCGAGCGCCTCGTAGACGTGACGCGCGGCACCGACCGGGTCGCCCATGTCGTGGAGCGCGTCGAAGGTCGTCACCAGGTCGAAACCGTTGCCGGAGAACGCATCCGCGCCCGCGACCTCGAACTCCACGCGGTCGGTGACGCCGGCCTCGTCGGCGCGCTCACGGGCGACGTCGATCGACGCACCGTGGTAGTCCGAGCCGAGGATCCGGGAGGCCGGGTATGCCTGAGCCAGCAGGACCGTCGAGGAGCCGTGGCCGCAGCCCATATCGGCGACCTTCGCTCCGGACTCCAGCTTCGCGACGACGCCGTCCAGCGCGGGCAGCCAGGTGGTGGTGAGGTTGGCGAGGTACCCCGGCCGGAAGAACCGCTCGCAGCCGTCGTGGACGTCGGTGTTGTGGTCGTGCCAGCCGAGGCCGTCGCCGGTCTCGGCCGCCTCGAACACGCGGCTCGCGTCGCGGATCGTGCCGTAGGCGATCTGGAAGAAGCCGGGCAGGTATGCCGGGCTGGCGGGGTCGGTCATCGCGACGGCGACCTCGGGCGAGATCGAGAAGGTGCGCGTCTCGGGGTCATAACCGAGGTACCCGCCGGCCGCCTGGGCCGCGAGCCACTCGCGCGCATACGGCTCGGCGGTGTCGGTGAGGTGGGCCAGTCCGCTCGGGGTGAGCGGGCCCTGCTCGGCGAGGGTTCGGTAGTAGCCGAGCCGGTCGCCCATGACGACGAGGGCGCAGTTGAGCGAGGCGCCGACCTCGTCGATGGCGCGGAAGACGAAGCCCATCAGGGCGTCGCCGTCGACGACGGGCGGTGCGGTGACAGCGGTCATGGTGGTTCCTTCGTGGACGGCACCCGGATGGGTGCGGGATGTCGGTGGGTATGCCCACGGTCGGGTTCGCGGGGCGACCGCCGCATCCGGGTGCCTCCCTAGTCCTCACGCCCAGGGTCCCCAGGGGGTGCCGCCGGTTCCTAGACTCGGCGGGTGCTCGTCGGGCGGGAGGCCGAACGACGGGTGCTCGACGGGCTGGTGGCTGGGGCCCGGCTGGGGCGCAGCGGCGTTCTGGTCGTGGTCGGGGAGCCTGGGATCGGCAAGACGACCTTGCTCGACTACGTCGCCGCCCAGGCCGACGAGATGACCGTGGTCCGGGTCGCGGGGGCCGAGGCGGAGCGCGACCTGCCGTTCGGGGCGCTGGCCCTCGCGCTCGGGCCGGCGCTGTCCGACCTCGACCTGCTGCCGGACCCCCAGGCGGCCGCCCTCCGGACTGCGCTCGCGCTGGATGCGGGGGCACCGCCGGACCGGTTCGCGGTCGGGGCGGCCACGCTGGGAATGCTCACCCGCCGAGCCGAGCAACGGCCGCTCGCCCTCATCCTCGACGACGCGCACCACCTGGACCGGCCGTCCGCCGAGGCGCTGGTCTTCGCCGCTCGACGGCTGGTGGCAGACCCCATCCTCGTCGTCGCCGCGATGCGGGACGGGCTGCCGAGTCCCCTGCGCGCGGCCGACCTGCCGGAGCTGGCGTTGACCGGGCTCGACGAGCCCGGCACAGCGGCGCTGTTGCGCGCCCAGACGTCGGGGCCGACCGCGCTGGACCGGGCCGCGTGGGTGCACCGTGCCACCGGAGGAAACCCGCTGGCCATCGTCGAGCTGGCCCGCGAGTCAACGGGTCTCGGCGGTTCGGGGCTCGAGCCGGTGCCGGTTCCCAGTGCGCTCGCCGAGGGGTTCGTCCGACGAGCGGACGCGGTCGGCCCGGACGCAACGACGTTCCTGGCCCTGGTCGAGGCGGCCGCCGGCGACCTGCGGGTGGTTCTCGCCGGTGCGTCGGTGCTGGGGCTCGAGACCTCTGTCCTGGCCGGCGTCGAGGCCGCCGGGCTGGTTCGGACGTCGGGGGACCGGGTGGCTTTCACCCACCCGCTGGTCGGCTCCTCCGCCTACGCGAGCCTGACCTCCGACCGGCAGCGTGAGGTACACGCGGCGGTCGTGGCGGCGTTGCCGCGCAACGACACCGTGCGCCGCGCCTGGCACGGCGCGGCGGCTGCGCTGGGACCGGATGCCGAGGCGGCCGCGGCGCTCGAGGAGGTTGGTGCGGACGCCCGGCGACGCGGCGCATACGCGGTCGCTGCGTCGGCGCTCGAGCGTGCGGCGCAGCTGACCGACGACGAGGAACAGCGCGGCGACCGGAGCGTCTCGGCGGCGGCTGCGGCGTTCGACGCCGGCGACGCCGCCTGGGCGATTCGGCTGCTCGACGAGGCGGAGGCCGGCGGGCTGTCCGCGCCGACGAGGACCCGAATCAGCGCGCTGCGAGCCGCGATCGCAACGCGCAGCGGCTCGCTCGCCGAGGCGCGGACGATGCTGGTGACGGCGGCGCGCGAGGCGGCGGGGACCGACCCGGACCGCGCCGTCGAGCTGGCCTCCGACGCAGTCGACGTCTGCTTCTACCTCGCCGACGGCGACGGGGCGCGGCAGCTGCGGCACCTCGTGGAGTCGCTGCTGACCCAGCCGATCAGCGACCGAGCCGCCGGCATCGGGCAGCTGGCCGTCGGCATGGCCCAGGTGCTCGACGGCGAGGACGGCTCGGAGCGGCTGCGTGAGGGCACCCGGCTGCTGGGCGACGCGGGCGCCCGGCCGGCCGAAGGGCTGGAGGCGCACTGGCTGGTCCTCGGCCCGATGTTCCTCCGCGACGAGGGGGCATCACGACTGCTCCTCCGCGCGGTCGACGAGGCGCGGGCGAGGGCGTCGGTCGGCGCTCTGCCGCACCTGCTCTACCACCTGGCCCGGGACGAGGCGACGACCGACCGGTGGAGCGCCGCCGAGTCGGACTACAGCGAGGCGCTCGCCCTCGCCGAGGAGCTCGGGCAGAGCACCGACCAGGCGATGGCGCTCGCCGGGCTGGCGTGGCTCGAGGCCCGGCGGGGCGACGAGGAGTCCAGCCGCGACCACGCGACGCGCGCGGTCGCCCTCGCCGAGGCGCGGCAGGTGGTCATCGCACGGGTCTGGGCGGGTTTCGCGCTGGGCGACATCGAGCTCGCCGCCGGGCGGATGGAGGAGGCCCTCGAGCGGTATGCCTCCCTCGTCGCCCTCATCGACTCGGCCCGGATCCGCGACGTCGACCTCTCACCGGCGCCGGAGCTCGCCGAGGTGTTGCTGCGGATGGGGGACGCCGGGGGAGCGGCGACTGTCGCGGCCGGACACCGGCGCCAGGCCGAGACGAAGGGCCGACCCTGGTCGCTGGCTCGGACCTGGCGCGGGATGGGGCTGCTCGCGGACGACGACGACATCGACCCGCCGTTCCGGACCGCGCTCGCTTTCCACGCCGAGACCCCGGACTGGTTCGAGACGGCGAGGACCCAGCTCGCCTATGGGTCTCGGCTGCGCCGAGCCCGGCGGCGGGTCGACGCGCGCGAGCCCTTGACCGACGCATACCAGGCGTTCGAGCGCCTGGGCGCCCGGCCGTGGGCCGCGGCGGCCGCGGACGAGCTGGCCGCGACCGGTGTCACGGTGGCCCCGCACGGGGCAGAGGGGCTGGACCTCCTCACGCCCCGCGAGCGTCAGATCGTCCAGCTCATCGTCGACGGCCGGACGACGCGAGAGGCGGCGGGCGCCTTGTTCCTCAGCCCGAAGACGGTGGAGTACCACCTGCGCCACGTCTACACGAAGCTCGGCATCACCAGCCGGCGCGAGCTGGCCGACCTCGTGCGGTCAGGCGGCTGACGCCAGCGGCAGGGCGTCGGTGGCCTCGAGCAGCCGGCGGCGCAGCTGCTGCGACCGCGCGGCGAACCCGCGCTGCGCCTCGACGTACTCCGCCTTGCCCTCTCGGGTCTCGATAGCGACGGATGGGTACCCCAGCGCGCTGAGGTCGTACGGCGACGCCCGCATGTCGAGGACGCGGATGTCGCGCGCGAGGTCGAAGCAGTCCATGACCAGGTCGCTCGAGACCACCGGCACGAGCTGGTACGCCCACTTGTAGCAGTCCATGCCGGCGTGGAGGCATCCCGGCTGCTCCAGCCGGGTCTGGTCCTCGCGGGTCGGCTGGAGGGTGTTGAGCGGACGGGCCGTCGGTGTGAAGAAGCGGAACGCGTCGACGTGCGAACAGGCGATCTGGTGGGACTCGACCACGTCATCGGTTCCGCGTGGACCGAGCCGGAGCGGCCAGTTCGGGTGGCGGACGCCCTCCTGGTCGAGGCGGTGCACCATGGCCCACTCGTGGAGGCCGAAGCAGCCGAAGTGGGCCGGTCGGTCGAGGGTGGTCGCGAGGAGCCGACGGACGGCGGTCACCCGTGGACCACGGTCGGCGAGGAACCCGTCGACGTCGACGGCGACGGTGTCGGCGACCGTTCGGTAGTGACGCCAGGACGACCGCTCCGCCGCGCCGGCCAGCTCGACACCGAGCCCCGGGTGCCAGCGACGCAGAGCCGAGACCGAGTGCGCGTAGTAGGTGAAGAGGAAGTCCTCGACCGGGTGCTTCGTGCCCTGGGCCCGCCGAGCGCGGTGACCGGCCGTCGCCGTGTCGACCCGTTCGGCGTGGGCCCGCTCGCGGGCCCGCCACTCGCCTGGGGACAGCACGGTCACGGCATACGAGGGTAGGCGACGGGGGATCGGTGTCGGTCGGTTTGCTCCGAGTCTCCGACGTTTGGAGCCGGTACTCGCGAGCGGGTGGGCCGGCCGCCTGGACCAGCGTCATTCTGGGCCTCCCGAGCGTGGCACGCTGTGTCGGTGAACCGTCGTCCGGCCGCCGCCGCGACCGCGCTGGCCGCGGTCGTCGCCCTCGTGTTGGCCGGGTGTTCGGGAGCCGCGCAGACTCCCTCCGAGCCCGAGGGCATCCTCGCCACGATCACGACGCCGCCGCCGTCGCCGACCCGGGGGCCGCGGCCGGAGGGCGCGCCGACGCCGACGGCGACGAGCACGACCCAGGCGCCGCCCACGGGCTGGTACCTCGCCCTCGGCGACTCGCTCGCCGCCGGCAACCAGCCGGGAGGCGACCAGAAGGAGCGCGGGTATGCCGGTCCCGTGCTCGACGGCCTCCGCAAGAGCGCGCCGGACACCCAGCTGAAGAACCTCGGCTGCTCGGGTGAGACGACGTCGACGATGCTCCGCGGCGGCATCTGCTCCTACCCGGAGCGCAACCAGGTCGCCGCCGCCGTCGCGTTCCTCAAGGCCAACGCCGACAACATCCGGCTGGTCACCCTCGACATCGGTGCCAACAACGTCCTCACGTGCGCACAGGCCACGATCGACACGGCGTGCGGGACGCGGAACACGGCAGCAGTCGCCAAGGAGCTCACGCCGATCCTCGCCCAGATCCGGGCTGCGGCGCCCAAGGCGCCGATCGTGGTGCTGACCTATTACAACCCGCTCCTGGCCGCGTGGCGGACCGGGCCGGACGGACAGAAGTACGCGCAGCAGTCGCAGCCGCTTCTGGCCGCCCTCAATGCCGAGATCACCAAGGCGGCCAAGCCGGTCTCGGCCAAGGTCGCCGATATCGCGGCAACCTTCGCGACGAACACCACCAGCGGCTCGCCGCAGCCCACCAACGTCAAGCGGATCTGCGACTGGACCTGGATGTGCTCCAAGGACGACATCCACGCCAACGACGCCGGGTACGCCCAGATGGCCCGGGCCGTCCTCGCCGCCCGCTGACCTGTCGCCTGGCGGGGAGACCGTCGCCCTAGGGTTGGGGCGTGCGGATCGCGAGGTACACGACCGGGGAGGACCCGGCATACGGCATCGTCGACGGCGAACCGGGACGCGAGGTGGTTCGGGCCCTGCAGGGAGACCCGCTCTACATCGGGCTGGTCCCCGGTGAGGGGGAGCTGCCGCTGGAGGACGTCCGGCTGCTCGCGCCGGTCATCCCGCGGAGCAAGGTGATCGGCATCGGCCGCAACTACGCGGACCACGCCCAGGAGCTGGGCAACGAGGTCCCGGCCGAGCCACTGATGTTCCTCGTGCCCAACACCGCCGTCGTCGGTCCGGGCGATCCGGTGGTGCTGCCGCGACAGAGCAGCAACGTCCACTACGAGGGCGAGCTCGCCGTCGTCATCGGCAAGATCGCCAAGGACGTCCGGCCCGAGGAGGCGCTGGAGTGCGTCTGGGGCTACACGATCGCCGACGACGTCACGGCCCGTGACCTGCAGAAGTCGGACGGGCAGTGGGCGCGCGCCAAGGGGTTCGACACGTTCTGCCCGCTCGGCCCGTGGGTCGAGACCGACCTCGACGTGAGCGACCTGCGCCTCGTCACCCGGCTGGACGGCGAGGTCGTCCAGGACGGCACCACGGCCGACATGGTTCACAAGGTGCCGGACCTGATCGCGTATGCGTCGGCCGCCTTCACCCTGCTGCCCGGCGACGTGATCCTCACCGGCACGCCGAGCGGTGTCGGGCCGGTGCTGGCCGGTCAGCGGGTCAGCATCGAGATCGAGGGGCTGGGCACGCTGGACAACCCGTTCGTCCGCCGCTGAGCCATTGACAGCGTCCGGGATCGAGCTGGCCCGCTCCTACTTCCGCGACGTCGTCGGCCCCCTTCTCGACCGCCGGTCGGGACTTCGGTATGCGGCGGCGCGGCTGGGCGGCGGTTCGGACGTCCTCGGGCTCGACGACGCGATGTCGCGCGACCACGACTGGGGTTT
Source organism: Lapillicoccus sp. (assembly GCA_035762725.1). GTDB lineage: Bacteria > Actinomycetota > Actinomycetes > Actinomycetales > Dermatophilaceae > Lapillicoccus. The sequence goes on along the minus strand of DASTNV010000211.1, from coordinate 4,735 downwards.
GCGGCTCAACGTCCTGGTGCCGACGGAGGAGGTCGGCGCAGTGGGCGCATACCTGGAGGAGTCGCTCCCGGCGAGCTACGCGGGAATGCCCACCCGCTTCGGGACGACCTGGGGTGCTGGGGAGCGGAGTCAGGTCCAGGTTGACTCGATGCGCGACTTCGCGGTGTCACGCCTGGGCCTCGACCCGCGCGACGGCCTCGACCCGGAAGCGTGGCTGGGCCTGACCGGTCAGAGCGTCCTCGAGGTCACCGCAGGTGAGGTGTTCCACGACGGAGCGGGAGAGCTGACGGCTGTTCGAGAGGCACTGCGGTGGTACCCGCAGGACGTGTGGCGGTACGTGCTGGCGGCCGACTGGTCTCGCCTCGCCGAGGAGCTGCCCCTGGCCGGACGGGCCGGACAGCGCGGGGACGACACCGGGTCGCGCGTGGTGATGGGCCGGTTGGTCCGCACGGCCATGCATCTGGGGTTTCTCCTGTCCCGCCGATGGCCGCCCTACGCCAAGTGGTTGGGAACGGCTTATGCCCGGCTCGACGTCGCTGACGGGACCGGTCCGGCGCTCGCCCGTGCGATGTCAGAGGCGACCTGGCCGGACCGTGAGGAGGGCTTGGTCGAGGCGCTCGACGCGTTGCTGGCGACCCAGCGAAGCTTGGGGCTCCCGACTCCGGAACGCGCGACGGAACCGTTCTGGGACCGACCGTTTCGGACGGTCAGCCCGGACGTGGCCCGGCTCCTCCTGGACGACGTGAGCCACCCGGCCGTTCGCGCGCTCCCGGAGGGCGTCGGCGCCGTGGAGCAGTGGGCCGACTCCGTGGCCGCCCTCGGACCCGCGCATCGGCGACTGGCGATGGCGCGCACTGTCCTCGGTGGTGCCGCTAGCCCGTGAGGGCGAGCTCTAGGCGGCCGGCTGCGTCGTGCACGGTCCGCAGGTCCGCCGAGTTGGCGGTGAGCCGCTCGCTGTCCTGGATGAGCAGCGCGGCCTCCCCACGGATCGCGTCCACGCGCGCGGCGTTGAGGCCGGGTGTGGTGGCGCACATCGTCATCAGCCTCAGCAGGGCGACGACCACCGTCGGCTCACCCGCGCCGTACCGGCGGATCTGGCCCACCGCACCCGCGAGGTAGTCGCCGAACCGGCGACGCGGAATGACCAGGGTGCCGGCGTCCCGGTGGATCACCTGGGACCCCAGGTGGCGCTTCGCGAGGGCCACGAGGATGTCCGAGAGGTGGTGCACGGCCTGCACGGCGGTGTACGGGTCGTTGACGGCTGGGGAGAGCGCCTTGCACGCGGTGTCGACCAGCTGGCGGATCCCGAAGCCCACGTCCTGCTGCAGGGTTCGCTCGAACCCGAGGTCCACGGCGGACTCGACGGCCGCGGCGATGTCCTGGTCAGCGGGCATGGCCCGCCCGTCGGCCGCCCAGACGTGGGCCAGCGGTGCGCCCGCCACGACGTAGTCGCCGAGGCGGTGGACCAGCGCGACGGTGACGCCGTGGTCAGCCACCCACCGGAGCAGGTGACCCGGCGTGAAGTTCTGGACGTAGCCCGAGCGCGGCGCCGGCACGAGGACGGCGTGATCCGGCCGCGCCGACGGCTGCTCCTCGGTGGCGTCCCGGGCCCCGTCGATCGCGCGCAGCGTCGCCCGGGTGGAGACCGCGAGGATCGTGTCGATCTGCAGCGAGTGCGCCAGGTGGTCGGCAAAGGCGATCACCGCCCCGACGCTGACGAAGAGCAGGAACATCGCCCCGCTCACCGCGAGCCGCGGGAACTGGTCGGTGCGGCCTCCGAACCCCACGCCGACGGTGTAGAGCCCGGCCGCCGCATACGCGAAGGTCCCGACGAACACGGCGAGCACCCATTGCGTCACCCCGTCGCGCAGGAAGTTGCGGACCAGCCGCGGTGAGAACTGGGTCGAGGACAGCTGGAGCGCAACGACGGCGAGCCCGAAGACCGTGGCGATCACGCCGAGCATCGCCGTGGCGATGACCGTGAGGAGGGTGCGGGCGTCGTCGGGCGTGCCCTCGAAGACGACCCACCCGAAGGGACCGGTGTCGCCGACGTCGATCGAGGAGAGAATCCAGCCGAGAACCAGCGCGACGATCCCAGCCAGGGTGGGGAGCAACCAGAGGGCGCCGCGGCCGTACTCGAGGAACTCCCGCCACTGCCGCCACGCCGTGCGCCGGAACCCGGGTTGACTCACGAGGGTCAGCTCCGGAGCACCGACGCGTAGTCGCGCAGACGGGCGTCCGGCAGGAACGCCTGGGTGAGCGCGACGCCGACCCGGGGAAGGGCCGCCTCATCGGGAAAGACCATGTACATCGGCACGTAGCGCGGCTTGAACTTGGTCTTGAACTGGTGCAACGACCGGAACCCGTAGACCGGCTCGAGCATCTCGCCGAGCTGGTTGAGCAGGACGTCGACGCCGCCGAGGTTGTCCTTGTCGTCCTCGGACCGGGCCAGCGGAGCGCCGGACAGCGACACTGTGAGCGCGCCCTGCTCCTTGAAGGCCAGACAGGCCGAGGCGATCATGAACTCCATCACCGGCCGGAACCCGTCCGGCAGCCGGCGCATGACGTCGAGGGTCCAGCCGTGGACCTGCCCGTCGGGACCGTAGACCGGCAGCCACGAGGTGATGCCCTGGAGGATGCCGTGGTCGTCGACGGCCAGCCCGACCCGGACCTCGGGGTCGAGAGCCTCGTCGATACCGCCCAAGGTGAACCCCATCTCCGGCAGGCCCTTGTCGGACACCCACTGGTCGGAGATGCCACGGGCCTGCTGGACCATCTGGAACGACTCGTCGTTCAACCGGACCACGCGGAAGGTGATGTTGGACTTCGCGGCGCGGTTGAGGGCGGTGCGGACGTCCTGCCAGGCCTTGCCCTTGAACTCCAGGCTGGGCAGGTCGATGACCGTGTCCTCGGCGACCTGGACGTAGCGCCAGCCGAGCTGCTGGGACTGCGGGAGCACCGCATCAGTCGAGGAGAAGAAGCACGGCGTCCAGCCGTTGGTCTCGCAGTGCCGGGCGAACTCGATGACGGCGTGTGACACCGAGTCCGGCGCTCCCACCGGGTCGCCGAGGGCGATCGCGCAGCCGCTCTTCACCTGGTAGGCGATCGCGGCGTTGCCGTCAGCGGTGATGAAGTGCGCGTTGTCGGGCCAGGTCGCCATCCACGAGAGGTTCCCGCCGCCGTAGGTGTGCAGGAGCTCCAGGGCGCGCTCGCGGTTGAGCGACGACGCCGGCTTGCGGGTCCGGACCAGCAGGATGAGCAGAACGGTGAAGAAGACGACGATGGGGATCAGCGAGAGGCTGACCAGGAAGACCGCGCCGGGGCGCGACGTCGCCTGGAAGGTGTTGCTCGAGGAGAAGAACAGCCGGGCGACCAGCTCGCGCGCCTGCATGATGTAGTCCGGCGGCGGGTTGAAGTCCTCGATGACGACGAACCCCAGGACGACGTAGAGGACGAAGCCCACGCCGACGAGCACCAGGTCGCGGGTCATCCGCGTCGACGACGGCGGGATGACCTTGGCCGTGTAGGCCCACCGAGTGCGGATCAGCAGGATCAGCAGCGGGAGGAACACGACGGCCGCCGCGATGCCGCGGGGGATCGGCCGCAGGGCGCTCGCGGTGAGCACGCCGGTGATCGACAAGGCGGTCGCGGCGCTCCAAGCCAGCCGGCTGCCGCGGTGCAGGCCGGCCGCGACGAGCAGCTCGGCGATGACGAAGAGGATGATCAACGGCCGCCCGACGACCGTCTGCTCCGGACCGAGGGGGCCGTTGTCGGGGAAGACCATGGCGAGGATCTGGGCGAACGCGATGAGGATCAGCAGCGCCGCCGCGATGACCCGGGCCTCGTGCCGGGACAGGTGACCGTCGCCCTCGAACAGGCTGCGTGACCTCGGCCACCCGATCGCGAGGCCGAGAGCGGCGGCGATGACGTGCTCGACGTCCCAGACCAGCCCGACCCAGACCAGGCTGATGATGCAGTAGCCGAAGACGCCGACGACGACTCGGGCCCGCCACGGTGCGCGCAAGGTCATGGCGGCGACGACCAGCGCGCAGATGGCGCCGTTAGAGAAGCCGACGTCCAGCGCCCGACCGGTCTCTACTGCCCACGACCAGCCGCTGTCCCGGAACGGCAGCAGGATCAAGGCCGTGCCGAGGATGCCGGCCAGCTGACCTGCGACCGTCGCGATGACCGTCCAGCGGGTGCCGATCCGCCACTCCGCGAAGCCGGTCATCAGCGCATACCCGCCGAGCACCGGGATGTACTGCGCCGGCATCCGCGCGAAGAACGAACCGGAGAGCGGGGTCCACCACTTGCCCTGCTCGAAGGCGGGCAGACCGTAAGCGACGTTGGGCCACCAGCCGGAATCGCTGATCGGGCGCCAGAAGGCCTGGCTCACCAGCCCGAGCACGATCATGACGAAGACGATCGACGCCGTGAAAGGAACCCGTTTGACGATGTCGACGAGGGGTTGCAGGGACTGCCGGAACGACGTCGACGGCGCCTGCTCATCCCTGGGCGTGCTGACCTGGGACACCCCACCTCCTCGAACGGCGACCCGGTTCGGACGACCTCCTCCACAGTAGCCGAGCGACCCTGTCTCCCTGGTTAGGCTGAGGAAACCATGAGCAACGTTCGGTTGAGAGTCGCCCCGTCGCCGACCGGCGACCCCCACGTCGGCACCGCCTATATGGCGATGTTCGACCTGGCCTTCGCCCGCCAGCAGGGCGGACAGTTC
>DASTNV010000210.1:0-3783 GCA_035762725.1 Lapillicoccus sp. | reverse complement strand
GACGGTGCCGAAGTGACAACCGACGGCTCCCCATCGCCGCGACCGCTCGACGTCGACGATGTCGAAGGCCGACACCGATCGGGCCTGGGTCGACCAGCCCGGGTCACCGACCCGCACGAGGGCGCATCCGTCGTCGAGGTCGAGGTCGACGACCACGAAGGTCTCGCCCTGGTGGACATAGACGGCGCCCGGATGAACGGCGCTGTGCGAGCGCGCGTCGTCGATGGTTCCGAGGACGCGACCGGTTCGGTGGTCGGCGATGCGCAGCGTGGTTCCCGAGCCACGCAGGGACACGGCGTCGGTCGGGCGGTCGCCCTCCGACCAGTACCAGCCGGTCGGCCGTCGGCGCAGGGCGCCGGAGTCGACGAGCTCGTCGAGGAGCCGGACGGTGGAGGGGCCGAAGTAGTCAGCGTCCGACTCGGTCATGGGGAGCTCGGCGGCCGCGGCGGCGAGATGCGGCCGCAGGACGTACGGGTTCTCCGGGTCCAGCACGGCGGCCTCGACCGGCTGGCCGAAGACCGCGTCCGGGTGGTGGACGAGGTAGGTGTCGAGTGGGTCGTCGGCGGCGACGAGCACGGCCAGCGACTCGGCGCCGGCCCGCCCGGCGCGACCGGCCTGCTGCCACATCGAGGCGCGCGTGCCAGGCCAGCCGGCGAGGAGCACGGCGTCGAGGCCGGACACGTCAATGCCCAGTTCCAGGGCCGTGGTCGCGGCCAGTCCGAGCAGCCCTCCCGCACGCAGGGCCGCCTCGAGCTCACGGCGCTCCTCGGGCAGGTACCCCCCGCGGTATGCGGCGACCGCGTCGCCCAGAGCCTCGTCCATCTCGCGCAGATGGCTGCGTGCGGCGGCCGAGATCACCTCGACCCCGGCTCGGGAGCGCGCGAACGCGACCGTCTGGACGCCCTGCGCCACGAGGTCGCTCAGCAGGTCAGCCGACTCGGCGACCGCGCTCCGCCGCCGGGAGCCGCCACCGGCACGCCCGGTGGGAGGACCGACCGGGACGGCGGGAGCGCCCGGGACGGTGGGAGCAGCGCCCTGGACGGTGGGAGCGGCGCCCTGGACGGCGGGAGCGGCGCCCGGGACAGTGGGAGTTGCGTCCAGGAGGGTTGGAGCAGCGTGCGGGACGGTGGGAGCAGCGCCCGGGGCAACAGCGTTCGGGAGGACAGGGTCCGGGGAGTCCAGCACCGCGCTGGAGCCACTGAGCGAGCCAGCCGTCGAAGCCACTCCAATCGCCGCATCGGCCGCAGCCGCCACAGCCGCTCCCGGGAGTCCGGGGTCGGCCAAGAGCGGTGGTGGGGTCCAGGCATACCCCGTCTCGCCGGGCTGCCAGAGACCAAAGGTGAGGGCGGCTCGCGGCGAGCCGTCGACCGTGACCGGGTGTACCGGAAGGCCGACGAGGCGCTCGGCGTGGACGGCCGGCTCCGCGACAGTGGCCGAGGCGAGGACGAAGGTGGGCGCGGACCGATACCGCGCGCAGACCCGCCGCAGCCGCCGCAGCACCATCGCCAGGTGCGAGCCAAAGACGCCGCGGTAGACGTGGCACTCGTCGACGACGACGTACCGCAGCGCACGGAGGAACGGCGCCCAGTGCTCGTGTCCCGGCAGGAGGGAGTGGTGGAGGAGGTCCGGGTTGGTGAGGACGTAGTTGGCGTGCTCGCGCACCCACCGACGGTCCTCGGGCGAGGTGTCGCCGTCGTAGGTGGCGGCGCGCAGGCCCGGCAGGGCCAGTCGGTCGAGCCGGTCCAGCTGGTCGTGGGCCAGCGCCTTGGTCGGTGCGAGGTAGAGCGCGGTCGCGCCCCGCCCGTTCGGAGCGGTGGCACCGTCGAGGACGTCAGAGAGCGCGGGCAACAGGTAGCCGAGCGACTTGCCCGAGGCCGTCCCCGTCGACAGGACGACGTGCCTACCGGCGTGTGCTGCCTCGGCCGCCTCGAACTGGTGGCTCCAGAGACTGGTCAGTCCCGACTGGGTCAACGCGGCATACAGCGGCGGGCTCACCCACGACGGCCACGGTGCCGGCGAGGCCTCCCGAGCCGCCACCCGATGGACGTGAGTCAGGCGCTCGCGGCGGTCGTCCCGGGCCAGCGACCCGAGCAGCGCCTCCGGCGACAGGCGTCCGGCAGCCCGGGCGGGCCCCGGCTGCGGCGCCACGGGGCCGTCCTGAACTGGGGGTGGAACGGCGCTGGACATCGCCGATACGGTACGTCCGCCTGAGGCCGCAGAGTAGGGTTCGGGCGTCGACCGGGGCGGGCATGTCGTGCGCCCGACGCGCGCACCATCCGGTCGAGTCGCACAGCTTGGCACGGACGGGTAGGACATTTGGACCTCGACATCGGGACCTCGGTGGTCGACGGCCGCACAGTCGTGCAGGTCGTCGGGGAGATCGACGTCTACACGGCGCCGCAGCTCCGAGAACGGCTGGACCAGGAGATCGACGCTGGTCGCCATGACCTCGTCGTCGACCTTTCGGGCGTCTCGTTCATGGACTCGACGGGTATGGGCGTCCTCGTGGGCCGGCTGAAGCAGATCCGGCTCAACGACGGCTCGATGCGCCTGGTCTGTGCCCACGACCGCGTTCTCAAGGTCTTCGTCATCACCGGACTGGACAAGGTCTTCGCGATCTACCCCACCGTCGGCGAGGCCGTCGCGGCGACCTAGGCGTCGGTCCCATCGGGTGAGGTCCTTCACACTCTGGTTTGATTAGGGCCAGCACCTACCTCCAGGTAGGGTTTCCCGGCGAATCACCCGCGCGTTCCTGCTGCTGTGCTCACCACTGGGGGCTAGACACGGGTCCGTCCACTCGAGGGTGAGTGAGCGTCCTCAAGGAGGAGTAGCAGTATGCCCAACCTTGCCCCGGCAGCGGCGACACCGCTGGAGCTCGCCGGCAGCAACCTGTACCTCGTGTACGCGGTGCTCGCCATCGCGGTCATCGCCCTCGTCTTCGGCCTGTTCTTCCGCCGTCAGGTGCTGGCCGCGGACCCCGGTACCGAGAACATGCAGACGATCGGCGCTGCGGTCGAGGAGGGGGCCCAGGCCTACCTCAGCCGCCAGTTCCGCACCCTCGGCATCTTCGTCGTGCTGGTCTTCGGCCTGCTGTTCCTGCTCCCAGCCGACACGTTCGGCATCAAGCTGGGCCGCTCGCTCTTCTTCGTGGTCGGCGCCATCTTCTCCGCGCTGATCGGCTACCTCGGCATGTCGCTGGCGGTCAAGGCCAACGTCCGGGTCGCCTCGGCGGCGCGGGACGGCAACCGCGACAAGGGCATGCGGATCGCGTTCCGCACGGGTGGCACCGTCGGCATGGCGACGGTAGGCCTCGGCCTGCTCGGCGCGGCCGTCGTCGTGCTGCTCTACAAGGGCGACGCGGCCAAGGTCCTCGAGGGCTTCGGCTTCGGCGCCGCGCTGCTCGCGATGTTCATGCGGGTCGGCGGCGGCATCTTCACCAAGGCCGCGGACGTCGGCGCGGACCTGGTCGGGAAGATCGAGAAGGGGATCCCGGAGGACGACCCGCGGAACGCCGCCGTGATCGCCGACAACGTCGGCGACAACGTCGGCGACTGCGCGGGCATGGCGGCGGACCTCTTCGAGTCGTACGCCGTGACGTTGGTCGCTGCCCTGATCCTGGGCTCGCAGGCCTTCGGTGACAAGGGTCTGGTCTTCCCGCTCATCGTCTCGGCGATCGGCGTGATCATCGCGATCGTCGGCGTGTTCATCACCCGGCTGCGGGCCAGCGACCGCAACGGTCTGACGGCGATCAACCGGGCGTTCTACAGCTCGGCCGTGCGGACG
>DASTNV010000209.1:0-23029 GCA_035762725.1 Lapillicoccus sp. | reverse complement strand
TCACGGGGGAGGCGGAATCACAGCCCGAGCTCGGAGACCGTGACCTCCCGCATCTCGACCTTGCGGACCTTGCCGGTCACCGTCATGGGGAACTCGTCGACGACCCGGACGTAGCGCGGGATCTTGTAGTGCGCCAGCTTGCCGGTGGCGAACTCGCGCACCTTCTCGGCCGTCAGCGGCTCGGCGCCCTCGCGCATCCGGATCCAGGCGCACAGCTCCTCGCCGTACTTCTCGTCGGGCACCCCGATCACCTGGGCATCGAGGATGTCGGGGTGGGTGTAGAGGAACTCCTCGATCTCGCGCGGGTAGATGTTCTCGCCACCGCGGATGACCATGTCCTTGATCCGGCCGGTGATCTGCACGTAGCCGTCCTCGTCCATGACCGCGATGTCGCCGGTGTGCATCCAGCCGTCCTGCAGCACCTCGGCGCTCTTGTCCGGCTGCTCCCAGTAGCCCAGCATCACCGAGTAGCCCTTGGTGCAGAGCCCGCCGGCCCGGCCCCGCGGCAGCGTCTCTCCGGTGACCGGGTCGACCACCTTGACCTCGAGGTGCGGATGCACCGCGCCGACGGTGCCGACCTTGTGGTCGAAGGTGTCGTCGGTGTGGGTCTGAGTCGACACCGGTGAGGTCTCGGTCATGCCGTAGCAGATGGTCATCTCCTCGATGCCGGAGGCGATGACCTTCTTCATCAGCTCGGCCGGACACGGTGAGCCGGCCATGATTCCGGTGCGGATGCTCGACACGTCGTAGTCGGCAAAGTTCGGCAGCGACCACTCGGCGATGAACATCGTCGGCACGCCGTAGAGCGAGGTGGCCCGCTCGTCCTGGCAGGCCTGCAGTGTCTTCGCCGGGTCGAACCCGGGCGCCGGGATGATCATCGCGGCGCCGTGCGTCGAGCAGGCGAGGTTGCCCATGACCATGCCGAAACAGTGGTAGAAGGGAACCGGGATGCAGACCCGGTCGGCCTCGGTGTAGCGACACAGCTCGCCGACGAAGTACCCGTTATTGAGGATGTTGCGGTGACTGAGGGTCGCGCCCTTGGGGAATCCTGTTGTGCCCGAGGTGTACTGGATGTTGATGGCATCGCCGTTGTCGAGGCCGGCCTGGATCTCGGCGAGGTGTTCGGGGCTGACTCGCTCGGCGCCGGCCAGCAGGTCGCGCCAGCTGTCGGTGCCGATGAGAACGACCTGCTCGAGCCCGGGGAGGTCGCCGCGGACCTCGTCGATCATCGCCGCGTAGTCGCTGGTCTTGAACGTCGGAGCCGCGACGATCATCCGGATGCCGGCCTGACCGAGGACGTACTTCAGCTCGTGGGTCCGGTAGGCCGGGTTGATGTTGACGAGGATCGCGCCCATCTTCGCTGTGGCGAACTGGACGATGGTCCACTCGGCGCAGTTCGGCGCCCAGATGCCGACCCGGTCGCCCTTCCCGATGCCGGCCGCGATGAACCCACGGGCCGCGACGTCGACGTCACGCTTCAGCTCGGCCCAGGTCCACCGCGTGCCCTGCTCGACGTCGACCATCGCCTCGCGGTCGGGAAAGCGCGCGACGGTAGCGTCGAAGTTGTCGCCGATCGTGTCCTCGATGAGCGGGACGTCGGTCTCGCCGGCGGTGTGCGACAGGACGGGCTCGGCAACGGTGCTCATGGGGGGAGTATGCCGCGCTCAGCCGCACGCGACCCGCGTCAAGGCCGCGCTGCTGCTCGGGCCGTCCCGACCGGAGGGAAAGTACGTCGCCATGGCGGACACGCAGCGGTCGTCGGTCGCGATGAGGTAGGTGCCCTGCACCTCCGCGGCCCCGGCCGGCCCGTCCTGGGAGGCGTAGTCGGGCCACCCGTTGCCGAGTGACATGGAAAAGCGGAGCTCGGTGCGCAGGTAGCCGGGGGACGACACGGCGCCGTTGTACACCGCCGACACGCAGTTGACGCCGTGCGACTGCGCGTCGTAATAGACCTTGAGCGTGATGCCGTTCTCGGTCCGCTGGCGCACCACTCGCCCGGGGCACGCGGTGAGCGGCACCGGAGCGGTGGTCGTGCTCGACGTGACCACCGTGCTGGAGCCGGACGCGGTCGTGGAGGAGCGCGCGTCGTTTGTCTCAGCGGTCGTCCCGGTCGTCGTCCCGCCCGCGGGGCCGGCAAACAGGCCGATGAGGAACACGCTGCCCAACGCGAGGAGTCCCAACCATCCGCGATCACCACCTCCGCCGTCCGCCATGACGGTCTCCTCACCGGGCCTGATGCTGGTGTGATCGCTGTGATCCGAGTGTCTCGGTCGACGACGCAATCGGCAACGCGAACGTCGTGCTCGAGGCAGGTGCACGAGGTCGACCGGTCGCGGGAAGAACCCGGTCTACAGCGTCAGGAGGTCATCGCCGTGCACGACACTCGTGCGGGCTCCGGCGTCAGCCGCAGCCCACCCCGGCCACGCTGACCGAGGTGCTCGACCCTCCTGCGCCGGTGGGAAAGTACGTCCCGGTCGCCGACACGCAGTGCCCGTTGGTCCCGACGATGTAGGCGCCGGTCACCTCGGCCGCCCCGGGAGCTCCGTCTTCCGACGCATACCGAGGCCAGTCCGTGCCGGTGTAGCCGTCGATCCGGATCTCGGCGCGGAGGAAGCCGGGCGCCGTCACCGGACCCTGGTGCGCCACCGACAGGCAGTTGGTCCCGCCGGCCTGCTCGGCGTAGTAGATGCGCAGGGTGAGGTCGCTCTGAGTCGTCTGGCTCACGACCCGGCCGGGACAGCTGGACATCCTGGTGCGTGCCGTCCCCGTTGGGGATCCGACGACCACGGTGCTGTCGGAGGATGCGGTCGTCGAGCCGGAGCTCGCCGTGGCGGTGGTCGCTGCAGTGGAGGCGACCGTCACGGACGCCGTCGACTCGGCCGTCGACGTTGTGCTGGAGGCCGAGGACGACGTCCTGCTCTGGTCGAGGAGAGCCAGAGACACGCCGATGGCGATCGCGACCAGCAGCGCGGTCCCGCCCTTTCCCGACATGACGCTTCTCCACTGAGGCTGATGCTGGAGTGACCTAAGTGACTCAAGTGTCCTCGGCTGGCCGCCCGTGGGTCAACGCGCCACGTCGGTAGGTCGCCTGTTAAGGGGCTATGCCGCGGATGGGGCGACAACTCGCGGACATCATGTCGCACGGCATGTCGCACGGCATGTCGCACGGCATGTCGTGCTGACTGCACCTGGCGCGACATGACTCGCGACATGACGGTTAGGTCATGTGCCAGGGGAGGCGCCGCGACCCACGACTGGCGAAGTCCCGTGAGCCGATGGCCCTCGGCGCCGGCCCTTAGTCCGGAGCCACGACAACGAGGTCCGCGCGGTCGCGGGTGGCGAGGACGCGCGCGGCGTTGGCCTGGTCGGGCCCCAGCGCCCAGGCCTGCGCGGCATCGGCCCCCTTGCCGAACTCGGTATGCCGCGACACCAGCCGGCGCAGCCGCTCCTGGTCCGAGAGGTCGACGAACCACACCTCGTCGAAGAGCGCCCGGACCCGTGGCCAGGGGCCATCAGCCAGCAGCAGGTAGTTGCCCTCGCTGACGACGACCCGGACCGAGGCGGGGATGGCGATAGCCGCCGCGACCGGCTGCTCGAGGACCCGCTCGAACCCCGGCACGTAGACCGTTGCCGGATCCCCGGACCGCAGCCGGGTGAGCGTGGCGAGGTAGCCGTGGCCGTCGAAGGTCTCCGGTGCACCCTTCCGGTCGCGCAGGCCGAGCGCGTCCAGCTGCACGTCGGCCAGGTGATACCCGTCCATCGGCAGGTGGGCGACGGCGTCGGGACCGAGCCGCTCGGCGAGCGCCGCGACCAGGTCCTCGGCCAGCGTCGTCTTCCCTGCGCCGGGGGCGCCGGCCACCCCGATCGTCACCCTGCCGCGATCTCCGGCCCGGTCGAGGAGCGCGGTCACCCGCTGGACCAGGCGGTCGAGGTCGGCCGGGGCGAGGAGGCGGGAGTGCGGCATACCCGCATTGTCGTGACCCAACGCACAGGTCAGCGACTTGCCTCGGGAATGGATTGAGGACTACGTTGGTTGAAAGTTCAACAAGCTTCGACATCCACCCTGAGAGGACCACCCCATGGCTCTGTTCAACCGTACCTCGTCCGCCGTCGCCGACCAGGCTGCCCCCGCTTCCGACATCGCCGGCGACTACGTGCTCGACCCGGCGCACACCCGGATCGGCTTCTCGGCCCGCCACGCGATGGTGACCAAGGTCCGCGGCCAGTTCGACGAGTTCGAGGGCACCGCCCACGTCGACACCGAGAACCCCGCGAAGTCGACCGTGGCCGTGACCATCCAGACCGCCAGCGTCAGCACCGGCCAAGCGCAGCGCGACGGTCACCTGAAGTCCGGCGACTTCTTCGACGTGGAAACCTACCCGCAGATCACCTTCGCTTCGACCGACGTCCAGCGCGACGGTACCGAGTGGAGCATCACCGGCGACCTCACCATCAACGCCGTCACCAAGCCGGTCACCGTCCTCTTCGAGGAGACCGGCGAGGCCAAGGACCCGTTCGGCAACCTCCGGGTCGGCTTCGAGGGCGCCGTGACGATCAACCGCAGCGACTGGGACCTCAAGTGGAACTCCCCGCTCGAGACCGGTGGCGTGCTCGTCTCCGAGAAGGTCACCCTCGAGTTCGACGTCTCGGCGATCCGTCAGCCGGCCTGACGCCTGCCGCCACACGTCAAGAGGGCCGCTCCCCACGGGGAGCGGCCCTCTTCGGTTGAGGGCGGTCAGCCCTCCTTGGCCGCCAGGGCCACGAGGACGCCGGCGAGCGCGAAGTACTTGTTCGAGCCGAGCTCGCGGACGGTGTCGATCCCGAGGTGCTCCTTGAGCGCCGCGTCGTCGGCAGCGGTGAGGCCGGCCAGCGCCGACGGCGGAGCCGCCAGGATCTCGGCGAGGGTCTTGTCCTCGTACGCCTTGTCCAGCCCCGTGGAAAGGTTGACCTGCACCATGCCGCACTCCTTCACCACGCTGTCGGTAACACCGCCCGAGTGGCGGACCGTCGTCATGGTATGCGCGGGGTTGGCTCCGGTGAGCTAGTCCCGGGGTCCCCGCGAAGTATCGGAGCGGAGCGAAGAACTTCGTGGGGTGGTGGTTAGGGGGTGCGGACGAGGCAGCTGTTCGGGGGCTGCCCGTCCTTCGGGAAGGCGATGGCGAGGGCCTCGGCGGTGCGGTGCCCGCGCTCCCTCCACCCAGTGGTCGTGTAGTGCGTCTGATCCTTGGCGAACCAGTTGTCCTGCACCTCGGTGGCCCAGTCGTAGACCCGCATGTTCGGGTAGCGCTCGCAGGCGTCGAGGAGGGCCTGGTTGAACTTGAGCATGTGCGGCTCGGCGTACGCAGTCTGGGTCAGCAGCGTCTTGACGGTAAGCCACAGCACCGGCTCGTTGCCGACGTGCTGCATGAGCAAGTCGATCCGCGCGTCCAGCGGGATGTTGCCGCCGACGGCCTGGTTGGCCGCTTCGTTGATGCCCATCGCGAACACCCAGCAACCGTGGTACCCCGCGGCCTGGCGGGACTTGACGCCCTCCTCCGCGTTCGGCTGGTCGTTCCAGCGCTCGACGATCGAGCGCGCGCCGAGGATGTCGGTGTAGACCGTCTTGACCCCGAAGTCCTTGTACTGCGCGTCTATCCGGTCGGCGGCCTTCGGCAGGGCGGCGGGATCCATCAGACCGAGCGACGTCGAGTCGCCGATGTGGGTGACGCCGGTACACGAGGTCTTGAGGCTCGCCGGGTCGATGAGCGGGGTCGTCTTCGTGGCCGACGGGGCCGGGGCAGAGGTGGTCGGGGCCGCCGTCTCGTTCGGGTCGGGCGGGGTGTACGCAGGCGGGCCGTTCGGGTCGCCGGACGTGGTCTGGGCCGCCGAGCTGGACGCTGACGGGCCCATCACCGTGAGCGCGGTGAGACCGGCGGTCGCGACGAGGACGAGGGCAAGGACGTTGCCGAGCAGCGGCGTGCCAGCACCCCGGTTGACCGACCGCGTCTGCTGCCCGGCCCACGCCCGGTTCTCGCGACCGCGGCGCAGCGCACCGAGCAGGCCGCGGCGCCGGATCGGGTCCTCGACCAGCGACCAGCTGAGCGAGGCGAGGGCCACGATGACCACGCAGAGCAGCACCGGACGCCACGGCGAGTCCTCGAGGACCGTCGCGGGCAGGAAGACGATCACCGGGAGGTGCCAGAGGTAGATGCCATAGGACCGCTCACCGAGCCAGCGGAACGGTAAGAAGCCGATGGCCCGGCCGACCATGCTGGCCGGGTGCGTCGCCACCGCGATGAGCAGGGCGGTCGCCACCGAGAGGACGAGGATGCCCCCCCGGTAGAGGAACATGTCGTACTCCTCGACCCGGGTGATCAACAGGAAGATCGCCATCAGGGAGATGACGCCGGCGCTCTCGAGGACGACCCGGCCGCGCATCGGCACCTTGGTGGAGAGCTTGCCGGGCCGCCACGTCATGCCGAGGGCGGCGCCGATGAGCAGGCCGCCGGCCCGGGTGTCGGTGCCCTCGTAGGCGCGGGTGTTGTCGAAGCCCGGCGTCGCGAGGAACCACATGAGGACGAACGAGATCAGCGCCAGGCCGAGGGTCACCCAGGCGATCCGGTCCCAACGCTTCCGGAACAGGGTGATCAGGCCCCAGACGATCAGCGGCCAGAAGACGTAGAACTGCTCCTCGACGGCCAGCGACCAGAGGTGGTCCAGTGGGCCGGGCCCGCTGAACCGGGCGAAGTACGACACGCCGAGGCTGATCGTCGTCCAGTTGCTGACGTAGAAGAGCGCGGCGACGGTCTCCGCGGTGCGGACGCCGACCTGCTCGGGGTTGCTGAGCGCGGTGACCGCCATGACGACGACGAGCAGCAGGACGACCGCCGGCAGCAGGCGGCGGGCCCGGCGGAGCCAGAAGTGCTTGAGATCGAGGCTCCCGGTGCGCTCGAAGGTGGACCGGAGAATGCCGGTGATGAGGAAGCCGCTGAGGGTGAAGAAGATGCCGACGCCGAGCAGACCGCCGGGAACGGCGTCCGACCCGAGGTGGTAGGCGACAACTGCGCCGACGGCGATGGCACGCAGCCCGTCCAGCGCGGGCAGGTACGAGCCCTTGTTGTCGATCGGGCGGGGCATGGGCTCCTCGGCGGGGAGAGGCAGTAGCGTTCGATGACGCGCGGAAGCCGTCGGTCGATGGTACGGGCCGATCGGGCGACACCCCGGGAACCGCGGCGGTGGCCCGCTGGAGTGGCACGACTCCGTAACAGTTCGCCCGCCACGGTTTTAGCGCGGCAGGCCCGGTCAGACGTCCTTGTCCGCGTAGGCCTTGGCGTTGTTCTGGGCCCAGATCAGGGCGTAGTCGGCCACGGCCTCCCAGCCCGGGGCGCCGCAGGTCCAGTGGTCGCGGTCCGGGAACTCGTGGTAGTCCGTGAACGCCGGACCCTCGTCGTAGTGGCGGGCGTTCGAGTGGTTCACCGATGCCGGCATGATGTGGTCCTTGCCGCCCGCGACGAAGAGCAGCGGCGCACGGTCGGCCCCGTAGTCGACCCAGGTCTCTTGGTGCCCGGGTTTGACGTTGGCGATCAGCCCGTAGTCCCAGATCCACGATCCCGGCGCCGGAATGGCATACCGCTCCCAGACGGCCTTGGAGTCCTCCTCGCTGAGGGTGTTGGTGAACGCGTAGTGGAACTCCTCGGGCGTGAAGCCGACGGCCTCGTGCCGGCTCGACGGGTGCTTGAGCGCCGGGAAGATCGACCGGGTCTGGGACACCGGCGTCACGTGGACGCCCTCGGTGGGGGCGGAGTCGAAGACCACCCCGGCGGCGCCGAGACCCCGGGCGAGGAGCAGCTGGGTCAGCGTCCCACCGAACGAGTGACCCATGATGATCGGCGGCGTCGCGACGCCCTCGATGACTGACGCGAGGTGGTCGACGGTGGCGGGGACCGTGAGCTGGGCGATGACCTCGGGGTTCTCGCGCAGCGCCTCGACCTCGATGTCGAAACCGGGATAGGCCGGGGTGAGCACCGTGTACCCCTTCGCCTCGTAGTAGGGAACCCAGTGCTCCCAGCTGCGGGGGGTCATCCAGAGTCCGTGGACGAGGACGATGGTGTCGGGAGTGGCGTTGGCGGTCATAGCGGTCCTTCCCGGTCGAGCGGCGGCGTCGGTAGGAGCCAAACGCTAACGAGGACCACCCTTCCTCGGGAAGGGAACGCCGATCGCGCCCAACCCGTGGTCACATCCCTCGCGGCGGGTGATGACCGCGAAGCGCGACAGCGTGTTTCCTGCTGGTTGTGACCGACAGTGCTGTGCCCTGGCGCTCCGTCGAGGAGCGCGCCGACGTCGGCCGAGCGGAGCGCACCCGGGTCCCGCGGGAGGCGCACGCCGAGCTGGTCCCGACCACCCATGACGCGGTCGACCTCGTCGTCGGACAGGAGACCGACCGGCTGCCGGACCTGCTGCCGATCCGGCACGGCCGGATGGTCGCGTCGCCGTTCGCGTTCTACCGCGGCTCGGCGATCGTCATGGCCTACGACCTCGCGTCGGGGCCTCGCACCTCGCTGACCACCCAGCTCTGCGGCGATGCGCACATCGGCAACTTCGGGCTGTACGGCTCTCCGGAGCGGCAGCTGGTCTTCGACCTCAACGACTTCGACGAGACCTGGCCCGGCCCGTTCGAGTGGGACGTCAAGCGGCTGGCGGCCAGCGTCGAGCTCTCCGGCCGCGCGAACGGTTACCGCACGCGGCAGACCCGGAAGCTCGTCGTCGCCACGGTTCGGGAGTACCGCGAGGCGATGCGCCGCCACGCGGAGCAGGGCAACCTCGACGTCTGGTACTCCCACGTCGCCGCCCAGGACAACGCTCCCCAGCTGTTCAAGGTCCTCGACAAGCCGAGCCGCAAGGCGTTCACCCGGACCATCGACAAGGCACGGACCCGCGACAGCCTCGGGTCGCGGCGCAAGCTCACCGAGGTCGTGGACGGCCGGTTGCGACTGGTCAGCCGGCCGCCGCTGGTGATCCCCGCGCGGGACCTCGACATCGGCGTCAGCCCGGAAGACCTCCAGAGCGGGATCACGGCACTCATCGACGGGTATGCGGCGACGCTCGCCACCAACCGGCGGCAGCTGCTCGAGCAGTACCGGTACGTCGACATCGCCCTCAAGGTGGTCGGGGTCGGCAGCGTGGGGACCCGAGCCTGGGTGGTCCTCCTCGTCGGCCGGGACGAGGAGGACGCGCTGTTCCTCCAGGCCAAGGAGGCGACGCGATCGGTCCTCGACCTCGCGACCGGCTCGCGCGACCTCCCGCACCACGGACAACGGGTCGTCGAGGGGCAGCGGCTCATGCAGGCGGTCAGCGACGTGCTGCTCGGCTGGCAGCGCGCCTCGATCGCCTCGGCCGGCGTGGACTACTACGTCCGCCAGCTGCAGGACTGGAAGGGCTCCCTCGACGTCGAGGGCATCGACGCCCAGGGCCTGGAGGTCTACACGCGCATCTGCGCGCAAACCCTGGCTCGGGCGCACGCCCGGTCCGGCGACCGGATCGCCATCGCCGCCTACCTCGGGCGTCGCGGGGTGTTCGACGAGGCGGTGGCGGACTTCGCCGCGGTCTACGCCGACAAGGCGGAAGACGACCACGCGAGCCTCCAGCGGGCGGTCGACGAGGGCCGGCTGACCGCGGAGCTCGGTGTCTGAGCGGCGATGAGTTCCGGATCGTTCGGCGGTCTACCGGGCAGGAGGTGGTGACCGTGCGGACGGTGGTCGCATACGAGCTGGTCTCTCTGGACGGGGTGGCGGAGCAGCCGGACCGGTTCTTCCCCAACTGGGACGACGCGATGGACGCAAACCTCGCGGCCGTCATCGGGTCGCAGGACGCGGTGATCCTCGGCCGGCGCAGCTACGACGAGTGGGCCGGGTACTGGCCCGGCAGCGACGTCGAGCCGTTCGCGACGTTCATCAACGCGGTGACGAAATACGTAGCAACGTCGAGACCGCTCGACGGGGGCTGGGCCAACGCGCAGGCCGTCGAGGGCGACCTCGTCGAGTTCGTGCGCGACCTGAAGAACCGGCCGGGCGGCGACATCGGTGTGCACGCCAGCATCGAGGTGGCTCAGGCCCTGCTGACCGGCGGCATCGTGGACAAGCTGCGGCTCGTGGTCGCCCCGGCGGTTTCAGGTGGCGGGCGACGGTTGCTCGACGGGGTGCCGCCGATGCGGCTCGAACCGGTTCGCACCAGTACCTCGCCGACCGGTTACCTGCTCGTCGACTACCGCGTGGTGTAGGGCAGGTCAGCGATCTCCGACTGCGCTCCGGCGGGCTGAGCGACCAGACCGGCGAAACCGGCCCCACCGATGACCGGGCTGACCGCCGACTGGGCGCCTGGGACGAGGTGCTCCGGGACGGTGCCCTTCGGCAGCCGCAGCGCCTCGGCGAAGGCGGCGGCGGACTCGGGCCGGTGCTCGGGGCGCTTGGCCAACCCGGCCATGATCGTCGTCCGCAGCGGTTCGGGGACGGTATCGGGGAGCTCGGGCGCCGGCTGCCCCACGTGCGCCAGAGCGGTCGTCACCACCGACTCGCCTTGGAACGGGCGGGTACCGGTGACCAACTCGTACCCCACGACGGCCAGCGAGTAGATGTCGCTGGACGGCCCCGCCGGCTGCCCTTGGAGCTGTTCCGGCGACAGGTAGTGCGCGGTGCCGAGGACCTCACCGGTGTGGGTGAGCTCGGAACCCGCGGCGGCCTTGGAGATCCCGAAGTCGGTGAGCCGGGCATACCCGTCGCCGTCGACGACGATGTTGGCCGGCTTGACGTCGCGGTGGATGACGCCGGCGTCGTGTGCCGCCTGGAGCGCCATTGCCGCCTGCGTGAGGATCTCGCTGGCCTCGTCCGGGGGCAGCGCGCCTCGCGCCTCGAGGACGGCGGACAGCGGCTGGCCCTCGATGAGCTCCATGACGAGGTATGCCGAATGGCGCCCCTCGCCGAAGTCGTGGACGGTAACGATGTTGGGGTGCTGGAGGGCCGCACAGTTACGGGCCTCGGCCCGGAACCGTTCCAGGAAGACGTCCTGGTGGGCGGCGCCCGGCCGGAGGACCTTCACGGCCACCGGCCGCTGAAGCGTCTCGTCGAGGGCGCGCCAGACCTGGCCCATGCCGCCGACGGCGATGACGTCGTCCAGGCGGTACCGGTTCGCGAGCAGTAGCCCACGCTCGTAGTTCACGGGCAGAAGTCCTCAAAGGTGGTTCCGACGTCGTTCCCCCCGGGACGATGGCGCGGCTCCAAGCCCGGCGCCGCCACGCACTCTACGTGCCCCGCGAGCGCCTCGCGCAAACGGTGATCAGCCGTCGAGCACCGCGACCGCCCGGCCCACGACGCCGATGCTGTCGACCGTGATCGGGTCGAGGACCAGCTGGACGTGGACCGCCCCGGCCTCGGCCATCGCCTGCAGGTGCTCGGCGATCGCGGCCGGCTCGCCCGGTACCGGTCGGACCTCCGCCTTGTAGGACGAGTCGCCCATCACGCGGCCGCTCCCACCGGCCAGCTGGACGTACACCGCCGCGGTCGCGCCGACGTCGCCGGGCGCTCGTCCGGCCTCCGCCGCGGCCGCGTCGACCCGGTCTTTCAGCCGCGCGAACTCGGCCGGGTCGTTGGCGTAGTCGCTCCACCACGTGTTCCAGAGGTCGACGTGGGGTAGGCCGATCCGCAGCATCCGCGGCCCGGTCGAGCCGAGCATGATCGGCGGACCACCGGGCCGTGCCGGCCTCGGGTCGAGCACGCAGTCGGCGGCGTCGTAGTAGCCGCCGCGGAAGTCGACCCGTCCCTCGCGGAGCAGGGTGCGCACGATGGTGAAGGCCTCCTCGAACCGGCTGATCCGGTGGTCGAAGGGAAACCCGAAGGCGGTGTACTCGCGCTCGTTCCATCCCGCGCCCATGCCGAGCACGAGCCGACCGCCGGAGATCCCGTCGACGGTGGCGGCCATCTTGGCCAGCATCGGCGGGGCGTGGAAGCCCGTCGATGCGACCAGCGGCCCCAGCTCGACCCGCTCCGTCACGGCGGCCAGCGCCGCGAGCGACGTCCACACCTCCCACGGTCCCCTGGTCACACCGCCGGGCAGGTCGTAGAGGAGGTGGTCGCCCAGCCATACCGAGTCGAGCCCCACATCCTCGGCGGTCCGAGCCATGGTGATGAGCTCCGGCCAGTCCACCCGCCGCTCGACCTCGGGCAGCTGGACTCCCACGCGCAGCGGTCGGCTGGTCATGAGCCCATCCAACCGAACGGACGCATTTTTCGGGTGTATGCCCGACCCGGCTGGGCAACCCCTTGGTTACGTCTGACCGTCTCGGCGCCCAGGTGGCAGGCCAGGGCCGGAGGGTCGAACCCACGGACCTCCGGCCCGTCGGGGCCGGTCAGTCGAGGCAGAACTCATTGCCCTCGGGGTCCTCCATGACGATGCAGACCTCGTTGACCCCGTCGGCCTCCATCCGGCGCTGCCGCCGCGCGCCGAGCGCCACCAGCCGGGTGCACTCGGCCTCCAGGGCCTCGGAGCGAGCGTCGGACGCCAGACCGACCGCAGCGCGCAGGTCGAGGTGGACCCGGTTCTTGGCGGTCTTGGGCTCCGGCACCTTCTGGAAGAAGATCCGGGGTCCGACGCCGTCGGGGTCGACGAGGGCCGCGTTGTCGTTGCGGTGCTCCTCGGTGACGCCCCACGCGTCGAGCGCGGCGTCCCACGAGTCGAAGCCGTCTGGTGGCGGTGGAACCACGTAGTGCAGCGCCTCGGCCCAGAACGCCGAATGAGCCGCCGGGTCGGCGCTGTCGAAGGTCACCTGGAACGTCGTCGCCATGCCCCCACCCTGGCGCAGACCGCCGACCGGTCGCGAGCCGATTACCCCGTGTCCGCGGCGCTGACGACGAGGCGACGTCCCTCCGGATCGTGGGAACCTTCCCGCGCTCTGGCCCGGGATACCTTCCACGATCTGCGCGCAGCGACCCGGCGCGACGTGAGACCCACGATCGTGTGGAGTTTCTGCTCCGCTGGGGTCGGACAGTCCACACGATCAGCGCGCACCCGGCTCTTGCGGCCGCCGCCGCGATTGTTACACAATTCGGCGCGTGCCGAGCGACCTCGAAATCCACGGAGAAACCGGTCCGGCCGTCCTCCTGCTACCCGGGGGCGCGGAGGCAACCGCCGGGTTCTTCCCGGGTTGGTCGAGGGACTGGACGAGGATCCGGGGTGCCGCGTCATTCTCTTCGACCGGCCGGGGACCGGGACGTCGACCGAGGCCGGCTCGCTGGCGGGCGCCGCCGATGCGCTACACCGCAAGGTCTCCGAGCTGGGCTGCGGTCCGGTCGTCCTCGTCGGGCAGAGCCTGGGTGGCGCCGTTGCAGTACTCACCGCGATCGCCCACCCCGAGATGGTCGCGGGCCTGGTGCTCCTCGACCCCACGCCGATCAACGACGCGGCCGGGTGCGCCCGTCTCGAGCGGATGCTCACCGTGGCGGACCGGCTGACCCGCGTGCCGCCGGCCAACGCAATGATGCGGGCAGCCCTGAGGCGCGGGATGCGACGGAGCCTGCGTCGAACGCAGCTACGTCCGGACTGCCGGGAGGCGATCGAGAAGATCGGCGACCTCGACATCCCTCAGCTCGCGGCCGCGGTGCGCGGGATCGGCCAGATCTCGGCCGCCCTGCCCGAGCAGATGCCTCAGCTGCCCGGCATCCTCGTCACCGCCGACCGGAAGGCGGACAGCTCTATCGCCCGCTCCCACGCCCGACTCGCTGCCTCGCTCGGCCTGCCGTTGGTGCGCTGGCCAGGCGCGGCGCACAACCTCCACCTCGACCACCCCGACGCCACTCTGGCCACGGTCCGGGAGATGGTCGCGAAGACCCAGCTGGCCGCCTAAGCGCTGCCGTCAACCTGACGGCAGGGACGCATACTCCGGCCCGAGCTCGTCCGTGCTCGTGACGCCGAGGAGCTGCAGGGTGCGGCGGTACTCGCTGGCGAGGATCTCTACCGCCCGGTCGACACCCTCCTCGCCGGCGGCCATCAGGCCGTAGAGGTATGCCCGGCCGACCATCGCGGCGGACGCGCCGAGTGCGCGGGCGGCGGCGATGTCGGAGCCGGTCCGGACGCCGGTGTCGACCAGGACCTCGCACCGCTCGCCGACGGCATCCACCACGTGGGGAAGGAGGGACAGGGGCGCCACAGTCCGGTCGAGCTGCCGTCCGCCGTGGTTGGAGACGATGACCGCGTCGGCCCCGAGGTCGGCAACCATCCGGGCGTCCTCGACGTCCTGGATGCCCTTGACCAGCAGCTTGCGCGGCCAGTTCTCCCGTAGCCACCGCAGGTCCTGGGTCGTGGCGGCGGGGTCGAACATCGACGCGATGAGATCGGCCACGGTGCCGTCGAAGCTGGTCATCGCGGCGAAGGTCAACGGTTCGGTCGTCAGGAGGTTCGACCACCACGCCGGCCGGATGGCCATGCCCGCAAGAGTTCGCAGGGTCAGCGCCGGCGGGATCGTGAGCCCGTTCCGGACGTCCCGCATCCGGGCGCCACCGACCGGGGTGTCGACGGTCAGGACGAGCGCCTCGTAGTCAGCCTTCAGCGCTCGCTCGACGATCGCCTCGCTCGCCGCGCGGTCCTTCCACAGGTAGAGCTGGAACCACTGGCGGGCGGCGGGCGCAGCCGCGCGGACCGCCTCCGGTTCCGTGGTGCCCATCGTCGAGAGGACGTACGGGATGCCGGCCCGAGCCGCCGCCCGTGCCACCGCGACCTCGCCCTCGTGGTGCATCATCCGGGTGAACCCGGTCGGCGCCAGGACGAGCGGCAGCGCGGAGGGCTCGCCGAGCACGTCGGTGCTCGTGTCGACGACGGAGACGTCGCGCAACACCCGCGGGTGGAACTCCACGCGCTCGAACGCCGCACGGGCGCGCCGGATGCTGATCTCCTGCTCCGCGGCGCCGTCGACGTAGTCGAAGACCGAGCGAGGCGCGTGGCGCCGCGCGATCCGGCGCAAGTCCTCGATCGTGTATGCGCGGGCCAGCCGGCGCCGCCGGCTGTTCACGTGCGGACGCTGGAACCGCAGCAGTGGGGCGAGCTCCGCGGGCCTCGGCAGTCGACGCGCCACCGATCGCGGTGCCGTCAGCGGATCCTCGCCCATCGCCGAATTGTTCCACAATCAGGCGAGGCGCCGGCGGCGGAGCGCCAGCAGCATCCCGGCCCGGCCGCCGAGCTCGAGGTCGGTCTCCAGCGCCCGGAGCGCGACGTCGCCACCGATCCGGAGCTGGCCGAGCAGGTCGCGGTGAAGGATCGCGAGCCGGCGGGCCGAGAAGTCGCCGCGGATCGTCGCGAGCATGACGTTGAGCTCGTCCTGACACGAGCGGTGCGCCGCGACCAGCCGGTCGTTGCCACTCGCCTCGACGATGGCCCGGTGCACGGCGCTGTGCGCCTCGATGACGTGGCGCCAGGGCGTGTCCTCGGTCAGTGACTCCAGGCGCTCCACGGCTCGTTCGGTGTCGTCGAAGTCGGCACCGGCGGCCAGCGCGAGTCGCAGGGCGCCCATCTCGAGGATCAGCCGGTAGGAGCACATGGCGTCGACCCGTTGCTCGGTGACCGCCGGGACGACGATGCCCTTGTTGCGCTCGTGGATGAGCAGACCCTCGGACACGAGCAGCTGCAGGCCGGACCGGATGGTGTGCCGCCCGGTGCCGAACCGGGCGCTGAGCGACTCCTCGGTCAGCCGGGTCCCGGGAGCGAGGGCGCCGTCCAAGAGGTCGTCCCGGAGGGCCGAGGCGATGGCGCCCGGCGCGCTGGTCGCTCTCCCGGCCACGTCCCGATCGTAGGACTGACCACCAGGCATCCGCCGGGTCTCGTCCCCCACTCGGAGGAACCGGGTGTCATCCCGTCAGAGCCCCAGTCGCAGGACAGCGCCGCACCGCCCTGCCCGGGACCGTAATGGGCGAGCGAACCGAGAGGGCTGGACGGTCCAGCCACAGGTTCAGAAAGCGTTGACTCACATGCGCAGATTCGCCATCACGACCGGCCTGACCCTGGGGGGCGCCGCGGTCGCGGGGATCGTCGGCGTGGTCGCCGCCGCCTTCGTCGACACCGGCTCAGCGGTCGTCATTTCCGTCGTCGTCGCCCTCGGACTTCTCGTCATCGGCCTCATCGAGTGGACCCACCGCCGCCGCCACGATCGGTCAGTCACGGTCCGCGCCGGTGGGCAGCACCGGGGCACACACCGCGCGCTCGACGACGTACGAGCCGCTCGCACCGGATCCGGCCATACCGCCGTGAGCCACGCCCTGCGCTCCGTGTGAGGTCCCGCGGCGCCGGCTGACCCTCGCGCTCCGCAGTGGGCCGCATTGATCGTCCCGAGCGTCAGGTCGCGGCCCCGGCTACCGTGGGAGGTGGAGGTAGCCCATGGCCAAGGGATCAGCCAAGCGGCAGGAGCCTGGATCCGGTCAACCGCGGCCCGCCTCGCGGAGCTCAGGGTCCGCTTGGAGCGCCTAGAGCGGGGCGGTCCGTCGACGCCGCAGGATCTCGAACGAGCGCAGCAACGGGCCGAGGCCCAGGTCGAGGCACAGGCTGCCGCCCATCAACGCCTGCTCTTCATGCATCGCTCAGCCGCGGCCCGCCACGAACGGCACGCCGAACAGCTCGACTCCGGGGGCCGCACCCAACCGGCCGACCGAGAACGCGACGCAGCCCGTCGTGAGCGCGAGACGGTGGCCCGCCTGGCGGCGCTGGCGGGAACCCGGCCGACCGGCCGACCGGAGGAACAACGGTCGTCTTCGGGAGGCCGAGCGGCCCGAACCGGTCGATATCTCCCGTCGGGACGAGGGAGAATCGGCGCATGGTGGAGGTCGTCTGGTCCACGGACCCGACGGCCGACGCCGCCGGGCTGCTCCGGCAGCTCGCCGCTGATGTCCTGGCCCTCCCGACGGCGGACGTCCGCCTAGGACGCCTGTGCCCGCGGTGTGGCAGTTCCGAGCACGGCTGTCCGGTCGTCGTCAGCCCGCGCGGGACCGGCCTCCAGCTGAGCCTCGCGCGGACCGACGGCCTGGTCGCGGTGGCCGCGACCGCGACCGGGTGGGTCGGTGTGGACGTCGAGCGTGACTCCGCCACCGACTTCGACGGGTTCGCAGGCGTTGCGCTTCACCCCGCAGAGCGGGACGGGACGATGCACGACCGAGCTTTGATCTGGACTCGGAAGGAAGCCGTGCTCAAGGCCCTCGGGCGCGGGATCCGGGATGACCTCACCCGGCTCGACGTCGGTTCGCCAGACGAACCCGCCCACGGGCTATCCGTCGACGGAGGCGTCTGGCTGGACGACCTCGAGGTCCCCAGCGGGTATGCGGCTGCGGTCGCGGTGGTCTCGGACCGGCCGGCCTCGGTCACGGTGCGCCGGGTAGGAGCGGCAGCTCCGGATGACGCAGCCAGGCGTCGATGATCGGGACGACGTCCGAGCCCCACATCGCAGCGGCGAGGTCGATGAACTGCTCGGTGGTGACCGAGCCGTACCGGTGGCGGCTGGTCCATTCGCGGAGCAGGCCGAAGAACGCCATGTCGCCGACCGAGACACGGAGGGTGTGCAGCAGCAGGGCCCCGCGCTTGTAGACCCGGTCGTCGAACAGGCGATCCGCCTCGGGCGCGCCCAGGATCAGGTCCTGCGGCAGCTGGTTCAGCCGGTTCCAGTGCACCCGCGCGTGCCAGGCGGCGGACTGGCCGCCCGAACTCTCGGACCAGAGCCACTCGGCGTAGCAGGCGAACCCCTCGTGCAGCCAGATGTCGCGCCACCGCTCGACGGTGAGGCTGTTGCCGAACCACTGGTGGGACAGCTCGTGCGCGATCAGCCGCTCGGCGTCCCAGTCCTGGCGCAGATAGTTCGAGCCGAAGGTGGACAGGGTCTGGGCCTCAACCGGGATCTCCAGCGGGTCGTCGGTGACGACGACGGTGTACCCCTCGAACGGGTAGGGCCCGAACAGCCGCACGAATACGTCGAGCATCTCGGACTGGCGCGCGAATGCCGCAGCGACAGCAGCTTGCCGCAGCGGGGGGTACACGAGGGTGATCGGCGTGGCCCCCGGCAGGATGCGGCTGACGTAGCGACCCAGCTGCACGGTGGCCAGGTACGTCGCCATCGGCTGGTCCACGACGTACTCCCAGGTGGTGGTGCTCCCGCCGACCTGACGGCTGGTCAGCACCCCGTTGGCTACGACCGCATACGCGGAGCTGGCGCGGACCGTGATCCGGTACGTCGCCTTGTCCGACGGCCGGTCGTTGCAGGGGAACCACGACGGAGCGCCGTACGGCTGGGCGGCGACGAGGGCGCCGTCGGTGAGCTCCTCCCACCCGACCTGGCCGTCCGGACCCGGGACGAGCCGGGGTGTACCGGCATACCGAATCGTCACCCTGACGGCGGATCCCGCGACCAGCGTGCGCGCGAACCGGACGATGAGCCGACCGCGCCGGTGCACCCAGGACTTCAGCGTCGCCCCGGTGACCACGACACCGGACACCCGCATGGCGTACAGGTCGAACGTGATCGACGAGGTCGCGTGGGCGATCACCGCGTCGACGACGGCGACGCCCCGCAGATGGTTGGTGGCCTGGCGGTAGGCCAGGTCGAGGTCGTACCGGCGGACCGAGTAGGAGAGGTCGCCATGGCCGGGTACCAGCTCGTCGGCCGGTTCGACGGCGGGAAAAGCGCTCATCCGGACGTCCGCCACGGACCGACCGGGTTGCCGATCCACCGGGTTCGGTCAGGCACGGACTCCCCTCTCATGACCAGCGACGCCGGACCGACCGTACTGTGCCGACCGACCGTGGCGGCCGGGAGGACGACGCTGTTCGGGCCGACCGTGGCGCCGGCGCGGAGGACGACCTCGTCCATGCTGAGCACCCGGTCGTGGAACAGGTGGGTCTGGACGACGCAGCCGTGGTTCACTGTCGCCCCGTCGCCGAGGCGAACGAGGTCGGTCTCGGGCAACCAGTACGTGCCACACCAGACTCCCTTCCCGATACGCGCTCCCATGGCCCGGAGCCAGAGGTTCAACACCGGAGTACCCGCGGCGGCGCGCGCGAACCACGGTGCGGCGAGCACCTCGACGAAAGTGTCGGCCAGCTCGTTGCGCCAGACGAACGAGCTCCACAGCGGCCGCTCCATCGGACGAAGACGCCCGACGAGCAACCACTTCGCCGCCAGCGTGACTCCCGCGGCGACCGCGCCGGCGGCCAGCAGCACGAGTCCCATCAGTAGCGCGGCCAGCAGACCCGACCGAGTGAGTAGTGCCAGCCCGGTCACCACGACGGCGAGGTACAGCCACGCCTGCACGACGACCGGCACCACGCGGCACAGCTCGGTCACGGCCCGAGCGACCCGAAGCCGCCGCGGCGGAGCGAAGGTCCGGCTCACGTCGACCTCGACTCCCGACCGTCGCAGCGGAGTGGGTGGGCTGCCGAGCCATGACGTCCCCCGCTTCGCGCGGGCGCGGGCCGGTGCTGCCGACAGCACCGCGACGAGACCCTGGCGCGGCACCTTCCGCCCGGGCGCGGTCATCCCCGAGTTGCCGACGAAGGCATGCTTGCCCACCTTCACCGGTCCGACCCGCAGCCACCCACCGCCCAGCTCGTATGCGCCCAGCAGGGTGTCGTCGGCGAGGAACGCCCCGTCCGCCACCGTGACCAGTTTGGGGATCATCAGCACCGTCGACGCCTCGACGTCGCGACCGACCCGAGCGCCCAGCGCGCGGAGCCACCACGGAGTCAAGGCGCTCGAGTACAGCGGGAACAGCCAGGTCCGCGCCTCGTCAAGGATGCGAAGCACTGACCATGCGCGCCACGCGCGACCGCTGTAGACCGGGTGGGCGCCCTCGACGACGCCGTGCCCCCACCACCTCACGCAGGCCCAGACCAGCACGGCCAGGACGACGAAGGTCAGCACGGCAGCGGCCGGGGCGACCACCACTCCGAGCCGTGCGGCGTCGGCCAGGGTGGGTTCGCGCAGGACGACGGGCAGGAACGGAGCCACGCCGGCGACAACCGCGACGACGGGTAGCAGCGAGATCAGGACGGCCGATCCGGCGTAGGCGGCGAGCCACCCGTCGCGGTTCTCGGGCCGACCGGTCTGGACCGGTCCCCGGGCCTTGCCACCGCGGCGGGCCGGGGAACCGAACCACCACTCGCCATCGGGAACCGCTCCGAATACTGCAGATCCCGGAGCGACCTCGGCACCGGCCCCGATGTCGGCGCCCGGCAGCAGCGTGGAGCGCGCTCCGACCTGCGCGTCCGGCCCCACCCGGATCGCGCCGACGTGCACGACATCGCCCTCGATCCAGTGCCCGGCGAGATCCAC
Source organism: Lapillicoccus sp. (assembly GCA_035762725.1). Classification (GTDB taxonomy): domain Bacteria; phylum Actinomycetota; class Actinomycetes; order Actinomycetales; family Dermatophilaceae; genus Lapillicoccus. Next base: position 2,706 of record DASTNV010000209.1, on the reverse strand, counting down.
CTCCGGCTCCACCGCGCAGCCGTCCTCGAGGAGCAGCAACCCCGTCACCGGCGGAAGGCTGTGCAGGTCGACGTGTGCGCCGATGGACGCACCGAGCAGCCGCGCATACTGCCGCATCCACGGAGCGCCGCTGAGGTTCTGCGCCCCGAGCTCGTCCACCGCGCGTTCGGCGAACCAGATCCGCCAGTGCAGCAGTCCGCCCCGCCGGTATGCACCGGGTGACACCCCGGTCAGCACCAGCCGCGCGACGCCTGCAGACAGCAGCATCCGCCCGGGTGGGAATACCAACACGAGCCAGCCGCCGACGATCCACCCCCACCCGACCCGTGGCAGCCAGTCGACCGAGAACCATTGCGCCGCAAGCGTGCTCGCCCCAGCGATCCACGTGAGCCAGCGCAGTCCGGATACGGTCCGCAGCACGGCGGAACCGACCACCTGGGCGGCCTGCATCCGGAGCGGAACGCGTCCCACCGCCTCCGTCCGCCCGACCTCGTCGCCCTCGAGGGTGTCGAGGAAGGCGGCCAGCCGACGCAACGTCGGGTGCGCATACACGTGGGCCACGGTCACGTCGGGGAACCGCTCCCTCAACCGCGACACGAGCTGGGCCGCGCTGAGGCTGCCGCCTCCGGAGTCGAAGAAGTCCTCGTCGGGCGCCCCGTCACTGCCGAGGAGGTCGATCCAGATCCCCTGAACCCACCCGGCCGTCCCCTCGAGCGGTGGAGCGGCCTGATCCGGATCGGCCCCGGGCAGCGGCCACGGCAGCGCGTCCCGGTCGATCTTGCCCGAGGTGCGGGTCGGGAGGTCGTCGACGACCGCGAGCCGCGGGACCAGCGCGGCCGGCAGGACGGACCGCAACTCCTGCAAGGCGGCGTCCCGATCGAAGCTCTCCGTCACGGCGACGTAGCCGACGAGCATCGACACGCCGGAGCCGGTCTTACGGACGGCCGCGGCGGCGGCGGAGACACCCGGGAGCGCCAGCAGCGCGCTGTCGACCTCGCCGAGCTCGATCCGGCGGCCGCCGACCTTGACCTGGTCGTCCGCGCGGCCCACGAACCGCAGTCCCGCCGGGTCGCTCCGCACGAGGTCGCCGCTGCGGTAGGCACGCGGCCAGCCGAGGGTGGTCATCGGGGCGTACTTCTCGGCGTCCTTGACCGGGTCTAGGTAGCGGGCCAGCCCGACGCCTCCGATGATCAGCTCGCCGATCTCACTCGGCGGCACCGGATGCCCATCCGTGTCGACGACCGCCAGGTCCCACCCGTCCAGCGGCAGGCCGATGCGAACGACCGGGCCGCCGTCGAGCTGGGCCGCGCACGCCACGACGGTGGCCTCGGTGGGGCCGTACGTGTTCCACACCTCGCGGCCCTCGACCACCAGGCGAGCCGCGAGCTCCGGCGCGCAGGCCTCGCCGCCGAGGATGACCAGGCGCACCGCGGCCAGGGCTTCCGCCGGCCACAGCGCGACCAGCGTCGGCACGGTCGAGACGACGGTGATGTCGTTGGCCACCAGCCACGGGCCGAGGTCCATCCCGCTGCGGACCAGCGACCGGGGCGCCGGGACCAGGCAGCCGCCGTGGGCCCAGGCCAGCCACATCTCCTCGCACGACGCGTCGAAGGCCACCGAAAGGCCGGCCATGACGCGGTCGCCGGGCCCGATCGGCTTGGCTATGAGGAAGATCCGCGACTCCGCGTCGACGAAGGCGGCCGCGTTCCGATGGGTCACGGCGACGCCCTTCGGCCGGCCGGTGGAGCCGGAGGTGAAGATGACCCACGCGTCGTCCTCGGGACCCGGAGGCTCGCTCTCGGCGGGGCCAATGGCGATGCGGCGGCTGTCGACGACGAGGTCGGTGCCCACCACCGCGGCGACGTCGGCCTCCTGGAAGACCAGCGCGGCTCGCTCGTCGGGATCGTCGGCATCGACCGGGACGTATGCGGCACCGGCCAGCAGGATGCCCACGATCGCGACGTAGAGATCGGTCGTACCGGAGGCGATGCGCACGCCGACGCGGTCTCCGGGCCCCACTCCGGCCCGGTTCAGCTCGGCGGCGACCTCGTCACCCGCTTCCAGCAGCTCGGTGTACGTGAGCACCTGGGCGCCGTTGTCCACGGCGGGCTCGTCGCCGTACTGATCGGCGCTCTCGCGAAGGATGTCCACCAGAGTCCGCGGGGGCGCCGCGCGGTCGGACCGCGTCAGCAGCACACCACACCGGCCGGCGGAGGAAGAAGCCACCTCGCGAGCACGATCCGAACCTATGACCTCCTGGTGAACCTCGGGTGAACCTAGCGGAACTCGAGGCACGGCCCCGGACCAGCTACCGACACTGAGACCCCTCCGACCCGATCAGCGAGGCGCCGACTCGTTGTCGAGGAACAGGGCGACATCGGGATGCATGCGGAGGGCGGTACCGGGATGGTCGGGCCCGATCGGGCCGGTGAGCGTCGCCCGGACAGCGTCACGTTTCTCCGCTCCGGGGACCGACGCCACGACACGTTCGGCCCGCAACAGCCGCGGAATGGTGACCGTGATCGCCCGACGCGGTACATCTTCCATCGACGGGAAGTGGCCCTCGTCGACCTGCTGCCGGCGAGACACGTCGTCGAGCTCGACCAGCCGCGTGTCCTGAGGGTCGTCGAACCGGGCCGGCGGATCGTTGAACGCCAGATGTCCGTTGACGCCCAAACCCAGCAGGACCAGGTCGAACGGACCCAC
>DASTNV010000208.1:0-23896 GCA_035762725.1 Lapillicoccus sp. | reverse complement strand
CCCCCCCCGACCGCACCACGTCCGGACGGGGCGGGACCACCTGGGTCCCGCCCCGTCGCCATGTCGGTGGACCGTCGGTTGGTCTGTGGACGGTGTGCCGTTGGGCGCGATGGTCTGTGCGAGATTTCCCGGGCCGACCACTCCCCCGGCTGAGGAGGCCACGCCCCGATGGTGGCTCCGCCGCGACCCGAACCCGACCCGCTGGACCGGATCGTCGTCGTGGACGGTCCCGGTTCACTCGTGTTGGCGGTCGCCCGTCTGCTGCGGGCGGAGGGCGTGCGGTGGGTCGAGGCGGGCGCCTGGGCGGCGGACACCGCCGACGCGGAGCTGCGCCGAACGGCTGGCGGTGCACCGGACCTGGTGATCCTCGTGCGGACGGGCGTCGTCGACCCGCGGGTGGGCGAGCCGTGGCGACGCCGGCAGATCCCCCACCTGCCGGTCACCACGTGGGGCCACCGGATCATGGTCGGTCCCTGGCTCACCGGAGATCCCGCGCAGCCCTGTCTGGCGTGCCTGGCGATCGGCGCCGCCCCTGACCCGGGTCCCCCGTCGGAGGCCCTCGTGACGACCGGCGCCGGTATGGCGGCGATGGTGGCCGTGGCCGGGCTGGCCGGGAGCGCGCTGCCGACGGGGGTGTCGGTGGAGGTACACGCTCCCTGGCCACGGGTCGACCACCGGCGGTGGAGGCGCGACCTCGACTGCCCGCTGCACGACTCCTTCTCGGTCCCTGACCGGCAGGGTGCCGGACGGACGACGGGAGCGCAGGTGACAATGACCCGGTGAGCGACCTTCCCCGCAGCGCGGTGGCCCGCGCGGCCCGGCTGGCCAGCCTGCCCGTGGGCATCGCGGGTCGTGCGGCGTGGGGGCTCGGCAAGCGGGTCGGTGGGAAGCCGGCCGAGATCGTCGCCGCCGAGCTGCAGGCACGGACGGCGGAGCAGCTGTTCAGCGTCCTCGGTCAGCTCAAGGGCGGGGCGATGAAGTTCGGGCAGGCGCTGTCGATCTTCGAGGCCGCGTTCCCGGAGGAGATGGCCGCGCCGTACCGCGCGATGCTCACCAAGCTCCAGGACAGCGCTCCCCCGCTGCCCGCGTCGACGGTCCACGCCGTGCTGGCCGAGCAGCTCGGGCCACGGTGGCGGCGCAGCTTCATGTCGTTCGACGACACGCCTGTTGCAGCGGCGTCGATCGGGCAGGTTCATCGTGGCGTCTGGCGCGACGGCCGAGCGGTGGCCGTCAAGATCCAGTACCCCGGCGCCGGCCCGGCCCTGCTCAGCGACCTCGCCCAGGTGTCGCGGGTCGCGCGGGTGGCGACGGCGTGGGTTCCCGGGATCGAGATCGGGCCTATCCTCGCCGAGCTGAAGAGCCGGATGGCCGAGGAGCTCGACTACCGCCTCGAGGCGCGGTCGCAGGAGAAGTTCGCCAAGGGGTTCGACGGCGACCCGCACTTCCTCATCCCCCACGTCGTCAAGTTCGGCGAGCGGGTCATCGTCAGCGAGTGGATCGACGGCGACCCGCTGTCCCGGATCATCTCGTCCGGGACGACCGAGGAGCGCGACACGGTGTCGCAGCGGTACATGGAGTTCCTCTTGGCGGGCCCCGACCGGGTCGGGCTGCTGCACGCCGACCCCCACCCCGGCAACTTCCGCCTCATGCCGGACGGCCGGCTCGGGATCGTCGACTTCGGTGCGGTCAAGCGACTTCCGCACGGTCTGCCCGACGAGATGGGCCGGTTCCTCACGCTCGCCGTCGACGGCGACGCCGAGGGGACACTCGCCGGGTTACAGGAGACGGGGTTCGTGCGGCCGGGCATGGACGTGGAGGCGGACCGCCTGCTGGAGTACCTCGAGCCGTTCATCGTGCCGCTGCGCACCGACACGTTCCGGTTCTCCCGGCCCTGGCTACGCGACGTGTTCCAGCACATCAACGACCCCCGCCGGCCCAACTACACGGTGGGTATGCGGCTCAACCTCCCCGCGGAGTACCTCTTGATCCACCGGGTCTGGCTCGGTGGCATCGGGGTGCTGTGCCAGATCGGCGGCGAGGTCCGCGGGCGGGAGATCGTCGCCGCATACCTGCCGGGGGTGAGCCTCCCGCCGCTTGGCGACCCGGTCGGTTAGCTCACCACCAGGCGGTGTCGAGCTTTCCTTCGATGCTGCGCAGGTGCTCACGGCTGCACACGTCGCAGGTCCAGACATCGCGGCCGTTCTCCGTGCCTCTCGCCCAGGTCAGCAGCGCGGCGCCCTCGGCCGGTTCGGTGCGGCCGCAGGTGGCGCAGACGAGCTGGTCGGTCACTTCGCGGCCTTCTGCTCCTTCTTGAAGGCGCGGACCTGGTCGAGCGAGTCCTGGTCGACGACGTCGGCGACGGAGCGGTGCGAACCCGGTTCGGCGTATGCGCCGGCCGCCTCTTCCCAGCCGTCGGGGCGGACGCCGAGCTGCTTGCCGACGAGGGCCGTGAAGATCTTGGCCTTCTGCTCGCCGAAGCCGGGCAGCTTACGGATCCGGGCGACGAGGTCGGATCCGGAGGTGGCTTCGGTCCAGATCCGCTCGGCGTCGCCGTCGTAGTCGGCGACCACGGCGCGGGCGACCTCCTGAACGCGACCGGCCATCGAGCGGCCGTAGCGGTGGATGGCGGGGGGCGTCGCGCAGAGGGTGGCGAATGCCTCGGGGTCGGCGTCAGCGATCTTGGCGGGGTCCAGCGTCCCGAAACGGTCGAGGATCTTCGCGGGGCCCTGGAAGGCCCGCTCCATGGGGAACTGCTGGTCGAGCAGCATGCCGATGAGCAGGGCGAAGGCGTCGGTCGAGAGCACCTCGTCGGCGGTCGGGTCCTGGGCGATATGGAGGGACGCCTGCATGACGCTCACCCTACGACCGCGCCGTGGGCCCTCACCCGTTCGTCAACTTCTCCGCACGTGATGAGGACCGGTCCGGACAAGTCCGACATGCCCCGAATAGATCTCCGCACGTGCGGAGAAGTATTCGGGCGGCGCGCAAAGAGACTTCGGTGGGGTCAGAGGAAGTAGATGAAGCCTGGGCCCTCGTCGCGGAACGGGACGCCCAGCGACTCCAGGGCGGGCCGCCAGGAACCGGTGACGGTCGGGTCCGCCCCCTCGAACCCGTGGTCGGCCGTCAGCAGGAACGCCACGTCGTCGAAGACGCCGAGCGCCTCGAGATGGTCGAGGAACACCCCGAGCCGGGCGTCGGACTGGCGGAACGAGTCCCGCGCCATCGCTGACCGTGGACCGGCGCCGTGGTGACCCGCATCGGTCACGACGTTGGCCCACCAGGTGAGCCGGGGCATACGAGCGGGGTCGGTGAACAGCTCGCGAACCTGGCCCAGTCCGAGGTCGTCGACGCTGACGCCCCATCGGAAGTAGCCGTCGTCCAAGAAGGCACGGTCGCCGAGGAACGGTGACTGGTCGGCCGGCGGCAACCGGTCGCCGAGGCCGCCCGCGCCGTTGCCGCTGCCGCTCTCCCGGATCACCTGCATCGTCGAGTAGTCCGAACCGCGATCGATCGCCTCGTCGATGCTGGCCGTGCGCGGAAATCCTTGGAAATCAACGTGGTCCGCAACCATCTCGTACACCGTCCGCACTCCGGGCCGGAGCCACTCGGCCGACCGGTGCCACGTCGACTCGTCGTTCGGGACAACGCGTTCACCCGTCTCCCGGTCGTAGAACACGTTGCCCAGCACCCCGTGGCGCCCAGGACCGACGCCGGTGAGGATCGAGGTGTGGTTGGTCAGCGTCACGCTGGGGAACTGCGCCACGGCGCCGCCGCGCAGCGCCACACCGCGCGAGATGAGCCGAGCCACGGCCGGTAGCTCGCCCGACTCGGCCAGATGCAGCAGGTCGCCACAATGCGCCCCGTCCCAGAGCACCCCCACGACGGCCCGCGGCGACCGCGCCGGGTCGAGCAGGTCGTCGAGCACGCGCCCGTCCAGCGGCGCCCCGGCGCCGTCCCGCAGATCGGACCGCGGCACCCCGCACAGATGAGCCAACGTCGGACCGACGTCGACGAGGAAGGCGTGGTCGTCGACGTACCCCCGCCGCACCACTCCGGCACCCGACATCACCAACGGGGCTCGCGACTGGATGACGTCGAGCGAGCCGTGCTCGCCGGCGTGGCCGCCCTCGTCGGGGAAGTAGTGCCGCGGCGTGTGGACGACGGCGAGGTCCGGGCTGCGCGTGGGGTCGGCGAACAACGAGAGGATCCGCTCGGCCGCATACGGGTAGACGTTGTCGGTGCTCCGCCGCGGCCCCTCGGCCGCGATCTCCTGCGCGTACGGCAGGAATCCCATGGCGTGCTCGGACGCGATCGGGTCGCGGCCCGACATCACCTCGTGAGCACCGCCGGGGCGCAACCGCACGCTTCCGAGGTGGTTCGCCGCACAGGCCACCCGCTCGCCGTCGACGTCGCCCACCCAGACGACGAGGTCGACGATGTCCGCGAGCTCGCCGGCGGTGAGGGCGGCGACGGCTCTGGCGCGGGTCTGGTCGAGGGTCTCGTCGCGGGTCAGCGGCTGGGTCATGGCGGGGACGCTACCGGCCCGAGACAGCAAGGAGGGCGGGGAGCCCCTTGCGCTCCCCGCCCTCCTGGGTGGGTGGTTCGGTCCGCGTCGGCCGTCCCCAGACGGCCCGCGTCACCGCTCGGTCCGAGCGTGCTCGGCGTGGCGCGAACGGCGGATCTCCAACGAGATCAGCCGGGCGCTACGCCGCATGCCCGTACGCGGTGCGCGACGCAGTCGTTCCTCGATGGTGGCCTTGGCCAGCTCGGGATACGTCTGTTGCGTGTACATATCCGCTTCTCCTGTCATGTCTCAAACGTGGGTGGTGTCCGCGGTTGTCAGGCCGCGATCTCGTTCTTCCGCGGGCGGCCTCGCGGCCGCTTACGCGGAACCACAACTCCCTGCACGAAGAGCTGCCCGCCCCAGACCCCCCAGGGCTCACGGCGCTCGAGAGCGCCGGCGAGGCACTCCTGGAGCGCGGGGCAGGTCCCGCACAGTGACTTGGCGAACTCGACGTCCGCCGGGCTCTCGGCGAACCAGAGCTCCGCGTCGTACTCCCGGCACGGAATGGCGTCGCCGCTCGCCTGCGCATCCGCGCGCAGGTCGATGAGCTCGGTCAGGGTGAGCGTCGTCATCTCCCTGGTCACCTCCCTTCCTGTCTCCCTCTCCGGTCCGGCCTCACCGGGATGCCGGTGATGTCGGTCGTATGCCTCTCGGTGCGGCGCCCGCCCCTGGTGGTGGTGGGTGCGCCGTGCGGTGCTGGTCATGTCGGCCCTCTGCTGCGTCTGGTGGTGCGGCGGTGGTGGTGCGGTGTTCTCGGTTGGTGCGGCCGGACAAAGAGAAAGGCCGCGGATCCCGGATGTCGGGTTCCGCGGCCTGGAGGGTGACCGGTGTCTGAGGCTCAGACGGGTGGTCGTCCGTTGCGGAACGGTGAGACATCCATGTAGTTAGTGGCAAACGCCGGAGCGGCGCCGGTCCCCTGGACCGCGACCTGCCCGACAATCCCGGACTTGCCGGAGATGGGCAGAGTCGTCCCCTGGACCGTGATGACGAGGTCTGCCAGGAGGCGGGTGCCCGGCTGCAGACGGTCACGCCAGACGCGCGCGTGGGCGCAGGTCACATCGACCGCGCCGCTCGTCATCGTGCTGTTGCTCTCCATCAGGGGTCACCCCTCCTCTCGGTGTTCGGATCATGAGTGTGGGTGCCACGCCACACGGGTACGACCAGAAGAGAGTATCTGGCGCCGCGAGATACCACCACACTATTTATTGCGGTTTCGTGACTTCTTTTCGCGGGGCTGCGTCTCTGGCGCGGATTTCGTTGTGGCAGAGGCGTTTTGGGCGACGACGTCCGGTTCGTCGCCGGTCAGGACGGCCAGCACGGCCTCGCCGTATGCGTCGAGCTTCCGCACGCCGACCCCTGAGATGGCGGCCAGCTCGGTCATCGAGCCCGGTCTCGTCTCGGCGATCGCGACCAGGGTGGCGTCGGTGAAGACGACGTATGCGGGTACCGCGGCCTCCCGGGCGACGCCGAGGCGCCAGGCCCGCAGCGCCTCGAACGTGGTCTCGTCGTAGGTCGGCGGGCAGGCGTCGCACCGCCCGACCTTGCGCTGCGCGGCGGTGGTCAGCTCGGTACCGCAGGAGCGACAGACGGCCGGCGCACTCTTGGTCGGTGCCGACCCGCGTGAGCGGCGGGAACCGCTCTCGGGCGCCTTGGCCCCCGCACCGAGCACCGAGGTGGCCGGGTCGAGGAACCGGGACGGCCGCCGCGAGGCCCGACCGCCCGGGTTCCGCGCGGCGGCCCAGGACAGCCGAAGGTCGCGACGGGCGCGGGTCACCCCGACGTAGAGCAGCCGACGCTCCTCCTCGATCGCCGCCGGCCCCTCAGCCAGGGTGATCGGGATCAGCCCGTCGCTGCACCCGGCAAGGAAGACGGTGTCCCACTCGAGGCCCTTGGCCGCGTGCAGCGAGGCCAGCGTGACGCCCTGGACGGCCGGGGCGTGCTGAGCGGCGGCCCGCTCGTCGAGGTCACGGACGAGGTCGGCGATCCGGGCCGCCGGCGAGGCGGCGGCGAGGTCGTCGGCGAGCGTCGCCAGCGCGGTGAGTGACTCCCAGCGCTCGCGGACCGCGCCGCCGGAGCTCGGCGCTTCTGGCGACCACCCGGCACCGCCGAGGACGTCGCGCACCAGGTCGGGCAGCGGTACCGAGCCGTCGTCGCTGCGGGCGGCTCCCCGCAGCAGAAGGACGCCCTGCCGGACCTCCGGCCTGGCGAAGAACCGCTCACCGCCGCGAACCAGGTAGGGCACGTCGGCCTCGGCCAGCGCGGCCTCGAACGCCTCGGACTGGGCGTTGGTCCGCATCAGCACGGCGATCTCGGACGCCGGGTGACCGCGGCGGACCATGGCCGCGATCTCGTCGGCCACCCAGAGGGCCTCGGCCGGGTCGTCGGAGTGCTGCCGCAGCGTGGGGTTCGGGCCGGCCGGCGACTCGGAGACCAGCTCGACGTAGGCCGCCGGAGCGGCCACCCCGGCTCGGGCCGCCGGGTCGCTGCGCACCCAGGCGGCCCGGGACACCAGGTTGGCCAGCTGGACGATCTGCGGCGACGAGCGGTAGTTGCGGACCAGCTTGACCACACGCGCCGCCGGGTAGCGGCGCGGGAACCGCAGCAGGTGCTCCGGGGTGGCGCCGGTGAACGAGTAGATCGTCTGGGCCGGGTCCCCTACCACGCACACGTCGTCGCGACCGCCCAGCCACAAGTCGAGCAGCCGTTGCTGGAGGGCGTTGACGTCCTGGTACTCGTCGACGACGAAGTGGCGGTACTGGCCGCGGACGGTCCGGGCGATCTCCTCGCGCTCGGCGAGGATCCCGGCGGTCAACAGCAGCACGTCCTCGAAGTCGATGACGCCGCGCTGAGTCTTGCACTCCTCGTAGGTCTGCAGGAGCCGGGCCATCTCCCGCACGTCGATGCCCGCCGGGTCCCGGCCCGCGGTCCGGGCCGTGGCCGCATACGTCTCCGGCGTGAGCAGGCTCACCTTGGCCCACTCGACCTCGGCGGCGAGGTCACGGATGGCGGTTCGGTCGAACTGCATCCGCAACCGCGAGGCGGCCTCCGCGACGACCGGCGCCTTGTGCGGGAGCACCTCTGGGGCCCCGCCGCCGACCGCCTGCGGCCAGAAGTAGTGCAGCTGGCGCAGCGCTGCGGCGTGGAAGGTGCGGGCCTGGACGCCGGCGACGCCGTGCCCGCGCAGACGCGTCCGCATCTCGCCGGCGGCGCGCGCGGTGAACGTGACAGCGAGGACGCGTTGCGGCTGGTACGCGCCGGAGTGGACGCCGTAGGCGATTCGGTGGGTGATCGCCCGGGTCTTCCCGGTGCCCGCCCCGGCCAAAACGCACATCGGGCCGGTCGGGCTGCTCGCCACCTCGCGCTGCTCGGGGTCGAGCGCGGCGAGGACGTCGTCGGCGCTCGGGACCGGCCTTGTGGCGGCGTCCGGGAGAGCGGTCATGACCCGAGCGAGTCTAGGTCGCCCTACCGACGAGGTGGCCGGGCTACCTAACCAGCCCGTATGCGTGCTCGACGACCAGCCGGGCGACCAGCCGGCGGTCGTCGACCATGGCCCGTCGGTAGTCGGCCCAGTCGGGATGCTCCCCGGCCGCGTCCCGGTAGACCCGGACCAGCTCCTCGACCGCGTCGTCGTCGTGGAAGGTGGCGACGTCGGAGAGCTCGACCCGCCCCTCGACGACGCCGTACGACCACTGGGAGTCCCCCGCCACAAGGAAGCTGGCCCGCGGGTCGCGCCGCAGGTTGGCCACCTTGGCCCGGCCGTCCGTGGTCGAGATGCGCACGATCTCGCGCCCGTCGTCGTCCGGGTACCAGGCATACGTCACGACCGACAGCTGCGGGCGACCGTCCCGGCGGATGGTCGCCAGGGTGCCGTTGCGGTGGCCGGCCAGCAGGCCGGCGATGTCCTCGGGGACGACAGGCATACCGGCATCAGATCACGGGGAAGAACCGCGGCCCGGAGGTGGTTGACGATTCCATGACCGTTGCGACCCCCTCCACCGGCACCGTCACGATGTTCAGCACGTCGTGGTGTGGCTACTGCCGCCGCCTCAAGACCCAGCTGGACCGGGAGGGCATCGCGTACACCGAGGTCGACATCGAGCGCGACCCGGAGAGTGCGCAGTTCGTCGAGCAGGTCAACCGCGGCAACCAGACCGTGCCCACCGTGTTGTTCCCGGACGGCTCCGCCGCCACCAACCCCAGCGTCATCGAGGTCAAGCAGCGGCTCGCGAGCTGACCCCTAGAGCTTGGCGGCGACGTCCGGGACGTGCCGCTGCTCGTCCTTCGGGGGTCGGTTGACGTTGCGCGCCGTGGGCCGCGACGGGATCTCGATGACCGGTAGGTCGACCTCCGTGTAGGGGATCGAGGACAGCAGGTGGGAGATCACGTTGATCCGCGACGTGCGCTTGTCCTCGGACTCGACGACCCACCACGGCGACATCTCGACGTCGGTGCGCGCCATCATCTCGTCCTTGGCCTCGGAGTAGTCCTCCCAGCGGAGCAGCGACTCGGGGTCCATCGGCGAGAGCTTCCACCTGCGCATCGGGTCGCCGGCGCGTGAGCGGAACCGGGCCTCCTGCTCCTGGTCGGACACCGAGAACCAGTACTTCCGCAGCATGATCCCGTCCTCGATGAGCATCTGCTCGAACAGCGGCGCCTGGCGAAGGAACCGTTCGTACTGCGCGTCGGTGCAGAACCCCATGACGCGCTCGACGCCGGCCCGGTTGTACCAGGACCGGTCGAAGACGACGATCTCGCCGGCCGACGGCAGGTGGGCGATGTACTTCTGGAAGTACCACTGGGTCTTCTCGCGCTCGCTCGGCGTCGGCAGCGCGGCGATGCGGACGAACCGCGGGTTGAGCACCTCGGTCATCCGCTTGATCGCCGACCCCTTGCCGGCGGCGTCGCGCCCTTCGCAGATGACGACGACGCGGTTTCCGGTGTGCTTGACCCACTCCTGCATGACGACGAGCTCGGCCTGGAGCTTGCTGAGCTCCTTCTCGTAGGGCCCCTTGGGGAGCCGCTTCAGTCCGGACGCCGTCCTCTTCGCCATGTCGCGGATTGTGCCAGTGCTGCTACCACGACACCTCCTCAATGTCGGCGATGCGTTGGCCGAGCCAGTGCTCGATGAGCCGCTGGGCGATGGAGATGCCGCTGGGCGTGCGGATTTCCTTGTCCCGCAACGCCTTCAGATACTCGTCGCGCGTGAACCAGCGAGCCTCGGCCATCTCGACCTTGTCGGGACTCAGCTTCGTGGTCGTGGCGTGGGCGCGGAACCCGACCATGTCGGAGGACGGGAAGGGCCACGGCTGGTTCCCGAGGTACGTCACATCGGTGACCGCGATGCCCACCTCCTCCTCGACTTCGCGGGCGACGGCGGCCTCGAACGACTCCCCCGGTTCGACGAACCCGGCCAGGACCGAGAACCGGCCCTCCGGCCACTGCGCGTTGCGACCGAGGAGCAGCCGGTCGTCGTTGTCGACCACGGCCATGATCACGGCCGGGTCGGTCCGCGGGTAGTGCTCCGAGCCGTCGCGGGTGCAGCGGCGGATCCAGCCGGCCTGCTCGGGTTCGGTCGGCGCGCCACAGCGCGGGCAGAACTGATGGGCGGCGTGCCAGTTCGCCAGGGCCTGAGTCGTGGTGAAGATGCCGGCGTCGCGGTCGCCGAGGCTCGCGCCGGCGTTCCGGAGGGTCTGCCAGTCGCCGTGGCCGGCGTCCGTGGGATCGCCGACGACGGCCAGGTATGCCACCTGCTCGCCCTCGCTGGTCTCCTCGCCGAGGAAGAAGGCGAGGCGGTGCCGGTCGTCGGGTGCGGGCGGACGAAGGGCCAGGGAGCCCTCGTCGTGGAGCTCCATGCTCTCGGCGACGATGACCGCGACCCTCGTTGCAGGGTCCGCGAGCAGCTTCGGGACGAGGTCCGGTTCGGCCCGGCGATGGGCGGCCCGGTCCAGGCTGCCGCGGGAGAGCGGGAGGTCGCCGAGCGGCATCGAGGACGGCGGGCCAGGCACGTCCGTCACCCTACGCGCGGCCTCTGGAACCGCCTCGCCGGCCATAGCTCCGGCCCGCCAGGCGTTCCGCGCCGCGCCCCTTGCGGCGGCCCCGGCCGGCTCGACTGGCAGCCAAGCGGCTCGACTGCCCGCACACCATGAGCCAAGGCGCTCGACTGGCCGTCGAGCCGAGCGGAGGCGGATCGCGGCGGCGAAGGACGGGACGCCGACTGAGCCCGCCTCAGCCCGAGGCATCGCCGGACGACGATGCCGGAGTGGCGCCGTGGAGGCATACCCGCCGACGGGGCCTGAGGTCCGAAGGGAACGGCGAGGCACCGCATACCGTGAAGGCGTGACCCGCACGCCCGCCTACCTCGCCGCCGTGGCGAGCTCGGCCGTGCCCGGGCTGGACGCGGTCGCGGTGCGCGCCGCCCGGGGCATCCCGGGCAACCGGTGTGACGTCGGGTTCGTCACGGACACCCAGCACCGGGCCTGGGTCGTGCGGGTGCCGGCCACGGCGGCCGTCGGCGCCCAGCTCGACACGGCCGCCGACCTCCTGCCGTTGCTGCACCGTCGGGTGCCGTTCGCCGTCCCGATCCCCCGTGGCTTCCTCGCCATCAAGGAGGGTCGCGCGGTCGTCTACCCCTACTTGCACGGCCGGTCGGTCGTGCTCGACGCCGTCGTCCCGGGTCCGGGCGCGGCCGTGGAGATCGGCCGGGCCATCGCGTCGCTCCACAACGTCGACCGGGCGGTCTTCGACGAGGCCGGCGTGCCGGTCTACGACGCGGAGACCTGCCGGACCCGTCGCCTCGCCGACCTCGACCGCGGAGCGGCGACCGGCCACGTCCCCACGGCGCTGCTGTCCCGTTGGGAGCGTGCGCTCGAGGACGTGTCGGCGTGGCGGTTCGCGCCGACGCCGGTGCACGGCGACCTCACGGGCGGGCGGTTCCTCGTGACCTTCTCCGACGACGACAACCCCGAGACCGCTTCGGTCCGGGCCGTCACCGGCTGGGAGCACGCCCGGGTCGGCGACCCGGCGGACGACTTCGCCGTCATCGCGACAGAGTGCTCGGCGGAGACGTTCGAGAGCATCGTCGAGGCCTACTCGGTGGCCCGCGTGGAGCGTCCGGACCGGCACCTCCGCCACCGAGCCCACCTGGCCGCCGAGCTGCGGCTGCTGACCCAGCTGCTCGACGCCGTCAACGCGGCGGAACCACCGCTCATCACCCGCCGGGCCGCCGAGCTGCGCGCGCTCGACGAGCGGACCGCCGACGAGCCGCCGCTGGTCGTCACGGAGCCTGAACCCCCCGCCGGTATGCGGGTAGCCACCGCGGTCGCGACGCCGCCGGCCACTATTGACGAGGCGCCCGAGGTCGATGAGGACGACACCCAGCTGCTGAAGACCGGGGACGCGGCCGACGCGACGTCGGTGATCCCACCGGAGGAGCTGGACAAGGTGCGGGGCGAGGCGTCGGAGGCAGACGGGTCCTGGTACGAAGTTCTCGAGCCGGCCGCACCGAGCGAGGAGGACGAGACGACGACTGACCTTGTCGACGAGGAGGACTCCGCCGCCGAGCCGCCAGAGGAGGAGCCGGACGCTGACGAGCCGGAGGCCGAGGCGCGGACCACCCGGATTCGCAAACGCACCACCCGCGACCCCGGCTGAGGCCGGTCAGTCGGCGGCGACCAGCGGACCCTCCACGCGGTACCGCAGGTGCGTGACGACCGGGGACTCCACTACGCGGATCGGCACCAGCCGCCATCCGGCCGCCGGACCCGTGAACAGCCGTGTCCCCGCCCCGACGACGACGGGTACGAGGTGCAGTTGCACTTCGTCGACCAGCCCGAGGTCGAGCGCCTGGCGGGCGACGTCCGCACCGCCGCCCACCGTCGCATACCGGTCGCCGGCCGCGATGACGGCCGCGGCAACCGCCTCGCGAACCCCCTCGACGAACCGGAAGTCGACGGGTCCGGCCGGCCGCTCCTGAGGGCGATGGGTGACGACGAAGTGCGGGACCTCGTACGGCGTCTCGTCCCAGCCGGTGGCATCGTCGTCGCGACCGTAGACCCCGCGGCCGACCACGATGGCGCCGGTCGCGGCGACGAGTTCCTCGGCGATTTCGGCGTCGGGACCCGATGTCGCCGCATACCAGTCGTAGAGGCCCACGTCGGCGCCGTCCGGCCCGTCGATGAACCCGTCGAGCGAGACCGCCAGGTCGAGCAGCACCTTCCCCATCGGCTGATGGTGATGTCAGTTGGGGACGCTGGCCAGCAGCGAGCGCAGCGCCTGCTCGCGCGGCAGCTTGGGCCGCACCGTGGTGCCGGTCGCCGCGTAGTAGAAGGCGGCGTCGACGAGCCGGGGTGACAGGCCACGCAGCCGGGCATAGGCAAGGGCGTATGCGGCGAGCTGCAGGCTGCGGTGCCGCGCCGCCTTCCCGTCGGGCTCGGTGCCGGTCTTCCAGTCGACGACGGTGTAGCCGCCGTCGTCACGCGGGAAGACCGCGTCGATCCGACCGCGGATCGCGAACCCGTCGAGGACCGTCTCGACGGCGATCTCGACGGCCTCGGGGACCTGGTCCGCCCACTCGCTGGCGAGGAACAGCTCCTTCATCCGGTCGAGCTCGGCGCCGGAGATTGCGTCGGGGGCCGTCTCGTCTGCGCTGCCCGGCAGGTCGACGACGTCGACCATCGCCGCGCGGTGGTAGTGCTGCTCGACCCAGGCGTGGAACGCCGTGCCTCTCCGGGCCGCGAGCGCCGGAGCCGCCGGCATCGGGCGACGCAGCGACAGGGCGAACCGGGTGCCGTCGGTCGCGAGCTGGACGACGTCGGACGCGGACAGGTGGCGAGGCACCTCGACGACCAGCTCGTGCCGGGCGGCCGCCTCGGCACGTTCGGCGAGAAGCAGGTCGAGCTCGGCGGCGGTCGCGGCGTCGAGCGGAGCGGCCGCCTCGGGCGAGGCCACCGCCGAGCGGACCAGGGCCACGCTCTCGGCCAGCTGAGCCCGACGGATGGCCAGCGGGTCGTCGGGCCAGGCGTGGCGAACCGGTTCAACCAGCCGCGGGTTCACCGCCTTGCCCGCCTCGTCGGCCACGGGCATCTCCGCCCAGGGACCGCGCAGCAGCTCTGGCGCCTCCAGCAGCTCGTCGAGGAAGACCGAGGTCACCCGCGGCGTGGCGGCGTCGCCCCACACCGGAGCGGTGAGGAGCAGCTCGGACCGCGCTCGGGTGAGGGCGACGTAGGCGAGCCGGCGCTCCTCGGCCGTTGCGTGGCGGCTGCCGTCGAGGGCGAACTCGGCGAAGTCCTTGGCCAGCACCTCCCAGTCGGGGGCGTTGCGCCAGTGCAGCTTCGGGAGCCCGTCGGCGTCGCCGCGCAAGTCGTAGGGCACGCCGTCGGCGCCCACGCACCAGCCCTTGTCCTTGAGCTCCGACACCTCCCAGTGGTCGCCTCGCCAGCTGCTCGCGGCACCGCCCTCGCGGGCCGGGAAGGAGGCCTCGACCAGGCCGGGGACGGCGACGCAGTCCCACTCCAGGCCCTTCGCGGCATGGACAGTGAGGACCTGGACGGCATCCAGCGAGGTCTCGATGGTCGGCGCGTCGAGCCCTCGCTCCTGGTCGATCGCGGCGTCCAGCCAGGCGAGGAACCCGCCGAGCGTGGGCCGGTCGGCGGAGGCCGAGAATGTCGCAGCCACCTCGCCGAACGCGTCGAGGTGGGCCCGCGCGGTGGCGATCGTGTGCTCGGGACGGGCCAGCACCTCGATATCGAGGCCGAGGGCCCGCTCCCCCTCGCCGACCAGCTCGGCGAGCGGCAGACCGGTCAGCCGGCGGAGGTCCTTGACGACCCGGCCCAGCGTCCGCAGCCGGTGCAGCCCGGGCTCCGAGACGCGCTGGCCCTCCGAGCCGCGCCAGCCCGGTCCGGGGAGGTCGTCCAGGGCCTCGACGATGCTCGCGCGGTCGGAGCTCTCGGGCGCCTGGTCGCGCGCCTCGCCGGCCGCCGGCGCCCGGACCAGCCCGGACTCGTCGGCCCCGCGCGAGGCCGGGTCGAACTCGCCGGGCTCGTCGAAGTCCTCGTCGGGCGCCGTCTCCAAGCCGGGCAGCTGGAGCACCTGCGCCTCGCCCGGCAGCGCCCCGCCGGCCCGCTGCTGCGCCCGCGCCCAGGTGGCCAGGCCGTCGAGGTCGGCCGGGCCGAGCCGGCAGAAGGGACCCACCAGCAGCCGCATCAGCCGGTCGCCGCGCGACGGGTCCTGGACCACCCAGAGCAGGCTGACCAGGTCGTTGACCTCGGGCGTCAGGAGCAGACCGCCGAGGCCGACCACCTCGACCGGCAGGTCGCGGGCCTTGAGCGCCTCGACGACCAGCGGGAACTGGGACCGCTTCCGGCACAGCACCGCCGCGCTCCGACCGGAACGCCGGCCGCTCGGCGACCGCCAGCGTTCCGCCACCCAGTCGGCGACGTGAGCGGCCTCCTCCTCGGTGGTGAGGAGCCGGGCGGCCTCGACCCGACCAGGACCGGCGTCGGGCCGCGCCCGCAACGGCGCGACGATCGCCGAACGCAGGGGTCCCGACGTCGTGTTGGCGACGCCGAGGATGGCATGGTCGTTGCGCCAGCTGGTCCGCAGCGGCAGTACGCGAGCGTCTCCGGACCCGTCGGCGAACTCGCGCGGGAACCGGGTCAGCGTGGTCGCGCTGGCGCCGCGCCAGCCGTAGATCGACTGGTTCGGGTCGCCGACGGCGGTGACGCCAACCGGGACCCCGGCCGAGACGTCGGCGCCGAACAGCGAGCGCAGCATCACCAGCTGGGCCTCCGACGTGTCCTGGAACTCGTCGAGCAGCACCGCGCGGAACCGGGTGCGCTCGGTGACGCCGATCCGCGGGACGTCTCGGGCGAGCCGCGCGGCTAGGGCCATCTGGTCGCCGAAGTCCATGGCGTCGCGATCGCGCTTGAGGTCCACATAGGCACGGACCATCGGCAGGATCGCGCGCCGATTGCGGAGGGCGGGGAGCACCCGCTCGGTCTCCATCGGGTGGGACCGCTTCTTGGTCTGTCCCTTTGGCACGGCCCGCATGGCGACCTCGAAGTCGTCGATGTAGCGGGCGACGTCCTCGGGTTCGACGAGGTGCTCGGCCATCTCGCCAGCGAGCGACACCACGGCCTCGGTGACCGTCGACTCGGCCGAGGTCAGCTCCTCGACATCGCCGTCGAAGCGGCTCACCACCTCGTGGGCGAACTGCCACGCAGCCGCCTCGGACAGCAGCCGCGACTCGGGCTCGTACCCCAGCCGCAGCCCGTGCTCGCGGACCAGCCGGCCGGCATACGAGTGGTAGGTGGACACGACGGGTATGCCGCCCAGCGGCTCGGCGCCGTCGTCGTCGAGCGGGCGTGGGGTCCACAGCCCGGCGTTGGTCAGCCGCCGCAGGCGGCGGCCGATCCGCTCGGCGAGCTCGGTCGCCGCCTTGCGGGTGAAGGTGAGGCCGAGGACCTGGTCGGGTTCGACGTGGCCGTTGGCGACCAGCCAGACCACGCGCGAGGCCATCGTCTCGGTCTTGCCGGAGCCCGCGCCGGCGACGACGAGAACCGGCCGCAGTGGGTCGGCCTCGACGACGGCCTGCTGCTCGTCGGTCGGCGGCGGAAGGCCCAGCGCGGCGGCGAGGTCGCGGGCGGAGTGGCCGGTCACCGCAGTGTGCTCCCCTCGGGCATCGCCGGGCACGAGGTCTTGACCGGGCAGAACGTGCACCACGAGCCGGGCGTCGCGGCGAACTCGGCGCCGCCCATCCCCTCGGCGGTACTCGCGACGAGGTCGGCCGCCCAGGACGGGTCATCCTGCGACGCCAGCGGGCTCTGCTGCTGGAGGTTCGGCTGCCCGGACGTCCCGGCCGCCTTACCGAGGTGCAGTAGTGCGGCGCCGGCCGACTCCTGGCCCTCGCGCCCGAACGCTCCGTGCTCGACGGCCAGCTGGTACGTCCCGAGCTGTGGGTGGGTCTCGACGTCGTCGGCCTTGGGCTTGCTGCTCCCGGTCTTGTAGTCGAGGACGCGCAGCCGGCCGTCGGGCTCGCGCTCGAGCCGGTCGACCCGGCCGGTGATCGTCGCCCGACCGACGTCGACCTGGAGCCGGACCTCCGACCCCACCTTCTCGGGCCGGTCCGGGTCTTGAAGGTATGCCGCGAGCCGGTAGGCCATCAGGTGCGCCTGCTCGCGCTGCCGCTCCGTGGCCCAGCCGGGCGGTAGGCCGAGCCGGCCCCAGCGGCGCTCCACCTCGGCGACCAGGGTCTCAGCGTCGACGTCGTCGCCGAGGTCGTGGGCGATGTCGTGGATGAGGGTGCCCAGGTTGGCCGACCCCTGACTCGGCGCGTCACCGCCGGCGCTGGTCAGCGCCCAGCGCAGCCGGCAGTCGCCGAAGCTCTCGACCTTGGACGGCGACAGCCGGACCTGCTGGCCCGGGAACCGCAGCGGCCGGGCCTCGCTGAGCACCCGCTGTACCCACCACTGTTCGGGATCGGCACCGGGCACTCCCTCCGCGGCCAGCCGGCCGAGCGCGGTGGCCGCCGCCGTCGCACCGGACGCGTCGTCCAGCACCAGACGCCGCCGAAGGTCGGCCACGAGGGAGGAGAGCGACAGGGTGCGGCCCGGCTCGGTGAAGTCCCGCTGCTCGGGCAGCGGCTCATCGACGTGGCCCGTCGGCGCGACGAGGGGGTCGACGAGGTCGAGGTAGACCGAGGGCTGGTCGTCCTCGCTGCGGACCGCCGTGACGAGCAGCCGCTCGGACGCGCGGGAGACAGCGACGAGGAAGAGCCGGGTCTCGTCGTAGCGCACCGCCGTCTGCGCCGCCCGGAACGTGCGGTCGCGGCCGGTGACGACGGCGACCAGCTCCTCAGAGCCGAGCAGCGAACCGCGCAGCCGCAGGTCGGGCCAGACTCCCTCCTGGACGCCCGCGACGGCGACGTAGCGCCACTCGCGTCCGGCGGCGCCGGCCGGGGTGAGGAGGGCGACGCCGTCGATCGACTGGGCCCGGGCCGCAAGGGTGTCGCCGGGGACGTCTTGACCGCGGATGTGCTCGAGGAACGCGTCCGGTCCGGCTGCCGGCAGCCGGTCGACGTAGCGCTGAGCCGCGTCGAACAGCGCCACCACGGCGTCGAGGTCGCGGTCGGCCCGCGCCCCACGCTTCCCGCCCCGCAGCGCCAACCGGCTCCAGCGCTCGGCGACGTCCAGCGACTCCCACACCGCCCAGAGCACGGTCTCGGAGGTGACGCCGGGCGCCCAGGTGCGGCCTCCGTCTGTGTCGATCGTCCGGGCGGCGGCGAGCCCGGCGTCGATGGCCGCCGACAGCCGACGGACCGGCGCCGCATCGTGGCCGAGCGAGGCGGCGTGGCCGGGTTCGAGCAAGATCGCCGCGAGGAGTTCGTCGCTGGACCGCTCCCCTCCACTGTCCAGCTCCTCGCGGCGCAACAGCCGACGCAACCGACGCAGCCCGACGGCGTCGCACTCACCCAGGGGCGAGAGGACGAGGTCGATCGCGCACTCGGGCTCGACGTGGTGGTCGGGCTGCTGGGCAACGCGGAGGACGATGTCGACCAACGCCAGCAGCGGGCGCACGGCGACCTCGTCGCGGACCGGGCTCTCACTCGCCGACGGCAGCATCGGCACGCCGTGGGCCATGAGGATGCGGCGCAGTGCTTCGTCGCGACCCTCGCTGCGGACGATCACCGCCATCTCGTCCCAGGCGACGCCGTCGAGGAGGTGCGCGGACCGCAGCCGGGCGGCGATGTGCGCGGCCTCCTGGGCGGGCGACCGCAGTAACGCCACCTCGACCGCGCCGTCGTCGCGAACCGGCTGCCGCGCCCGTTGCCGGCCACCCCCCAGGGCGCCGATCCGCGTGGTGATGGTCCGGCTCACCTCGGCCAGCACGACCGACTGCCGGTATGCGGTCGGCAGCACCACGGTCGGCGGCTCACCTGCGGTCGGGTCGGGTCGCCCAAGGGAGGTCCAGCCCGTGGCCAGGATGCGCGGGTCGGCGCCGCGGAACGTCTGAACCGCCGCGTCGGGGTCACCGACGAGCACCAGGTCGGGCCCCGCCGAGGTGAGGACCCGCAGCAGCCGGGCGGCCGCGAAGGTCAGCTCCTGCGCGTCGTCGACGACAACGAGGCGGACCTGCTCGCATACCCGCGCGAGCGCGGCCGCGTCGTCCTCGAGCAGGTCGGCCGCGGCGGTGAGGATCCAGGCCGGGTCATACGCGCCGGGACGGGAGAAGGCGGTGACCTCGTCGTACTCGCGGAGTACCTGAGCGGCGGCCACCCACTCGGGACGGGCCTGCTCGGCACCAAGGGCGGCCAGCTGGTCGGCCTCGATCCCGTGCTCGACCGCGCGCATGAGCAGGTCGCGGAGCTCGGCCCGGAAGCCGCGCTTGTCCAGCGCCACCAGAACCGGTTCGGGCCAGGGCGGCCGGGTCGACTGCCCCGTGGCGTGACCGGCCAGCAGCTCGCGCAGGATGACGTCCTGCTCGGGCCCACTGATCAGCCGCGGTGCCTCGTCGCCGCGCAGCGCTGCCTCGCGGCGCAGGATCCCGAACCCGAACGCCTGGTGCGTCCGCGCGAGCGGTTCGGTCGAGGTGCGGGCCAGCCGCGCCGTCACGCGCTCGCGCAGCCGGGAGGCCGCCACGCGGGTCGAGGTGAGCAGCAGGCACTCGTCCGGCGCCAAGCCACCGCGCTCGACGCGGTCGACGACGAGCTCGATCGCGGTCGTGGTCTTGCCGGTACCCGGGGCACCGAGCACCCGGACCAATGGCCCCCGAGCCGCGAGCACGGCCTGCTGCCCGTCGTCGAGGCGGGGCGCGTCGACGACGAGGGCCGGGGCTCGTCGCAGGAGGACCACGTCGTCATCCCACCACGCGCGGGCGACACCGATCGGTCAGGCCGGCCCGTCCCAGCGCGCCCTGCTCAGGTCGACGCGCAGGCCCTCCAGCGTGCCTCGGACCATCGGGGTGCCCTCCTCGCGGTAGTGGTCACGTGCCCGCGCCTCCAGCCCCCGCGGCGGCCAGCCGCCCGACCGGACCACCCGCCACCACGGCACGTCGGACCCGTACCGGCTCATGACGTTGCCGACGAACCGGGCGCCCCGGCTGCCGACCAGCTCCGCGACGTCGCCGTAGGTGAGCACCTTTCCCTCGGGGATCTGGTCGACGACCTCGAGCACCTCTTCCACCTTCTCCGGCAGCGCGAAGGCAGGGTATGCGTCGCTCACCTTCGCGATCCTGCCCGATGAGTCCGTCAGGGTGCCAAGGTCTGAACTCCGACGAACGTCCGCAAAAACCAAGGAGCAGCGCCGTGCAGATGAAGCTCGAGCTGGTACCCATCCCGGTCACCGACGTCGACCGCGCCAAGGCGTTCTACGTCGATCGGCTCGGGTTCGTCGAGGACGTCGACGTCCGACCGGCACCCGGCGTGCGGATCGTGCAGCTGACCCCGCCGGGGTCAGCCTGCTCGGTGTCGCTCACCGAGGGACTGGAGCAGATGAAGATGACTCCGGGTAGCGCGCACGGGATCCACCTCGTGGTGAACGACATCACGGCTGCCCGCCGGGAGCTCGCCGACAACGAGGTCGCCATCAGCGAGGTGACCGACGTCGGCGGTGGCGTCAGCTACGCCTGGTTCGAGGACCCGGACGGCAACACGCTGACGCTGCAGGAGATGGCCTGGCGGACCGGCGCCGCGTTCTGACCGCGGGGCCGGTCGCGGGATGGCACAGTCACGGGCATGGCGATCCGGGGACGCGACCGACACGGCTGGGTGGGCATTGTGCTGGGCGCCCCGAACGCGCGAGAGCTCGCGTACTTCTACCGCGACCTGCTGGGCTGGGAGCTGGCCACCGACGAGCCCGACTGGTGCACGATGGGCGTGCCGGACGCCCCGATGAACCTGGCGTTCCAGACGGAGCAGCACCACGTCCGACCGGTCTGGCCGGCCGGGCCCGGCGACCCGCAGATGCAGCTGCACCTCGATCTTCAGGTCACCGACCTCGAGGGCGCCGTGGCGGACGCCGTGGCACTCGGCGCGACTCCGGCGGAGTTCCAGCCCCAGCAGGACGTCCGGGTCCTGTTCGACCCGGCCGGTCACCCGTTCTGCCTCTACCTCTGAGCAGTCAGCGCCCTGCCCGTTGACCAGTGTTCGGCGAGCGGTCAGCATGGGCCCGTGGCAGTGGCGGGGGTGGAGGCCGACTACGTGGTGGTCGGCGCCGGGGCGATGGGGATGGCCTTCACCGACTCCCTCGTCGAGCACGCGGACGTCAGGGTGGCCTTGGTCGACCGCCGGTACGGCGTCGGCGGGCACTGGCTCGACGCATACCCGTTCGTCCGGCTTCATCAGTCCTCGTCGACCTACGGCGTGGCGTCCACCCAGCTCGGTGGCAACCGGGTCCAGGAGAGCGGACCCGAGGCGGGCATGGACGAGCGGGCCTCGGCGGCCGAGATCTGCGCGTACTACGCGCGGGTGCTGACCGATCGCCTGCTCGCGTCCGACCGGGTCTCCTTCTATCCCAACTGCGAGTACGTCGGCGACGGACGGTTCGTCTCGCACGTGTCCGGCCAGGAGTTCCAGGCGGAGGGCCGTCGGCGCATCGTCAACGCGCACTACCTGTCGCCGTTGATCCCGGCGACCAGCGCACCGCCCTTCGAGGTCGCGGAGGGCTGCCGGGTGATCCCGGTCAACGACCTGGTCCACGTGCGCGAGGCGCCGAGGCAGTACGTCGTCGCCGGCTCGGGCAAGACCGCGACCGACGCGTGCCTCTACCTCCTCGAGAACGGCGTCGACCCCGACGCGATCGTGTGGGTCCGCCCGCGCGACCCGTGGATGATCAACCGCGCGTCCGTGCAACCCGATCCGGTGGGCTTCCTGACGACCGAGGCCGAGATCATGGAGGCCGCCGAGGGGGCCAGCTCGCCGGACGATCTCTTCTTCCGGATGGAAGCCGCCGGGCTGATGGTGCGGATCGACCCAGCCGTGACGCCGACGATGGCCAAGATCGCGACGCTGGCCCACTGGGAGCTCGCTCACCTTCGCACCATCGAGCGCGTCGTCCGGCTCGGCCGGATCGTGCGGGTCGAGCCGGGACGGCTGGTGCTCACCGAGGGCGAGGTGCCGATCGCGGATGACGCCGTGGTCGTGCACTGCGCTGCCTCGGGGTTGCGGTATCCCCCGCTGGTGCCGATCTGGGGACCAGACGAGATCACGCTCCAACCGATTCGCAACACGTATGCCTGCTTCGGGCCGGCGCTCGCGGGATACGTCGAAGCGATCATCGAGACGGACGCCGAGAAGAACCGGATGTGCCCACCGGTCCCGTTCTCCAACACCACCACCGACTGGGCTCGCCAGCAGGTACTGGGTTCGCAGGCGTCCCTCACGTCGCACCCGGACGTGGACACCTGGGCCAAGCAGGTGTCGCTCAACCCGGCGCGGATCGCCCCGGAGCTGATCGGGGCTCCGTCCGTGGTCGCCGCCGAGCGGCGGTTCCTCCGGCACGTGGGTCCGGGGCTGGCCCGGATGGCCGAGCTGGCCGACATGAGTCCCGCGACGCGCTAGTCGACTCCGCCGGCCTTGACGGGTCGGTTGGGCGGCGGCTTCTGCCACCCGGCGAAGAGCGCGTCGAGGGCGGTACGCACCAGGTCGTCGACGTCGGTGTGGACCGAGGCGGGAATCTGCTCGAACGCGCCGAGCCGGGCGATGCCGTAGACCGTTCCCCACGCCGCAGCGCAGCGACCCAGGATCTCGTCCTCGTCCACCCCCGCGGGTTGGCACGCGGCGACGGTGTGATGGAGCAGGTTCCAGTAGCTGATCGCCGCGCGCTGCAGGAGGGGGTGGTCGCGCTTGGCGACGGTCGGACCGTAGGCGAGGTCGTGCACGTGCGGGCGGGTACGGATGAAGCTCAGGTACGCGCGCGCCAGGGCCTGCAACCGCTCCAGCGGTTCGTCGCCGGCGGCGTCGACCGCTTCCGTGGCTTCCCTGGCCGCCCGCTGGAGGCCGACCCCGGCGACCGCGGCGAGAAAACCACGCTTGGACCCGAAGTGCACGTACGGCGCCTGGTGGCTGACCTCGAGCGCCTGAGCGACCTGACGGAGGCTGAGCCGATCTCCCGGAGTGTCGGCCAACGCCTGGAGGCCGGCGTCGAGCAGGCGCGCCTCGAGGGACGCCGGCGCGCCGCTCGACGCGCCATTGACAGTGTCAACCACGCGGTTCACACTACTAGTTGACACTGTCAAGTTGGAGGTCACCATGGAGCGTCGCACCGTCATCGACACCGCCGTCGGGCCGCTCGCCGTCCGGGTCACCGGGACCGGTCGTCCGGCCGTCCTCTGGCACAGCCTCTTCGTCGACGAACGGTCGTGGGACCGGCTCGTCGCGCGCCTGGGTGATTCGCGACTGCTGGTGATCATCACCGGGCCCGGCCACGGGGCCAGTGGGGACCCCGGGCGTCGCTACACGATGACGGAGTGTGCCGACGCAGCCCGGGTCGTCCTCGATCGCGTCGGCGTGAGGGAGCCGGTGGACTGGGTTGGCAACGCGTGGGGCGGCCACGTAGGCGCCGAGTTCGCTGCCACGTGGCCCGAGCGGTGCCGGAGCCTCGCGATGCTGGGAAGTCCCGTCGACCCGCTCTCCCGAGCGGAGCGAGCCCGCACCTACCTGCTGCTGGCCATCTACCGGCTCACCGGGCCGTCCACCGTTGTCGTCGACGGGGTCACCGACGTGCTGCTGTCAGCGCACACGCGGGCCCACGACCCGGAAGCGGTGGCCCTGGTTCACGACGGTCTGCACCGGGCCGACCGACGGATGCTGCGCAACGCGGTCCTCTCGATCTCGCTCGGTCGCGCCTCGCTGGCCGATGTCCTCCGGCAGGTGACCCAGCCGAGCCTGGTCGTCACGGGCGGCGACCACCACGGGTTCACTCCGGAACAGGCCGAGGCGGCCGCTGCTCTCCTGCGCCACGGCGAGGTCGCGATCGTCCCGGACTGCGCCTACCTCGTCCCCCTGGAGGCCCCCGACGCCGTGGCCCGGGTCATCACCGAGTTCTGGGCCGCGCACGACGCGGTTCCCACCCCCTAGGAGCCTGCTGAACAATCCGCGCGGCGCGGGGGTGGTGGGCCGTTGACCTGAAATTCTGTGGGTGTGCAGGGTGAGTCGGTTCGGCAGCGTGAGTTGCTGGACGTGGGGTCGGTGGCCGGGGGTCTGCTGGAGTTGGGCAGCGTGTTCGCGTTGCTGGCCGAGCATCGCGACCGGTTGTTCCCGGCGGAGTTGTTCGCCGATCTGTTTCCCTCGGGGCGGGGACGGCCCTCGATCCCGGGTGAGGTGGTCGCCTCGGTGATCGT
>DASTNV010000207.1:0-3818 GCA_035762725.1 Lapillicoccus sp. | reverse complement strand
TCTCGATCTGGTCGGACATGCCGAGTCCGTGCCGGCCGCCGATCGCGTTGGCCTCCCGGATGACCTCGGCCGCCGTGGTGAGCCCGGTGCCGTTGATCGCGACCGGACGACCCTGCCGGAACTCGACGGTCACGTCCTCGGGCTCGATGGCGACCGCGGTGTCCCAGTGCTTGACGCCCATGATCGGCTGGACGATCTCCAGCGCCACGTCGAGGTGCTCGAGGCTCTTCGCCTCGTGGGTGGCGCCGAGCATGTTGGCGTCGGTGCTGTAGGCCTTCTCGGTGGAGTCGCGGTAGGGAAGGCCGTGGGCGAGGAGCCACTCCGACATCTCGTGCCGCCCACCCAGCTCGCCGACGAAGTCCGCGTCGAGCCACGGCTTGTAGATCCGCAATTGGGGGTTCGCGAGCAGGCCGTACCGGTAGAACCGCTCGATGTCATTGCCCTTGTAGGTCGAGCCGTCGCCCCAGATCGAGACGTCGTCCTCCCGCATCGCCCGGACCAGGAGAGTACCGGTGACCACCCGGCCGAGCGGGGTGGTGTTGAAGTAGACCTTGCCTCCACTGCGCACGTGGAAGGCGCCGCACATGATCGCGGCTAAGCCCTCCTCGGCCAGCGCCTCGGTGCAGTCGACGAGGCGGGAGAGCTCCGCGCCGTACTCGATGGCCCGGCCCGGGACCGAATCGATGTCGGGCTCGTCGTACTGGCCAAGGTTGGCCGTGTAGGTGCAGGGGACGGCGCCCTTGTCGCGCATCCAGGCGACCGCGCATGAGGTGTCGAGGCCGCCCGAGAACGCGATACCGACGCGCTCGCCGACGGGCAGAGAGGTGAGGACCTTGGGCACCGCCGCAGCCTATTGCTGTCCACGCGGGGCTCATCGGTATGCCCGCATCGCGGGTTCCCGGTCCGAGGCCTCGGGAGGACAATCATGAGGATGCGCATGCCGCTTCTCGAGCGTGAGCAGGAGCTGGCCGTCGTGGACGACGCGGTCCGGGAGGCGGCCTCGCGCAAGGGTTCCGTGGTGCTGGTCAGTGGAGAGGCCGGTATCGGCAAGTCCAGCGTCGTGGCCGCCGTGGGGGACCGGCTCGACGACCGCAGCCGTCTGCTGGTGGGGCGCTGCGACGACCTGGCCCTCCCGCGCATCCTTGGGCCGTTCCACGACCTGGGTGGTGCGGTGGGGCCCAGACTGACAGCCGCTCTTCTTGACCCGGCCGACCGCGAGGGGATCCTGGCCGCGCTGCTGAACGAGCTCGACTCGCCTGGGCGCACCACGGTGCTCGCCATCGAGGACGCGCACTGGGCGGAGGAGCCCACCCTGGACGTGCTGCGGCTGTTGATGCGTCGGGTCGATCGGCTGCCGGCCGTCCTGCTGCTCACCTACCGGGACGACGAGCTCCCCCACACGCATCCGCTCCACCAGCTGCTGAGCGTCGCCTCGAGCGGCGTCCCGACCCGCCGGCTCACCCTGCGACGCCTGTCTCCGACGGCCGTGGCGAGCCTGAGTGCAGTGTCCGGCGCGGACTCGTCGGAGGTGTTTCGGGTCACCTCGGGCAACCCCTTCTTCGTCCACGAGGTGCTGACGTCCGGTAGTGGCATCCCGCCGACGGTGGTCGACGCGGTCCTGGCCCGGCTCGGTCGGCTCGACGTGGCCGGCCGGCAGGCCGTCGAGCAGCTGTGTGTCATTCCCACGGCGATCGACCGCCGGACGGTCGACGCGTTGGTCACCGGGGGCCTGCCGGCGTTGGCGGCGGCTGAGGACTCCGGACTGGTCACGGTGACGCCCGACAGCGTTGCCTTCCGGCACGAGCTCACCCGCCGAGCCGTGGAGGACGCCCTTCCAGTGACGCGTCGAGCGACCCTGCACCGGCGCGTCGTCGACCTCCTCATCCGGGATCCGGCCTCCGACGGCACGCGGATCGTCTATCACGCCGCGCAGGCGGGTGACCGCGGTGTGGTCGTTCTCTACGGCCCGACCGCCGCCCGGGCCGCGTCCGCTGCGGGTGCGCACCGGCAGTCGAGTGGCATCTACCGCCTGCTCATGCACGGGCGGGGCGACGAGTTCGGGCCGGCGCAGCGGGCCGAGTTCCTCGAGCAGGCGGCCATCGAGTGCTACCTCATCGGAGATGAGGACCGGTGCTCGGCCGGCCACCTGCGCGAAGCGGCCGATATGCGTCGACAGCTGGGAGACCCCGTGGCACTCGGGACGACGCTGAGGTGGCTTTCCCGAGCCCATTACTGGAGCGGGGACCGCCCCTCCGCCGTGGCAACGGCTGACGAGGCGACGGTCGTGTGCGAGGGTGCCGGGGACCAGCGGTTGCTCGCCATGGCGTACAGCAACCAGGCGCAGCTGGCCATGCTGGCCGACCATACGGCCGAGGCGGTCGAGGCGGCGCAGCGGGCCATCGCGCTGGCGAGCCGCGCCGGCGACGCCGCTGTGCTGTCCCATGCCCTCAACAACCTGGGTGCGGCGCGCTGGCGGGCCGGCGACCCGGCCGGCCGAGCCGATGTCGAGGAGAGCCTGCGGCTGGCCCTGGACGCCGGCGAGGTGGAGCATGCGTGCCGCTCCTATACGGCCCTCGCGTGGATGTTGCTCGACGACCTCGAGCCCGCCGAGGCGAGCGGCTATGCCGCCGACGGCATCGCCCTGGCCGAAGGCGCCGAGCACATCGGCTTCCTCCAATACATGACCGTGGAGCAGGGGATGGTCGCTCTCGCCCGAGGACGGTGGGACGACGCGATCACTGCTGCACAGCTCGGAGTGACGGCGTCGGCGACGGTCCGCTGCCCAGCGCTCATTCTGCTCAACCGGGCCCGCCTTCGTTCCGGCCGAGCGGACCCGGACTCCATCGAGGAGACGTGGCAGCTGGCCCAGTCCCTGGAGGAGCTGCAGCGCATCGGCCCGGCGGCTTCCCTGGTCTGCGAGGAGGCGTGGCTGCGCGACGATGCCGACCGGATTCGCCGCGTCGCCACCCCCGTGCACGCCGAGGCCGCGTGGCGTGGCGTCCCCGCCATCCAGGCCGAGCTGGGCCTCTGGCTGACCCGGGCGGGGGAGCGAGTGGACCTGACGGGCTCGCCGCCGGACAACCCCAACACCCTCTTGTCGGCCGGTCGCTGGCGCGAAGCCCAGCAGGCGTGGTCGGCTCGCGGGTACCCCTACGAGGCCGCCGCGGCTCGGGGCGAGAGCCCCTCGGCGCTCGAGCAGCTGGCCGCTGTCGCGGCTCTCGACGCCCTCGGCGCCGCGCCGCTGGCGCAACGGTTGCGGCGCCGTCTTCGGGTGGCCGGGGTCAGCATCCCTCGGGGTCCGGCCGTGAGTACCCGCGAGAACCCGGCCGGGCTGACGGCGCGACAAGTGGAGGTCCTCGGCCTCCTGGCCGACGGGCTCAGTAACGCCGACATCGCGGACCGACTGGTCGTCTCGGTACGGACGGCAGGCAACCACGTGGCCGCGATCCTCGAAAAGCTCGGCGTGCACACCAGGGCGCAGGCCGTGTCGCGCGCTCGAGAGATGGGTATCTGAGCGCCATTTCTGAGTAGGGCCGACTCATGAGGCCCGGGGTCGTGGCCGCCCAGACTCGAACGGGGACGAGCCCGTCTCCGCACCCGTCCGACCCGAAAGGCCAGTCATGACCGACACCATGTCCGGCGCCATGAGGAATGGCGTCGACACCGCAACCCTGTTCGCCACCTTGGACGCCGTCAAGGCGGACCCGGAGATCGCGGCGTTCCAGTTCCGAGCCACGAACACGTGGTTGAGCGGTACCCACAACCGCTCCCTCCTCCACGGGTTCTACGGCGCGAAGCAGGAGATGGAGCACCAGCGC
>DASTNV010000206.1:0-8282 GCA_035762725.1 Lapillicoccus sp. | reverse complement strand
CGACCCCGGGCTCCGACGCCCACTCTCCGTTCCCCGCCCGACCCTCCCCTCGCCCCGCTCGAGTTGACGCAACGTCGAGCGAGTCGACGCATGGTCCAACGTGCGTCGAGTCGCTCGACGCTGCGTCACGTCGGCGGAAGTCCGAGGGCGCGGAGGAAGAACGCCTCGGCCAGGGCGGTCCGGCGCAGCTCGTCGGGGCTAACGCTCTCGTTCGGGGCGTGGATCCGGCTGGCCGGCTCCTCGACCCCGATGAGGAGGATCTCGGCCCCCGGGTTGGCCTCGGCCAGGGCCACGCACAAGGGGATCGCCCCGCCCTGACCGGTCTGGACCATCGGCTGGCCGAACGCCTCCTCCATCGCCTTCCCCAACGCGGCGTATGCCGGTCCGTCCGTCCGCGCCGAGAACGGCCGTCCCAGCGTCTTTGGCTCCACGGTGATTCGTGCGTTCCAGGGGACGGCAGCGCTCAGCTGGTCCACGAGCCGCTGCTGCGCCGCCGCTGCGTCGACGCCTGGCGGCACCCTGAGGTTCACGACGGCCCGCGCCTCCGCCGACACCGACGCGGTCACGTCTTTCACCGCCGGTCCCTCGATGGCTAGCACCGTCGCGACCGGGCGCGCCCACAGGGAGGCCGCCACGTCGGCGCCGCCGATGACGTCCACCCCGTCGAGAACGCCCGCGTCGGAACGGAACCGCTCAACCGGGTATGCCGCTCCGCTCCAGCTCCCGTCGGCCGGGACACCGGTCACGGTCGTCGCGCCCGCCTCGTCGCGCAGTGTGCCCAGGACCCGGATCAGCGCGGCCATCGCGTCGGGCGCTGCTCCCCCGAACTGCCCCGAGTGCACCGGTCCCTCCAGCGTCCGGACCGTGACGAGCACGCTCCCGGTGCCGCGCAACGACGTGGTCACCGTCGGGACGCCCGCCTCCACGTTGCCCGAGTCCGCCACGACGATGACGTCGGCCGCGAACAGCTCGGGTCGGGCCTCGACCAGCCGCTCCAGCCCGCCGGTCGACATCTCCTCGGAGCCCTCGCAGACCACGGTGAGCGACACCGGCCAGCCACCGTCCACGTCGCGCAGGGCGCGAAGCGCAGTCAGGTGCATGACCAGGTTGCCCTTGCAGTCGGCGGCCCCCCGCGCATACCAACGGCCGTCGCGTTCGGTGAGCGTCCACGGGTCGGAGCTCCATGCCGACAGCTCGCCGACGGGTTGGACGTCGTAGTGGGTGTAGAGCAGGACCCGCGGCGCGCCCTCGGGTCCCTCGCTACGCCCGATGACGACCACGCTGCCGTCGTCGGCGTCGACAAGGTCCAGGTCGGTGACGCCGACCTTGCGGTAAAGGGACGCGACCAGCTCCGCCGTCGCGCGGCCCTCGGGCACCGGGAGCCGGTCCTCCGACGCGATCGACGGGATCGCCACGAGCCGCTCGAGATCGGCGCGCGCCCGTGCCATCAACCCGTCGACGGCCGCCACCAGGGCGGCATCGCTCATCCGACGATCTCGCGGACGTAGGTCGGGAGCATCTGCCACCAGGTCGGCCAGTCGTGGTCGTAGGACGGGCCCCAGTCATCGACCCGGTTGGGAATCCCCTTCTCCCCCAACACCTTTGCGACCGCCCACGACTCGCCGGTGTCCTCCCACCGTCCCGAACCGGACGCCAGCACCACGAACCGGCGGCGCAGCAGGTCGAGCTGCGGTCCCTCCAGACCGGCGACGAAGTGCACCGGCGAGGAGAAGTACAGGTCGTCGTTGAACCCGCCGATGAACTTCTCCATGTGGTAGGTCCCGCTCAGGCAGATCGCCGCCCGGAACAGGTGCGGATACCGGCAGACCATCGCCAGCGCGTTGAACGCGCCGATCGAGGAGCCGGCCGCGATGATCTCGTGACCGCCGGTGTCGGCATGGATGGCTGGGACCACCTCCGAGGCGATCGCGTCGTGGTACTGGTTGAACAGCCACATCCGGTGCTCCGGCGAGCCCTCATGGGTCGCGAGGGCGCGTCCCGCGGTCGAGTCGACCGAGTAGACCTTGATCTGCCCTCCGTCCACGGCCTCGGCGAGATGGGCGACCAGGTGGTGGCGCTCGATCTCCTCCGCGTCACCGCCGGCCGTCGGGAAGACCAGCAACGGCGTCCCGTAGTGACCCCACCGGGCCAGGGTCAGCTCGCGCTGCGTGCGCGGCGAGTACCAACGCTCAACCACCTTGTCCACTCGTCCAGCCTCTCTACTCGTAGACGAACTTCTGCTCGCCGGGGAAGATCCAGGTCAATGCGTCCCGCAGCCGGTCACGCCAGTTCTCCCAGTTGTGGCCGTCACGAGCCTCGACGTATCGCACGTCCATCCCCGTGTCCCGGAACGTCGAGACCATCGACCGGTTCGGCGTGATGAGCGGCTCGTAGATCCCGCAGGTCTGGAAGATCCGGTCCGCCACGACCTTCGGGCGGGCGCGAAAGGCGTTGACGAACTTGACCACCGGGTCGAAGACGGGTCCGCCGCCGTGCTCCGCGCCGATGTCGGTGAAGACGAACGACCCCGACTCGAGCAGAAGCGAACCGAACACGGAGGGGTACCGCACCGCGGTCGACAGCGAGGCCACTCCCCCGAAGCTCGAGCCCATCAGGCACCGGCCGTCCGGGAGGTCGACAAGCGGCAGCTCCTCGGTGAGGAAGGGCACCAGCTCCCGGGCGATGAAGCGGGCGTGCGGCGCGTGGTTCGCATACTCGACCAGGCGGTTCCCCGGCGGCACGAACGCCGCGACGAGTGGAGCAACCTCGCCGCGGTGGATGAGGTTGTCGAGGACGGTCTTGGCGGCCGCGTAGTTCAGGTAGTCGTCGCCGTCGTGGACGATGAGCAGCGGGTAGCGCCGCACCGCGAGGAACCGCGCGGGTCGGTAGAGCCGGATCCACTGCTCGCGACGAAGAGCCTTGCTGCGCATGGAGATCGACTCGATCGAGCCGGGACGTGCCTCGGGGTCAGGCAGCGTCCACGACGGCACGACGTAGCCGGATGCCGCCGCCACCGACTGTGATCCGAAGGGTCCGTGCGCGACGCGGGGGTTGAGCGGGTCGTTGAGGTACTGCTCACGGAACTCGCCGCGAACGATCTCGAACTGGTACTCGACCCGCGAGCCCTCGGGCAGCTCGATCGTGACGTACCAGAGATCGGTGTCGAGCAACCGCCGCAAGGGGAGGGGGTCCGGCAGGCCGACCACCCGGTGCCGCACCATCACCTCGTCCGCATCGCCCCGCCAGAGGAACGTCGCGAAACGGCCCTCGATGATCGGCGCGGAGAACCGTTGGAGGAACCGGTCGACCGCTCCGGCGTCCGCGGTCGCCAGCCGGTCGCGCAGCCGGTTGATGGCCAGCTTGCGGGTGAACCCACTGGTGGGCGCGGTGGTCGCGGGCGACGTCATGCCGCGTCCTCGACGACGCCGACGGTGCCGTCCGCGCGCAGCACCCGGGCTCCCGCGGGCAGGGCCCCGTCGGGACCGACCTCGACGCGAGCCCCGTCGTCGAGGAGGAGACAGGCATACCCCTCGAACCGGCGCACGAAGGTCTGGGTGCGGACGCGGTCGTCGAGGTGGATCCGCCGTCGCGCGTGCGGGAGGGCGATGACGTGCTCGACCCGCGCGAGGCCACGGTCCCAGACCTCCGCGCCCGGGTGTACTTGAGCGAAGTCGTTGAACAGCACCACGGTTCGCGTCATGACCATGGCGCCAGCCGACCACGCGACGACGGGAAGCTCGGTCGGCGGCCGGACGGAGAAGAACTGCATCGTCCGCAGCAGCATGCCGACGTGGCCGCCGGCGACCGCGAGGACCGACGAACCCGCGAGCGCCTCGGCGACCTCCCCCCGGTGCTGTGCCCAGAGCTCGCTGGCGCCCGCCGCCCCCGACGCATACGCCTCGCCGTAGAGCGCGCGCAGCTCGTCGAGGTACCACTGGTCGAGCCGTCGCACCGCGTCGATGCCGTCGCTGTAGGCGGCGGCCAGGACGTCCTCCCGGCCCTTCCGACGGCGGAGCGCGTAGACCGAGTCGAGCGCGTGGTGGAGTCGGATGCCGTAGGCGCCCGCGAGGTCGTCGACCGCGTCGCGGAGGGCCAGCGCTGCCTCGGCGACCACGGTGTCGCGTTCGAGGACGTCCATCATCCGTTCGAACAGCCGCAGGTTCAGGGAGCGGCCGTCCATGACCGAGTCCAGCTCGTCGTCGGCGGACTCGCGCTCCTCCCATCCCGCGGTGATGGTGGCGACCGGTCCGTCGACGTCGAGCCCCCGCACGACGGCCCCCGCGGTCGTGAGGAACCGCTGCGGGCCCAGCAAGTGGGTCGACGCCATACCTACCGCGTCATCCCGCGTGGACGTGGACGGTCCGCCCGACGTCGTCGAGCATCCCCCGCAGCACGTCGTAGTCGGGGTGCTTCATCCGGATGTAGGCGTTGGCCATGTACCCCGCCTCGACCGGCTGCGTGCCGCTGCCGGGGTCGGGCAGGTGGGCGTCGATGACCCACTGGTTGTAACGGTCGCGAATCTCATCGAGGCCGCTGTACCCCAGGATCGACCCGTCATTCGACGGCCGCAGGGCGACGATGCCCGCGGAGTACTGCCGGGACAGCGCCCGGTCCGGGCCACCGTGGACGATGCAGTTGGCCCACTCCCGGTAGACGTCGACGTCGTTGGCCGCGGAGTAGAGGTCCCACGCGCCGACGCCCGGCGGCCGGCAGCCGATCTCGGAGAACCGCAGTCCCTTCGGCCCGTAGAACCACTCCATGTGGGTGGCGGACGTCTCGATGCCGAGCGCCTGGATCACCCGCGCCCCCAGCTCGCGGACCTCGCCGTAGAACGAGGACTGGTCGATCCGGTTCGTCGTGACGAACTCCGGCGAGATCCAGCGGTGCCGCATGGCCTCGAGGACGTTCGGGTAGTAGTGGGTGGCCCAGTCGTGGATGACGTGGCCGTTCACGGCAATGGTGTCGTAGAACCCCTCGTGGCCCTCGACGAACTCCTCGATGGCGATGGAGTCGGCGCCGCCGAAGGCGCCCAGGGCCGCGTCGAGCTCGTGGTCGTTGTCGACCCGGGTCGTCCCCAATGCGCCGGCGCCGGCCCGAGGCTTGAGGATCAGCGGGTACCCGACGTGCCGGGCGAAGGCCCGAGCGGCGTCGGCGGTCTCGACGGCGGCTGAGGCAGCGGTGGGGACGCCGGCCTGGCGGAGCGCCTCCTTCATCGACGGCTTGTCGCGGCACAGCCAGGTGGTGCGGACCGACGTGCCAGGTATGCCGCGCCACTCGCGGACCCGGGCGGCGGTCATCTGGTGCGACTCGATCGTCGACTCGAGCCGGTCCACCCACACCTGGTCCTGGGCCCACCGGACGGCCGCGTCCAGCTGCTGTTCGTCGGTGACGTTGGAGACCTGGTAGTACGCGCCCATCTGCCTGCGCAGCTCGTCGCCGAGGGCCCCCTCGGGTGACTCGCCGACGCCGATGACGTTCGCGCCGACGCTCGCCAGGGCCGCGACGAACCGGCGCTGGTTGTTCGGGAAAGCCGGCTCGACGAAGACGATGTTCACGGTTCGTGAGCCTAGTGGGGTGGGTCGAGCCAGGTATGCCCGTCAGCGCCGGTTCCCGGGTTGTCGACTTGACGCAGCGTCGAGCGAGTTGACGCTAGTTGCAACGGGCGTCATGTCGCTCGACGCTGCGTCAAGTGGGGAAACCTCCGTCGTGGACAACATGCCGGACTGGAGGCCGAGAAGCCGTACGCAAGCAAGTGGACGTGTTCTGGGGATAGCGCGCGCACGACGGCGCCGTCAGGAGCATGCTGATCCTGGGTCCGCCTTTGGGCCCGCCCAGTCCTGCCTGCGGGGGCACCCAGGACGACTCTCCATCCACGCACAAGGGGGCAGGTATGTCGATGACGCGAGACCGCGTCCAGAGTCCGGGCCGTTCGCGGACGACCCTCGTCGTCCGGCTCGTCGGTGGCGGAGTCGCCGTCGGGTCGATGATCGCCATCGTTGGTAGCACCGGGGTAGCGTCCGCCGCCCCGGAAAAGGTCCACAAGTCCTACGTCTGCAAGTACGTCAGCAAGCCGGGTCAGGCCGAGCGTCTACAGACCGGCCAGAACCCGATCTGGGTCGACAACCACTCGTTGCTCGGCTACGACGGTGAGGTCTCAGTCGGCCAGGAGTTCAAGGACGGCCAGTTCCGATCCGTCGTCGTCGTCGCCAACACGCCGAAGCTCAACCCTGAGCCGAGTGTCGACGTCTGCGCCGCTCCCACGCCGCCGCCGAGCACGCCGCCGACGCCGCCGCGCACGACAACCACGAAGCCGCCGCCGAGCACCACGACGACGCACACCACCCCGCCGCCGTCGACCACGACGACGCACACCACCCCGCCGTCGACCACGACGACCGCCGCGGCACCGGTGTCGAGCGTCACGACCTACCCGCTGCAGCCGGTCAAGGCCGGCGTGACCTCCGACACCGGGAGCACCACCCCGAACAAGGCCGGCTGGCTCGCTGTGGCCCTGCTCGGCCTGGTCGCGCTGGTCACCGGCGGGCGGCTCCCGCGCGTGATGCGCAAGGGCAGCAGGAGCGAGTAACGGATTGACCGTCGCCGGCGCGGGACCGAGTCGCGCGCCGGCGGCGCTCGGGGATGCTTGACATCATGACCGCTCGCCGACGCCACCTCGCGGGCAGCGCCGTGCTCGCGGCGGCGTTGCTCGCGCTCGCGGCCGGGTGCAGCTCGGCCGACCCTCCGCCGGCAGCGGAGCCGACCAGCGCTGCGCCCCTGTCGATCGCCACGACGGCAGTCCCGTCCACTACGTCAGCCGCCCCCGCCCCGTCGCCGTCCACCGCAGCGGCGGCGCTGCCTCCCGTCCTCGACCCGTCCCTGCCGAGGACGATCGCCCCCGTGCCCCAAGGCGAGCTGACCGGGTTCCGGGTCGACCGCGGCGGCACCACACTCCTGCGCGCCGGATCCTCGGGCTTGGCCCGGTACAATGCCTCCGAGAACTGCGAGGTCCCCGGCCTCCCCTGCTACGACGCTCCGACCTTCGACAAGGTCGCCCGGATCGACCTGGGTGCGCCACCCACGGTCCCCGGCAGGGACACGACTTTCGTCACCGGACACTCGAACCGGTACCACCCCGACGATGTCACCAAGGGCGTCTTCAGCCACCTCCAGGACGTCCGTACCGGTGACGTCGTGACCCTCACGACCACCCGCGGTGTCTTTGTTTACGCGGTCACGACGGTGCTGTCCGTTCCGTTCGACAAGCTCACCTCAACCCCGGAGGTGGTTACGGTACGGCCCGACACCGTTGTCGCGATCAGCTGCATCGTCGCCCCGAACCACTCCGAGTATCTCGGCAACTACGTCGTCGTGGGCGCCCTGCGCGGCTCCGCCCCGAAATAGCCGTTGTCCGCGCCCGGGCGGCGCGGCACACTCACCGACGTGGCCTGGCTGGACGTCGTCGCGCGGCTGCGGATGGACGTCACGCCCTTCCGCCAGTCCCGCGACTACCGGCTGCTCCTGCTCGCCGGGACGGTGTTCTACCTCGGCGGGATGATGACCTACGTCGCGGTGCCGTACCAGATCTACGACCTGACCGGCTCCAACTTCATGGTCGGCGCCGTCGGCATCGTCGAGCTGATCCCCCTCATCGTGTTCGGACTCTGGGGCGGCGCGCTGGCCGACCACATGGACCGCCGCACCCTGCTCGTCTGGACCGGGGTCGCCCAGGTCGTCCTCACCAGCGTCCTCGTCGTGAACGCGTTCCTCCCGGAACCCCAGATCTGGGTCATCTTCGTCGTCGCGGCGTTCCTGGCCGGGGCGCAGTCGCTGCAACGCCCGTCGCGCGAGGCGCTCATCCCCCGCACCGTCGAGCACGACCAGCTGCCGGCGGCAGTGGCGCTGTCCTCGGTGGGCATCCAGACCGGCATGCTGGCCGGTCCGGCCATCGGCGGCGTCCTCCTCCACGCAGTGGGCACCTCGTGGTGCTACCTCATCGACGTCATCGGCATCGCCATCGCCACCGTGCTGTTCGTGCGGATGCGCCGCTACCCGCCGGTCGAGGATGCCACCCCGCCGAGCCTCCGCGGCATCGGGGAGGGACTGACGTATGCGGTCCGTCGCCGTGACCTGCTCGGCACCTACATCATCGACATGGTCGCCATGCTCATGGCGATGCCGACGGTCATCTTCCCCGCACTGGCCCAGGACGTCCTCGAGCGACCCGAGCTGCTCGGCCTCCTCTACCCCGCCGGCACGGTCGGCGCCCTGGTCTCCTCACTGAC
>DASTNV010000205.1:0-8775 GCA_035762725.1 Lapillicoccus sp. | reverse complement strand
GTTTCGGCCGCTGACGCGGGCCGAAACTGGCACCAACCGGTGTTAAGAAGCGGGTCAGACCGCGACGAGGACCCGTGAAGCGTCGGCGACCGCAACGCTGGTGCCGTTGGTGGTGTCGGTCAGCACGATGTTGGTGTAGGTGACTGCCGCGAGAACGCGCCGCTGGCCGTTCGGGCACTGGAACTGGGGAGCCTGCAGCGGGCCGACGGTGATGGACGCGATCACGCGCCCGTTCTTCGGCTCGAAGCTGGCGCCACCGGAGACGCTGTCCTCGAAGGACTCCTTGTTGGCGGCCTGCGGGTGCTTGCCGCCGCCGTTGATGCACGCGTAGAGCGCGGTGGCGTCGGCCGTGAGCGTGTAGTCCACGTTGTCGTTGCCGAGGCCGCGCTCGTCGAAGGAGACCACGAGAGCGCCGGACGAGTTGACGCTGCTGGTCGCGCTGTGGAACTTCGCCGCCGCGGCCGAGGCCGGACCGGCCATCGTGAGAGCCGCGACGAAAGCGATGAGAGCGACGAGCAGGGGCTTGATGAGCTTCATACGGGTACGGGCACTTTCTGCGAGGTACTCGAGCCCCGTCTCGAGCGTGGTGGTACCCGGTCCGTCTGACCGGGCACCTCACAGGAGTCACGAAGCCACCGCTCAGATACAGGCGCCCGGAGGCCTATCCCAAGCGGTCGGCTATCTCGGCGCCGTACCGGTCCCGAACCCGCCGACGCACCTCCGGGTCGTCACGCGGTACCGGTTCGAGGAACGCCTCCGCCACGTCCGGGAACCGGCGGCGCATCTCGACGCCCATCCGCACCGTGGCCCGCTCGACCTCCCCCGCCGTCAGCTCGTCGCGGACGTCGAGCCGAGCGCCGACCACCACCTGGTCGGTGCCGACCAACACGGTGAGCAGGTCGACGACGGCCTCCACCTCGGGCTGCTCATCGAGCCAGTCGTGGATTGCGCGAACCAGACGCGGGTCCGCCTGCACTCCGGTGAGAAGCCGCATGTTGGCGCGCCCGAGCCGCACGGCTACGACAGCCAGGAGGACGGCGATCAACAGGCTGGCGACGGCGTCCGGCACGCTCGAGCCGGTCACCTGGTGGAGCGCGATGCCGCCGGCGGCCAGCACCAGGCCGATGACCGCGGCGCTGTCCTCGAAGACGACGGTGGTCGCCGTCGGGTCGTCGCTGTAGCGCAGGAAGGTCCGGAACTTCTGGTCGTGCTCCCGCGCCTCGCGCCGGGTCTGCCGAACCGCCTTGGTCAGCGACACGCTCTCGAGGACGAACGCCACGGCCAGCACCACGTACGAGACGACCGGGCTGGTCAGCTCGTGGCCACCGGACAGCAGCGACTCGATGCCCTCGTATGCCGAGTAGAGGGCTCCGGTGACGAAGATCGACCCGGCGGCCAGGAGGGACCAGAAGTAGCGGGTCCGCCCGTACCCCAACGGGTGCTCGACGTCGGCCGGCTTCCGGCTGTGGCGCAGGGCGGTGAGCAGGAAGATCTGGTTCGCCGTGTCGGCCACGGAGTGCGCGGTCTCGGCGGCCATCGCCGCGGAGCCGGTGATCAGCGTCGCCACGCCCTTCGCGACGGCGATCGCGAGGTTGGCGAACAGGGCGACGAGCACCGTGCTCGTGCTCTCGCCACCGGACCGTTGATCCGGTGCTGTCGTCTCGGACACGCCCACTCACCTCCGTGACCCACGGCCGTTCCGTCACGGTTCTCCGTGCCCGTTTCTCGCTTCCGGACACCCGTTGATGCGAGTTTCCAGGCGCCCCGGCCGTCGAAACTCGCATCAACGCGAGTCTGGAAGCGGGACCAGCCGCCCGCGGGTTCGGCGGACTCCCAGTAAACTCCCAGGAATTCTCATCACACTTTCCGACGTGACCGTTGACACCGCCACCGCCGAGGCCTCGCTGCTCGTCGTCGAGGACGAACCAAACATCCGCGAGCTGCTCGCGACCTCGCTCCGGTTCGCCGGGTTCGACGTCTCCGTCGCCAACGACGGGCGCTCCGCGATCAACAGCGCCTCGGAGCGCAACCCTGACCTCGTCGTCCTCGACGTGATGCTCCCCGACATGGACGGCTTCGAGGTGACCCGACGCCTGCGTGAGTCCGGGCGCCAGCTGCCGATCGTCTTCGTCACCGCCCGCGACTCGGTCGACGACAAGATCAAGGGCCTCACCGTCGGCGGCGACGACTACGTCACCAAACCGTTCAGCCTCGAAGAGGTCGTGGCTCGGATCCGCGCCGTCCTCCGGCGGACCCGCGGCGACGAGACGAGCACGGCCACGCTGAGCTTCCACGACCTCGAGCTCGACGACGACTCCCACGAGGTCCGTCGCGGCGGCCGCGTCATCGAGGTCTCGCCGACCGAGTTCAAGCTGCTGCGCTACCTCATGCTCAACCCGAACCGGGTGCTCTCCAAGGCGCAGATCCTCGACCACGTCTGGGACTACGACTTCCGCGGCGAGTCCGGCATCGTCGAGTCCTACATCTCGTACCTGCGCCGCAAGATCGACACCGTCGAGCCCGCGCTGATCCACACCAAGCGCGGGGTCGGCTACGTGCTGCGGCTGCCCCCGGGCACCCCCGCGGGGTGAGCTCCCCGGCCCTGCGAGGTGCCGTTCGCGGCATACCTCTGCGGGTACGCCTGCTCACGGTCGTCGCCGTCCTTCTCGCGGCAGCCCTCGCCGCATCGAGCCTCATCGTCACGGCGCTGATGCGCAGCTACCTGCTCGACCGCACCGACGAGGAGCTGCACACCTACGCCGAGATCGCCGCGGCGGTCGCCTACGAGAGCGGCGGCGCCCAGACGATCCAGCCGAACTTCACCGTCCGCCTCTACCGGCTCGACGGCAGCGGCGTGCTCAAGCTCGCGGAGGCGGCCACCGAACCCGGCGTCGAACCGGCCATCCCCGGCCTCAGCCGCAGCGATCCCAGAGTCACGACGTCGCAGCCGTTCACCATCGACTCCGCGGGCCCGATCGACAGCGACCTGCGCTGGCGAGCCATCGCCGGCATCAACACGGACCGCGACGCCGTCTACGTCGTCGCCGTACCGCTGCGGCAGATGGAGGCGACTCTCGGAAGCTTCCTCGGCTACGCCCTGCTCATCGGTGTCGTCGTGCTCGCCGCCGCGCTGGGAATCGGCTGGTATGCGGTCCGCCGCGCCTTCCGCCCGCTGACCCGGATCGAGGACACCGCGGCCGCCATCGCCGCCGGCGACCTGACCCAACGCGTGCCCGATCCGGGCACCCGTGACGAGGTCGCGTCGCTCTCGCGCTCCCTCAACGCGATGCTCGCCCAGATCGAGCAGTCCTTCACGGTGCGCGAGGCCAGTGAGGAGCACATGCGCCAGTTTGTCGCCGACGCCTCGCACGAGCTGCGGACCCCGCTCGCGACGGTCCGCGGCTATGCCGAGCTCTACCGCCAGGGCGCGGTGCGCCAGCCGGAGGACATCGCCAGCGCCTTCGGTCGGATCGAGAGCGAGGCGTCGCGGATGTCCGGGCTGGTCGAGGACCTGCTCGTCCTGGCCCGGCTCGAGGGCGAGCGCCCGGTCGTCTTCGACGACGTCGACCTCGCCGTCCTCGGCGGCGATGCCACCCAGGACGCGCGGGTCCTCGCCCCGGACCGCCACATCCGCCTGATCGGCCTGGACGGGCCACTCGGACCGGTGCACGTCCTCGGCGACGAGCAGCGGCTCCGCCAGGTGGTCACCAACCTCGTCTCCAACGCGCTCCACCACACCCCGGCCGGTACCCCGATCGAGATCGCGGTCGGTAACCGCACCAACGGCTGCGCCGCGCTGGAGGTCCGCGACCACGGCGACGGCATCGACCCCGTCCACACGCGTCGCGTCTTCGAACGGTTCTACCGGGGCGATCCCGCGCGCAGCCGCCGCGGCACCGGCGCGACCGGCGGAACCGGTCTCGGTCTGGCCATCGTGGCCGCCATCGTCAGCGCCCACCACGGCTCCGTCGGCGTCTCGGCGACGCCCGGAGGAGGCGCGACGTTCACCCTCGAACTCCCACAGCATGCTCACAGTGACGCGACAGCGGGTCTTGACGACGAGGAGGTCGACTAGAGGAAAGTCACCCAGAGGAGTAGCGAAAACCATGACGCAGCAGGACATCCACCCGGACCGCACGAGGACCAGCCCGGGCGAGAACGCCCCGCAGGAGCCGTCCGCCCACCAGTGGCTCGGCCAGGGCTCGCCCGAGACCACCAGCATCCCCACGCACGAGCAGACCGGCTCGAGCGAGGCTCCCCGCGCCTTCCCGAGCTACGGCTTCGGGACGCCGGACACCCACGAGCAGCCCCGCACCGACTGGTACGGCACCCCGTCGACCGGCGGCAACGGCGGCTACCCGACGTACCCGCCGGCCACCCCGACGCCGACTCCGGCCCCGAAGGCCAAGCCCAACCGGGGCCTCGGTCAGATGACCGCCGTCGCGATTCTCGCTGCGGCGCTTGCCAGCGGCGGCACCTACGCCGCCACCCGGTATGCCTCCCCGGCCCCGTCCTCGTCGCCGGCCGCCACGACGCAGAGCAACGGCTCGACGTCGCCGCAGGTCATCCAGGGCAACGCGGCGGCCCCCGACTGGACCGCCACCGCCAAGGCGGTCGCTCCGAGCGTCGTCTCGATCTCCGTCCAGAGCGGTCAGGCCGAGGGTCAGGGCTCCGGCGTCATCATCGACAACAAGGGCCACATCATCACCAACAACCACGTCGCGACGGGCGCGGGCAGCAACGCGACGATCAACGTGACCCTCAACGACGGTCGGACCTACGACGCCAAGATCGTCGGCACCGACCCGTCCACCGACCTCGCGGTGCTCATGCTGAACAACCCGCCGAGCGACCTCGTCCCGATGTCCATCGGCGACTCCTCGC
Source organism: Lapillicoccus sp. (assembly GCA_035762725.1). Lineage (GTDB taxonomy): Bacteria > Actinomycetota > Actinomycetes > Actinomycetales > Dermatophilaceae > Lapillicoccus. Next base: position 3,891 of record DASTNV010000205.1, on the reverse strand, counting down.
AGCTGGTCGTCGGCCAGCCGGTGATGGCCATCGGCAACCCGCTCGGCCTCTCCGGCACGGTCACCACCGGGATCGTCAGCGCGTTGAACCGCCCGGTGACCACGCAAGCCGCGGAGGGCAACCAGGGTCAGCAGGGCCAGGGCCAGCTCCCGGGTCTCCAGCAGCAGCAAGGGACTTCGGACACCGTGGTCACCAACGCGATCCAGACGTCGGCCGCCATCAACCCGGGCAACTCCGGTGGCGCACTCGTCACGGCCGACGGCAAGCTCATCGGCATCAACAGCTCGATCGCCTCGCTCGGATCGTCCGGCGGCGGCCAGAGCGGCAACATCGGAATCGGGTTCGCCATCCCGGTGAACGAGGCCAAGTCGATCGCCGACCAGCTCATCGCCACGGGCACCGCGCAGCACGCGTACATCGGGGTCAGCGCGGGCGACACCACCGTCACCGACGGCAGCAGCAAGCGCCAGGCCGCGCTGATCCAGTCGGTCTCGGACGGCACGCCGGCGGCGCAGGCCGGCCTGAAGGCGCAGGACGCGGTCATCGCCATCGACGGCAAGCCCATCGACTCCTCGGAGGCGCTGGTCGCGAACATCCACGAGCACAAGGTCGGGGACACGGTGACCATCACCGTCATCCGCGGCTCGCAGAAGCAGGACATCCAGGTCACCCTCGCCGCCCGTCCCGGCTGAGGGTGAGGCACCGGGTTCGCCCCTTCCCTGGCATCCTCTGGGCTGCGAAACCGGTTGCCTCCGTGGGGCCTTCCACAGGTAGATTGACGCGCTTCCCCTGAGCAGCGCCCACCTGTGGAAGGCCCCTTTTCGTATGCCCGAACACACCGCGGTCGACGAGCTGGCGGGCGAACAGGCATACCTCGAGAACGCCCGCCGCGAGCTCGCCCGGATGCGCGAGAAGACCCTGTCCGCGCGGGCATCCGGCGGCGACCGGGTGTCGGACGAGTTCCTCGCCATGACGCTGGCGCGGCGGGCCGAGCAGCTCGTCGACGACCCGACGACCGCGCTGTTCTTCGGCCGCCTCGACCTCACCCAGGAGGAGCACGGCCAGGAGCGGTGGTACATCGGGCGCCGCCACGTCAACGACGAGCTGGGCGACCCGGTCGTCATCGACTGGCGGGCCGAGCTGTCCGGCGCGTTCTACCGCGCCTCCCGCGGCACACCGATGGGCGTCCGGCTGCGGCGCCGCTTCGGGGTCGACCGCGGGCGCCTCACCGCGTACGAGGACGAGCACCTCGAGTCGCCCGAGGCCGGCGACGTCACGCGCAGCCAGATCCTCGTCGACGAGATCGAGCGGCCCCGCGTCGGCCCCATGCGCGACATCGTGGCGACGATCCAGCCCGAGCAGGACGAGATCGTCCGGGCCGACGCCGGCACGACGGTATGCGTCCAGGGAGCCCCGGGTACCGGCAAGACCGCGGTCGGCCTGCACCGAGCGGCGTGGCTGCTGTACGCGTTCCGCGACCGGCTGCTGCGGTCCGGCGTCCTCGTCGTCGGTCCGAACCGCGCCTTCCTCGACCACATCGGCGCGGTCCTGCCGGCGCTGGGCGAGGTGGAGGTCCGGCACACCACCGCCGAGGAGCTGGTGGCCGGCGACATTCGCGTACGCGGCACCGACCCGACCGAGGTGGCCGTCCTCAAGGGCGACGCGCGGCTCGCCGAGGTCTTGGAGCGCGCGGTCTGGGCGCACGTACGTCCGGCCACCGAGGCGCTGGTCGTGCCCCGCGGCGCGCGGAAGTGGCGGGTGCCGGCATACACCGTCACCGAGGTGCTCGAGGAGCTGCGCGGACGGACCATCCGGTACGAGGCGGCCCGGCAGGTCCTCCCCCAACGGCTGGCGCACCACGTCCTGCTGGCGATGGAGCGCAGCGGCGACTCCCCGGACGACCGGGTGCAGGACGCCGTGGCGAGGTCGGCGGTGGTGAAGGCGTACGCCGGTCAGGTCTGGCCGAAGCTGGACCCGCGACAGGTGCTGGTCGACCTGCTGTCGTCGGCGGAGACGCTGGCCGCGTCCGCGAACGGGCTGCTGACCGAGGACGAGCAGGCGATGCTGCTTTGGGCGGCACCGCCACGGTCCAAGGGGGCGGCGCGCTGGTCGGCTGCGGACCTGGTCCTCCTCGACGAGCTGACCGACCTGTTGGAGCGCACCCCGAGCCTCGGCCATGTCGTCCTCGACGAGGCGCAGGACCTCTCGCCGATGCAGCTGCGCGCCGTCGGGCGGCGCTGCTCGACCGGTTCGGCGACGGTGCTCGGTGACATCGCCCAGGGCACGACGCCGTGGGCGACCGACTCCTGGTCCGAGTCACTCGCCCACCTCGGCAAGGCGGACGGCCACATCGAGGTGCTGGACCGCGGGTTCCGGGTACCGGCCTCGGTGATCGACTTCGCCGCTCGGTTGCTGCCGTCGATGGCGCCCGGGCTCGGCGCGCCGGTGTCGGTGCGAGAGAACCCGGGTCGGCTCGACCTGGTTCGTGTGGCCGTGGCCGAGGTCCCGTCCGAGGTCGCGGCGGTCGTCGGTCGGCTGGCCGCGGAGCCGGGATCAGTGGGGGTCATCACACCGAACGGGCTGATGCCGGTCGTGTCGGCAGCGTTGACCCAGATGGGGATCGGCCACGGTGTCCTCGGCGCCGACCATGGCGACGTCGACCACCAGGTCGACGTCGTCCCGGCGACGGTGGCCAAGGGTCTCGAGTTCGACCGCGTCGTCGTCGTCGAGCCCGCGACGATCGCTGCCGACGAGCCGGACGAACGCACCGGCCTCCGCCGCCTCTATGTCGTCCTCACCCGCGCCGTCTCGGAGCTGACCGTCGTGCACTCGGCCGATCTGCCCGCCGAGCTCGCCGAGACCGTTCCGGCCTAGCGCTTCTCGCAGGCAATACCGTCCTTGTCGCCGTCGCTTTCGGAGTTGAGCGCGTAGAGGTCATCGTTGCGCGTGAAGGTCGTCACTCCTGCACCACCGCCACTGACCTTGTCCACGGCCCCAGAGCGTCCAACTCCGTGCGGGTAATCCCCGTTCAGCTCTTTGCAGTTGGCGTAGTCGCGCAGTTCGGAGGTCGTCTCGGACGAGACGAGCGGCGCGGCCTTGTCGGCGGCGGCCTTGTCCGCAGCAGCCTTGTCCGCAGCGGCTTTCTCCGTGGCAGCCTTATCGGCTGCAGCTTGATCTGCGGCAGCCTTGTCCGCGGCAGCCTTGTCGGCCGCAGCCTTGTCCGCAGCGGCTTTGTCGGCCGCAACTTTGGCCGCCACGGCTTGTGGATCGGGAGTCGCTACCGACGTAGTTGAGTTCGTCGGGGCGGCAGCCGGGCGGGGAGGTGTCGGCTGCGGGCCACCCGAGGCCGTCGCATTTGCCAAACCACCGGCGAGCAGGAGGCCCACAGCGATACCGGGAAGGATCACGCGCTTCTTGGCGTACCAGGGTCGGGTATCGACGGCCGGTACCTCGAACTGCCAGCCCGGTGGTGCCGGGCCCCATGCTGGGTCGGGTCTCCAGTTCGGCGGCGGTCGCCAGCCGTCGGGTGGTCGAGGCCACGATGGCGGAGGAGTCCAGGTCGTCTCGGATCGCACCTGCGGAGTGTGCTGGCTATCCGCAGCGTTTTGGCCGGTTTTGCCGGAATCAGGGCTGGACGCCTGATGAGGTAAACGTGCACACGAGCGAGCGTTGGTCCGCCGTCACGGCTCGCCAGGGCCGTTTTGGGCGACAAACGCCCGCCGGTGTCTACGCCGCGGGCCCTGCGAGACTGGCCCGCGTGCCGGCCCTCATCACCTGGTGGACCCAGGACGTCGGGTCGCTGAGCCCCCGTGCCGACGCCGACGAGGTCGCCGCCGCCGGCGCCGAGCTGCTGGACCGGTGGACCGAGTCGCACCGCCGGTACCACTCGAC
>DASTNV010000204.1:0-2634 GCA_035762725.1 Lapillicoccus sp. | reverse complement strand
CGCACGATCGTCCACGAGGTCGACTGGCTGCGGACCGCGGTACACCTGCACAAGGGGTGCTACCGCGGGCAGGAGACGGTCGCCCGGGTCCACAACCTCGGCCGGCCGCCGCGGCGCCTGGTGTTCCTCCACCTGGACGGTTCGGGGCACGTGCTGCCGGACCGCGGTGCAGACGTCGTCCTCGGTGACCGGACGGTGGGTTTCGTGACCTCGGTGGCGCGGCATCACGAGCTGGGGCCGATCGCGTTGGCGCTGGTGAAGCGCAACACAGCCGTGGATGCACCTCTGCTGGCCGGCGGGATCGCCGCCGCCCAGGAGGTTGTCGTCGCACCCTAGTCACTCCCCGAAGTTCTCCCCACGACGTGCGCCGCTTCGCGTCGCTACGTCGCAGGGACCCCGCGCTTCGCTCCGATACTTCGCGGGGACCCCGACATAGGCTCTCGGGCCGTGGGAACCCTCATCACCGTCGCGCCGACCGGCGCCGAGTCGAGCAAGGCCGACGTACCCCAGCTCCCGACCACCCTCGAGGAGCTGGTCGACACCGCGGTTCGCTGCGAGTCGGCCGGCGCGTCGATGATCCACCTGCACATCCGGGACGCGGCGCACCAGCCGACGCTGGATCCTGGTTTGTTGCGGGCGTCGGTGGAGGCAATTCGATCGGCGACCGATCTCATCGTCCAGCTGTCGACCGGCGGTTCGGTGCACGACCCGCTCGACCAGCGGCTCACCGTGCTCGACGCCGAGCCGGACTCCTGCTCGCTGACCTGCGGCACGACCAACTTCGGCGACGACGTGTTCCTCAACCCCTGGCCGTTCATGGTGACGCTGTACCGGCAGACCATCGAGCGGGAGGTGGTTCCGGAGTTCGAGCTGTTCGACCTCGGCCACGTCTGGGCGCTGGGCCGGCTGCTCGACCATGAGGGGCTGCCGTTCGGGGGCAAGGTGCACGTGGACTTCGTGACGGGGGTTCCGGGGGGTATGCCGGGGACTACGGCCGCGCTGATGGCCGGGGTCGCCCTGCTTCCGCCGCAGGTCACCAGCTGGTCCGCGACCGGGATCGGGCGGACCCACCTGTCGATCGCCGCGGCCGCACTCTCCGCCGGCGGGCACCTGAGGGTCGGCATGGAGGACAACCTCGTGTATGCGCGCGGTCGCGCCGTCCAGCACAACGACGAGCTCGTCTCCCGGGCCGCGGAGCTGGCGACGCTGATGCAGCGCCCACCCCTCACGACGTCCGAGGCCCGCGACCTGCTGGGCGTCAAACGCCGCTGACCCGCCCGGCTCAACTTCTCCGCACGTGATGAGAAGTATTCCGACATTTCGGATGTCGGCCCGCGATTCCTCATCACGTGCCGAGAAGTCGGCGGGTGCAGGCGGCGGGTTCACACGAGGGGTGTGAGCGGGCTCACGCTGTCCCCAGTTTGCAAAGTGCTAACTGGAGCAAGCACAATAGAGGACGTGAGCAAGCTGCCCCCGGAGCTCCCAGATCTGCAGGACCACCTGCAGGGTCAGATCCATGACCTGGGCTCGTTCCTCAAGGAGCAGCGGCAGAACGCCAAGCTGTCGCTGCGTCAGCTCTCCGAGCTCGCCGGCGTCTCGAACCCCTACCTCAGCCAGATTGAGCGGGGTCTGAAGAAGCCGAGCGCGGAGATCCTCCAGCAGCTCGCTCGCGGACTCGAGGTCTCCGCGGAGACCCTCTACGTGCGCGCCGGGATCCTCGACGAGAGGCCCGTTCCTGCATACGAAGGCCCGTCCGTCCTCGAGGCGATCGCGAAGGACCCCGCTCTGACCGACCGGCAGCGAGCCGTGCTGGTCGACGTCTACGAGTCCTTCGTCGGGCCAGGTGGCACAGCAGCCACGGCCCCCACGACCAGAACACACAAGGAGAAGTGACATGACGTTCACCACCGACCTCAAGAAGACGGTTACCGACGCGACCCCGGTCTACGCGGTCGTCGGCGTGACCGACCTCGCCGCCGAGAAGCTGCGCGCGGCCCGTACCCAGGCCTCGGCCGCCGGCAAGACCATCACCTCGGTCGACACCAAGGCCGTCCAGAAGCAGGTCCAGAAGCAGGTCCAGGACGCGCCCGCCGTCGTCCTCGAGCGGGGCCTCGAGCTGGCCGGCAAGGCCCAGCAGCAGTACGACGCGTTCGCCGCCCGCGGCGAGGAGCTCGTCAAGCGGATCCGTACCCAGAAGTCCACCCAGGACCTCGTCGCGCAGGCGGAGCAGACCGTCGCGCTCGGCAAGGGCGCCGTCACCACGGTCCGCAAGGCCGTGGCCGACACCCAGGCCTCGGCCAAGGCGACCATCACCACCGGCCGCCACCAGGCCGTTCGGGTCGCGGGCGTCGTCACCGACGTCGTCGGCCGCGAGATCAAGGACGCGGACGCCGCTTCCGACGTCATCGCGGACGTGATCCAGGACGCCGGCGCCAAGACCGCCTCGGCGGCGAAGCGCACCCGCACCACCGCGCGCAAGGGCGCCAAGGCGACCACCACCCGTACCAAGGCGGCGAGCACCTCCGCTCGCAAGACCGCCCCCCGCGCGCGCAAGGCCACCACGGCCGCCGCGGACAAGGTCGGCGCCTGATCTTCACCCCACGAAGTTCTGCGCTTCGCTCCGATACTTCGCGG
>DASTNV010000203.1:0-12711 GCA_035762725.1 Lapillicoccus sp. | reverse complement strand
CAGCCGCCGCTCGGCGCTTGGACGACCTCGCACAGGACACCGCAGACCTTCCGGTCGCCGTCCGAGGGGAGCAGGACGTCGTTGGGCCACTTGAGGTCGGCGGCCAGCTCGGCGACCGACGTGACCGCCTCGGCGACGGCGACTCCGGCGAGCAGCGGCAGCCAGGCCTGGCCCGCCTCCGGGACCGGGACGGTCGCCGACACGGAGACGGATGTCCCCGCGGGCGCCTCCCAAGTGCGGGCCAGCCGGCCCCGGCCCTCGCTCTGGTGGTCCGAGACGACCACCCGCCAGGGCTCGGCGAGCCAGGCCGCGCGGGCGTTGGTCGAGCCGATCGTCGCGTGGTGCTCGACGTCCCGCCACGGCGAACCAGACGTGACCAACGCCGCATACAGGGCGTCGCGATCGAGGGAACCGGCCATGAGGGGCAAGGCTATTCTCCGGCCATGGCCAGTGATGCGGAGCCCGAGCTCGACCTGTCCACGACCGCGGGCAAGCTGGCCGACCTCAAGCGCCGCGTCGCCGAGGTCGCGCACGCCGGGTCAGAGCGGGCGGTCGAGAAACAGCACGCCCGCGGCAAGAAGACCGCCCGGGAGCGCCTCGAGATGCTCCTCGACAAGGGCACGTTCATCGAGATGGACAAGTACGCGCGACACCGGAGCACCGCGTTCGGCCAGGAGAAGAACCGGCCCTACGGCGACGGCGTGGTCACCGGCTACGGCCAGATCGACGGCCGCCAGGTGGCGGTCTTCGCGCAGGACTTCACGGTCTTCGGCGGCTCCCTCGGCCAGGTCTTCGGCGAGAAGATCGTCAAGGTCATGGACTTCGCCATGAAGATCGGCTGCCCGGTCATCGGGCTCAACGACTCCGGCGGCGCGCGGATCCAGGAGGGCGTGGTCAGCCTCGGCCTCTACGGCGAGATCTTCCGGCGCAACGTCCACGCGAGCGGCGTGGTCCCCCAGATCTCGCTGATCATGGGGCCCTGCGCGGGCGGCGCGGTCTACTCCCCCGCCATCACCGACTTCACGGTGATGGTCGACCAGACGTCGCACATGTTCATCACCGGGCCCGACGTCATCAAGACGGTCACCGGCGAGGACGTCGCCTTCGAGGACCTCGGCGGCGCGCGCACCCACAACACCAAGTCCGGTGTCGCCCACTACATGGGCACCGACGAGCAGGACGCCATCGACTACGTCAAGGCGCTGCTCTCCTACCTGCCGTCGAACAACCTCGAGGAGCCACCGGCATACGAGGGTGGCGGTGAGCTCGACGTCACCGACGAGGACCTCTGGCTGGACACCTGCATCCCTGACAGTCCGAACCAGCCGTACGACATGCACGACGTGATCCGGCACGTCGTCGACGACGAGGAGTTCCTCGAGGTCCAGCCGATCTTCGCGCCCAACATCATCACCGGGTTCGCGCGCGTGGACGGGATGGCCATCGGAGTTGTCGCGAACCAGCCGATGCAGTTCGCCGGCTGCCTCGACATCGACGCCTCGGAGAAGGCCGCCCGGTTCGTCCGCACCTGCGACGCGTTCAACCTGCCGGTGCTCACCTTCGTCGACGTACCGGGCTTCCTTCCCGGCACCGACCAGGAGTGGGACGGCATCATCCGTCGCGGGGCCAAGCTGATCTACGCGTATGCGGAGGCGACGGTTCCGCTCGTCACGGTGATCACCCGCAAGGCGTACGGCGGGGCGTACGACGTCATGGGGTCTAAGCACCTCGGCGCCGACATCAACCTCGCCTGGCCGACCGCGCAAATTGCGGTCATGGGTGCCCAAGGTGCGGTGAACATCTTGTACCGCAAGGAGATTGCCGCGGCAGAGGCTGAAGGTCGAGACGTCGACGAGGTGCGCGCGACCTTCGTGCAGGAGTACGAGGAGCACCTCGCGAACCCCTACATCGCGGCCGAGCGCGGCTACATCGACACGGTGATCTCCCCGTCCAACACGCGGATGAACGTCACCCGGGCACTGCGCGCGCTGAAGACGAAGCGCGAGACGCTGCCGCCGAAGAAGCACGGGAACATTCCCCTATGAGCTCCGAGGAGACGCCGGTGCTCCGGGTGGTTCGTGGGAACCCCACCGCGGAGGAGCTCGCCGCGCTGGTCGCCGTCCTCGTCGCGGCCGGCGGCTCCGGTGAGTCCGAGCCTCCGCCGGCCGCACGCGGCTGGGCCTCGCCGGCGGCGCGACTGGGCTCGCCGGCCTATGGTCCGAGGCCCGGAGGCTGGCGGGCGTCAGGAATGCCCCGCTGACCCACGCGCCCGCCCAACAGGCACCACAGAGAGCCAAGGCGACCCCTCAGCACGCATCCTGGCGGGCAAATTCGGTAGTGCCTGTCGGCGCGGCGCCCTGCGGATGATCCGTCTCGGGTCGCGGGGTCTGTGGACCCGCACTAGCGTCCGAACGGACGGAGTGTCGAGGTCCACGAGGGGGCGCGGATGTCCACGGGTACTGACCTGGGCGGCTGACCGCATAGGTTGGCGGGCGTGCCGCGCGTCGCCGTCCTGCATCCTGGCGAGATGGGCGCGGCCATCGGGGCCGCCCTCGTCGAGACCGGGAACGACGTGCGCTGGCGGCCTGAGGGGCGCAGCGCAGAGACCCGTCGCCGGGCCGAGGCGGCCGGACTGACCCCGACCGACGACGTCCGCGACTGCGACGTCCTGCTCTCGGTATGCCCGCCGGGCCACGCGATCGACGTCGCCGAGTCCGTCGCCGGCTTCACCGGCCTCTACGTCGACGCCAACGCGGTCAGCCCCGCGACAGCCGCCGACGTCGCCCGGGTCGTCGAGGCGAGCGGCGCGGCTTACGTGGACGGCGGGATCATCGGCTCTCCTCCGAGCGAGCCGGGGACGACCCGCCTCTACCTCTCCGGTGAGCGAGCCAGCGAGGCGGCCCGACTGTTCCTCGACGCACGCCTCGAGCCGGTGGTCGTCGACGGAGCCGGGCCATTCGCTGCATCGGCGACCAAGATGACCTACGCGGCCTGGACCAAGATCAGCGCGGCCCTGCTCCTCGCGGCCCACGAGACGGCCTCGCGGCTCGACATCGACGACGTCCTAGACGCCGAGTGGGCGATCTCCCAGCCCGCGTTGGCGGAGCGGTTGGTCTCGGCCCGGCGCTCCGCCGCCGCTAAGGGCTGGCGGTGGGAGGCGGAGATGCGCGAGATCGCACGGACGTTCGCCGACGCGGACCAGCCGGACGGGTTCGGCGACGCGGCCGCCGAGCTCTTCGCCCGGTACCCGCGGCTAGGTTGATCACCATGCCCGGAGTGAACGCCGAGTTCCTCGGCCTGCCGCTGAGCGCGCTCGCCGATGCGGCTCTGTCCCGCGCGCGCGAGCTCGGCGCCGAGTATGCGGCGCTGCGGGTCGTGTCAACCCGCAGCCAGTACCTCGCGCTGCAGGACCTCGACCTGGAGACCTCGATCACGGCGGACGACGTCGGCCTCGCGGTGCGCGTCGTCCACGACGGCTGCTGGGGGTTCGCTGCGGGCATCGTCCTCGCGCCGGAGGAGGCCGCGCGCCTCGCCGACCGCGCCGTCGAGGTGGCGAGGGCCAGCCGGCCGGTGTCGACCGAGCGGGTCGAGCTCGCGGACGAACCCGCCTACCCCGACCGGCAGTGGTCCTCCCCGTACCGCGTCGACCCGTTCGACGTCTCCGATGCCAACAAGGTGGAGGCCCTGCTCGACCTCACCGAACGGCTCAAGGCCGGCGACGGTGTCGCGCACACGCGGACAACGCTGCAAGCGGTGCGTGAGAACGTCTACTACGCGGACCTCGCCGGCACCACGACGACGCAGACCCGGGTCCGCATCGAGCCGGAGCTGACCGCCACGGCCGTCGACCGGTCGACCGGCTCGTTCGAGACGATGCGCACCCTCGCGCCGCCGGCGGTGGCCGGGTGGGAGTACGTCCTCTCCACCGACGCCAACCTCGCCGGTGAGATCGCCGAGATCCCCGAGCTGCTGGCCTCGAAGATCAAGGCGCCGTCGATCCGGGCGGGCGAGTACGACCTGATCATCGACGGCTCGAACCTCTTCCTCACGATCCACGAATCCATAGGCCACGCAACCGAGCTGGACCGCGTCCTTGGCTACGAAGCGGCGTATGCCGGCACCTCCTTCGCGACCTTCGACAAGCTCGGCACGTTCCAGTACGGCTCGCCGGTCATGAACGTCACCGGCGACCGCGACACCGACTGGGGACTGGCCAGCGTCGGCTGGGACGACGAGGGCGTCGCCGGGCAGCACTGGGACATCGTCAAGGACGGGATCCTCGTCGGGTACCAGACCGACCGCGCGATGGCCGCGCTCAAGGGCCTCGGTCGCAGCAACGGCGCGGCGTATGCGGACAGCGCCCGGCACGTGCCGCTGCAGCGGATGGTCAACGTCAGCCTCCAGCCGGACCCCGCGGGCGGGACTCTCGACGACCTCCTCGCGCAGGTGGAGGACGGCCTCTACATCGTCGGCGACAAGTCGTGGTCGATCGACATGCAGCGCTACAACTTCCAGTTCACGGGGCAACGGTTCTTCCGGATCGAGAACGGGCGGCTGGCCGGCCAGGTGCGCGACGTGGCGTACCAGGCGACGACCACCGACTTCTGGCGGTCGATGGAGGCCGTCGGCGGACCCTCGACGTTCTATCGCGGTGGCGCGCTCAACTGCGGCAAGGCGCAGCCCGGTCAGGTCTCACCGGCCAGCCACGGCACCCCGGCGGCCCTCTTCCGTGGGGTTCGCATCCTCAACACCGTCGAGGAAGGCGGCCGATAACGTGACCGCAATGGACCACGCCGCCGCCCAGGCCTGGCTGGACGCCTACGTCGCCGCCTGGCTCACCTACGACCGCGACCAGATCGCCGCGCTGTTCGCCGACGACGTCGCCTACCGGTACCACCCGCACGACGACCCCATCGTCGGCCGCGACGCGGTCGTGACCTCGTGGCTCGGGGACCCGTCCTCCGACACCGCGTCGACGCGGGACGACCCCGGGACCTACTCCGCCGCATACTCGCCGGTGGCCGTCGACGGCGACGTCGTCGTCGCGACCGGCAGCTCGACGTACCTCGAGGCGCCGGGCGGTCCGGTCATTCAGGTCTTCGACAACTGCTTCGTCATCCGGTTCGACGACCGCGGCCGGTGTCGCGAGTTCACCGAGTACTTCGTGAAGCGCGCCTGATGGCCCGCCTCGACTCGCCCCAGGCGCTGGTGGAGGCCGCCCTGGGCGCGGCCACCACGGACGGCACCGTCGTCATCGTCACCGACCGCTCCGAGGCCAACCTCCGCTGGGCCGGCAGTTCGCTGACCACGAACGGCGAGATGTCGTCGCGCGAGGTCACCGTGATCGCCACCATCGGGGCGGCGGCCGGAGTGGTCGGCCGCACCGTGACCGACACCGACGCGGTCCGCGAGCTGGTCGCCGACGCCGAGGCCGCCGCGCGCGCCGCCGACCCGGCACCGGACGCGGCACCACTGGTCACGCCCGACCAGGCCGGCGCCGGCACCGACTTCGGGTTGGCGCCGGAGACGACCAGCGTCGGCGCGTTCGCGCAGGTGGCGGCCGATCTCGGCGAGGCGTTCGCGGGCGGCGGGACCGGTCGGCAGCACTTCGGGTTCGCCGAGCAGATCGTCGACTCGGTCTACGTGGGGACCTCGACCGGGGTGCGGCTGCGTCACGTCCAGCCCACCGGCCGGCTGGAGATGAACGTCAAGAACGCGGACTGGTCCGCCTCCAGCTACCTCGCCTTCTCACTCCGGGACCAGTCCGAAGCCGACGTCGCCGCGGCCGACGCCGAGCTCACCCGCCGGCTCGGCTGGGCGGAACGCCGGATCGACCTGCCGGCGGGGCGGTACGAGACGATCCTGCCGCCCACGGCAATGGCCGACCTGCTGGTCGAGGCGTACTGGGAGTCGGGGGCCCGGGCCGCCGACGAGGGGCGGTCCGCCTACTCGGGAAAGCTCGGCGAACGGCTCTCCCGGCTACCGCTGGCACTGTTCAGCGACCCGGCTCGGCCGGGGCTGGAGTGTGCGCCGTTCGTCGTCGCCCGCGCGTCGACGTCGGACACGTCGGTGTTCGACAACGGGCTGCCACTGCCGCGCCAGGACGTGCTGGCGGACGGCGCGCTCGTCTCCCTCACCGGCTCACGCGCGTATGCGTCGTCGCACGACACCGCGATCCGGCCCGAGGTCGACAACCTCGTTCTCGAGGTTCCCGGCGCGACCGCCAGCCTCGACGATCTGGTGGCCGGCACCTCGCGCGGACTCCTGCTCTCGACCCTGTGGTACATCCGGGTGGTCGACCCGCAGACGCTGCTGCTCACCGGCCTGACTCGTGACGGGGTGTACCTCGTCGACGATGGTGAGGTGGTCGGCGCGGTGAACAACTTCCGGTGGAACGAGTCGCCGCTCGACCTGCTGGACCGGATCCTCGAGGCCGGCGCCACCGAGCGCTGCTACCCGCGCGAGTGGGGCGACTGGTTCACCCGGGCGGCGATGCCGCCGGTGCGGGTGTCCGACTTCAACATGAGCAGCGTGAGTCTGGCGCAGTAGCGGACGCCGATCGTCCGCAACCCCGCCTAGCGTGGCGACCATGACCGACGAGCAGGTGACCAGCTGGTTGATGGCGGGCGACCCGGCGGTCCGGTGGCAGGCCATGCGCGACCTCCTCGACGCCCCGGACGACGAGTGGTGGCCCGAGCGACGGCGCGTCGAACACGAGGGATGGGGCGCTCAGCTCCTCGCCCACCAGGACGCCGACGGGCTATGGGACGGCGGCGCCTGCTTCCCCGGCGTCTTCTCCCGCGAGGAGTGGGAGGCCGAGGGCCAGCCGTGGACGTCGACCATGCACGTCCTCGGCGACCTGCGGGCGCTCGGGTTCGACCCGTCCTCCTCGCGCGCCAAGGAGACGGTCCGGCTGATCGGCGAGAACGGGCGGTGGGAGTACGACGACCTGCCCTATTGGGGTGGCGAGGTCGAGGAGTGCATCAACGGCCGCACCGTGACCGACGGCGTCTACTTCGGCGTCGACATGGCGCCGCTGGTCGATCGGCTGGTCGGCGAGCAACAGCCCGATGGCGGCTGGAACTGCGAGCGCGCGAACGGGTCGACCCGCTCCTCGTTCCACTCGACCATCAATGTCCTCGAGGGGCTGTGGGCCTTCGAGCAGGCCACGGGTGGCACGGCCGGCTCCCGTGCCGCGCGGGCGGATGGCGAGGCATACCTCCTGGACCGCCACCTCTTCCGGCGGCTTTCGACCGGGGAGACGGCAGACCCAGACCTCCTGCTGCTCGGCTTCCCGTACCGGTGGCACCACACCGTGCTGCGCGGGCTGGACTACTTCCGTACCGCGAGCTCCGTGACGGGAGCGGCGCCCGACCGCCGACTGGCCGAAGCCGCCGGGCACCTGGAGAGTATGCGCGCGGGGGACGGCCGCTGGCCGCTCGAGTGGCAGCCGCGAGGACGCGTCTGGTTCGCCATGGAACGGGTCGGAGAGCCATCACGATGGGTCACCCTCATGGCGATTCGCATTCTGCGGTGGTGGAACGGGGCTACCGTCCGAGAATGACGACGGCCGTCCGGCCTCTCGACGATCGGGTGCTCCCCCCGACGCGGGCGGTCGCGGCCGGGATCATGCCCTTTCTGGTCGCGGGGTTCGTCCTCCTCTACGTCTTCCCGGGGCGCACCGGCGAGCTGTTCGCCTGGCCGATCGCGCCGACGATGACGGCGATGCTGCTGGCCAGTGCGTATGCGGGCGGAGTCTGGTTCTTCGTCGGCGTCCTCCGCACGAGGCAGTGGCACACCGTGGCCGCAGGGTTCCCGCCGGTGGTCCTCTTCGCCGCGCTGCTCGGCGTGGCGACGTTCGTCCACTGGGACCGGTTCACACACGGCCATGTGACGTTCTGGATCTGGACGGCGCTCTATGTCGTGGCGCCGTTCCTCGTGGCCTGGGTCTGGGTGCGAAACCGGCGTACCGCGATCCCACCGGCTGTCGGCGAGCCGCGGATTGGCCCGTGGACACGCCGGATCTTCGTGGCTGTCGGCGTGGTGGCGGTCTCGCTGGGTGCCGTGCTGTTCTTCGTCCCTGACCTCGTCTCGTTCGTCTGGCCGTGGGCGATCACGTCGCTCACTGGCCGCGTCGTCGGAGCTGTCCTGAGCCTGGGCGTCGCGGCGTTCGCGGTGCTCTCCGACAACCGAATCAGCTCGATCGTGCGGCTGGTCGAGGTAGCGATGGTCATGGCGGCCTTGGCAGCACTGGCGGTGCTGCGTGCTCGGGAGCAGATCGTCTGGAGCCGGCCGCTCGCGTGGGCGATGGTCGCGGGGATGACGGCCATCCTGGTCGGCGGCACGGTGCTCCTCCTTGGGATGCGCGTCGGCGCACCGGCGGAAGACTCCCTCACGTGAGCGGGGAGCTTCCGGGCGGGTTGGCGGGCCGGTACGCCGTGGCACCCCTCACGGAGGGCGACGTCGACGAGCTGTACCGCCTCGTTACCGCGGATCGCGTTGCCCTGCTTGGCTTCTCGCGCGTTCCTCGCGAGATCATCCGAATCCTGCTTGGCGCGACCTGGCCGGCAACTGCTCTGGGGGTTCGGCAGCACAGTCGGCTGGTCCAGTTCTGGAGCGGCCAGGCCCGGCCCGGCGCGGAGTCGCCGACCGCGGTCGTCGTGTCCAATCCCGAGTTGGCGGAGGACGAGGCTGGGGCGCTGGAGGCGGCCGGGTGGCGCTACCTGTCCGGGTGGGCCGGTCGCCAGGTCGACGGCGCACTCCGGCCCGAGCTACGCACCGAGCGCCCCGGCCGCGACGAGCGGGGCATCGCCCGACTCCACGATCGCGGCTTCGTCCTGGAACGAGTGCTCTGGGTGATGGAGGCGCCCGTCGATGCGGACCGGACCGACCATCGACCGGTCCCGGATGGTCTAGTCATCCACGCCGCCGCGGACGCGCGCGACGTCTTTGCCGTGATGCGCACCGGGTTTGCCGGGACGTTCGGGTTCGACGACAACCTGTCCTTCGACGCCTTCCTCGCCAGTCGCAGCAGCGTCCCGGGTCACGACCCGTCGCTGTGGTTCCTCGCCACCCTCGACGGGCGACCGGTCGGCGCCATGACGGTATGCCGGTCTGCCCCGGAGCGGTCAGCCATGCAGGTGGGCGAGCTGGCGGTGCTGCCGGAGGAGCGCCGGCGCGGGGTCGCGACGGCCATGCTGCGCCAGGCGTTCGAGGCCACCCGCGCCGCCGGAATGCGCCTGCTCTACCTGTTCGCCGACAGTGAGAGCCAGGACCATGCGCCGGCCCTCTACGAGTCGACCGGGTTCGAGGTGGTCCAGTCCGTGGTGCAGCTGGTCGCGCCGCTGCCCCTGCGCGAACTGCGCGAGATGCGCGAGACAAACCCGAATGACCCCCGTCCGGACCCGGGTATACGTTCGCGGGCGTGACTTCCGAGACCACCCAACGCCCCCGCACCGACGCCGACCGCGTCGCGGACGAGTACTTTGACAGCGCCGTCGCGCTGAGCCCCATCATGGCCACGAACGCCGGGATCCCCGGTCACGAGGAAGACCTCGACGACTTCTCCCCTGCCGGCCTTGCCGCCCAGTCGGAGCTGCGGCAGCGGACCCTTGCGGCGCTCGCCGGGGTCGAACCGGTGGACGACGTCGACCGGGTCACCATCGCGGCGCTGCAGGACCGGCTGGGTCTGGCCGAGGAGATCCACGCCGCGGGGCTCGACGAGATGTCGCTCAACGTCATCGCCTCGCCGCTCCAGGACCTCCGCGACGTCTTCGACCTCATGCCGCAGAAGTCCGAGGCGGACTGGGCCACGTTCGCGACCCGCATGTCCAAGCTGCCGGCGGCGCTGGGGCAGTACCGCGAGGCGCTGCTCGCCGCTCGCGACAAGGGCAACGTCGCGCCCCGGCGCCAGGTCGAGCAGGGCATCGTCCAGTGCACCGACCTCACGGCCGACGACGGCTACTTCGTCACCGTGGTCGCCGACGCCACGGCGGACGGCGCCCCGCTGACCGGATCGACGCGGGAGGCCCTGGCGGCCGCAGCCGCGCAGGCGGCCGACGCATACCGGAGCCTGGGCGACTTCCTCCGCGACGAGCTGCTGGACGCCGCACCGGAGGCCGATGCCGCGGGCATCGACCGGTACCGGCTCTGGTCGCGCTACTTCGTCGGCGCCACCGTCGACCTCGAGGAGACGTACCGCTGGGGCATCGAGGAGTGCGCCCGCCTCGACGCGCAGATGCGGGAGGTCGCGGAGCGGATCGTCCCCGGCGGCACGGTCAAGGACGCCATCGCCGCGCTCGAGGCCGACCCCGCATACCAGCTCGAGGGGAAGCCGGCCCTCAAGGAGTGGATGCAGACCAAGGCCGACGAGGCCATCGCGATCCTCGGCGAGGTCCACTTCGACATCCCCGGCCCGATCCGCACCATCGAGGGCATGATCGCGCCGACCGAGCAGGGCGGGATCTACTACACGCCCCCCAGCGACGACTTCAGCCGGCCGGGACGGATGTGGTGGTCGGTTCCCAAGGGGGTCACCACCTTCGGCACGTGGAAGGAGCTGACAACCGTCTACCACGAGGGTGTCCCCGGCCATCACCTCCAGTGCGCGCAGGCCGTGTACAACTCCGCACTCCTCAACAAGTGGCGGCGGCTCGACCTGTGGATCTCGGGGCACGGCGAGGGCTGGGCCCTGTATGCCGAGCGGCTGATGGCCGAGCTCGGCTACATGGAGGACCCGGGCCACCGGATGGGCTGGCTCGACGGGCAGTCGCTCCGGGCGGCGCGGGTCGTCATCGACATCGGCGTCCACTGCGGGTTCGAGGCGCCGGACGAGGTCGGCGGCGGTGAGTGGACCTACGACAAGGCGTGGCAGTTCCTCACCAACCATGCGAACCAGGGCGAGGCGTGGCTGCGGTTCGAGCTCAACCGCTACCTCGGGTGGCCGGGGCAGGCCCCGTCCTACAAGATCGGCGAGCGGCTCTGGCTCCAGCTGCGCGAGGAGGCCAAGGCGCGTGAGAACGGCGCATTCGACCTGAAGACGTTCCACCGCAAGGCCCTCGACCTCGGCTGCGTCCCCCTCGACACGTTGCGGTCCGCGGTCCTCGAGGAGCTCTAAGGTCGGAAGGCGGCATACCGGATCGGCACTCACAGGGGCGTGACCATGACGACCGAGCAGCAGACCAACCCGACCACCGACCCGATCCTCGAGTCGGCGTCGCGCCGAGCAGCCAAGCGGCTGATCTGGTTCCTCGGGGTCCTCTACTTCATCAACTACCTCGATCGGACGAACATCTCGTTCGCCGGACCGAACGGGATGAACCAGGACCTCGGGCTCAGCCAAACGATGTTCGGCCTGGCCTCGGGTGTGTTCTTCATCGGGTACCTGCTGCTCGAGGTGCCGAGCAACATGGCGCTGCACCGGTTCGGGGCGCGGCGGTGGATCGCCCGGATCATGGTCAGCTGGGGCATCATCGCGACGCTGATGACGTGGGTGCCCAACGAGCAGTGGCTCTACGCGCTCCGGTTCCTCCTCGGCGTGGCCGAGGCCGGCTTCTTCCCGGGGATCATCCTCTACCTCACCTACTGGTTCCCCCAGAAGGACCGGACCCGGATCGTCGCGCTGTTCATGCTGGCCATCCCGCTCTCGTCGGCCATCGGCGCACCGCTGTCGTCCTGGATCATCGCTCAGGGACACGGGCTGTTCGGCCTCGAGGGCTGGCGGACGATGTTCCTCTTCGAGGGCATTCCGGCGGTGATCTTCGGCGTGATCTGCTGGTTCTACCTCACCGACCGCCCAGCGCAGGCCACGTGGATGCCGTCCGACGAGCGGGACGCGCTGGTCACGGCGATGGACGCCGACGAGTCGGCCAAGGCGGCCCGGTACGAGGTGTCCGTGCGCCAGTCGCTCACTCGAGGACGGGTCTGGGCGCTCGCCTTCGTCTACTTCGGCGGCGTCTATGGGCTGTATGCGTTGGGGTTCTTCCTGCCGACGATCATCAAGGGGTTCGAGACCCAGTTCAACGTCACGTACGGCATCGTCGAGCGCGGGTTCATCAACGCGATCCCCTACGTGCTCGGGGCGATCGCGATGTACCTGTGGTCGCGGCACGGCGACCGGACCCGCGAGCGGGTCTGGCACGTTGCCCTGCCGCTGATCGTCGGTGGGCTGGCCATCCCCGTGACGCTCTACCTCGGCAGCCCCGTGGGCGCCATGGTCGCGGTGAGCATCTGCGCGATCGGCATCATGGCCTTCCTGCCGTGCTTCTGGGCGCTGCCGACAACGTTCCTGTCGGGCATCGCCGCGGCCAGCGGGATCGCCCTGATCAACTCGGTCGGCAACCTCTCGGGGTTCGCGGCGCCCTACATCACCGGGTGGCTGGCCGACTTCACCGGCCAGCAGAAGGCCGGGCTCTGGGTGGTCGGCGCGACGATGGTGGCCGCGGCCGTCGTCACGCTCGTGCTCCGGGCCGCCCCCGAACCGGACCGCGCGCCGCCCTCGCCGACCGGCTGACAGAATCGGCGCGTGCCCATCGCGCTGACCATCTTGGCCATCGTGGCCGTCGTCATCGGGGTCTCGGCGCTGGCCCGGCGCTACAACGCTTCGGCGCCCCTCGTCCTGACGGCGGTCGGCATCCTCATGTCGTTCGTCCCTGGGGTCCCCGCCATCCAGGTGACGCCGGAGCTCATCCTCCTCGGCATCCTGCCGCCCCT
>DASTNV010000202.1:0-4702 GCA_035762725.1 Lapillicoccus sp. | reverse complement strand
GGTGTCGACCGAGGTTCGTGACGTCTGAGGCATACGCACGGATGGTGTGCTCGGACCGGCTTCGTTCAGCACGCAGGTACCGGACGAAGTCGTCGACGAGCCCCGCATCCTTGGGTTCGCTGTCGCCACGTCCGCCGTCGTCACGTCCGCCGTCACCACGTCCGCCGTCACCACGTCCGCCGTCGCCACGTCCGCCGTGATCAGGTCGAGGGCCGTCGCCGGGTCCGCCATGGGCCACGCGGGGTTCGCGCGCCGAGGCTGCCCCTGGGGCAGGCGAAACCGTCACGTGGTCACGGTGACAAACCGTGCGCGCGCAGACAACAACCCGATCCGCGTGGCGCAGCACTGAAATCACGCCGTCAGGACTTGGGCATCACCGCCTTGCGCCAGCCGGCAGCGTCGCGACGGACGAACCCCTGCAGCTCGAGGCGCCCGAGGGCCGCTGTCGCTGCACCCTCGGAGACCGCGGCCGCCACGGCGATCTCGATCGACGTCAGACCCCGACGCACGGGGACCGACGCGAGGACCCGGGCGTCCCCGGGCTCGATCAGGTCGGTGAGGACCGGCTCGGCGCTGCGCCGAGGAGCGGCATCGCGACCAAGGTCCCCGACGAGGTCGATGACCTCCTCGACGTCGGTGACGATCTCGGCCAGTCCGTCGCGGCGCGCCTGGTGACAACCGGCGCTCATCATCGACGTGACCGGACCGGGGACGACGCCGACCGGGCGTCCGATCTCGGCCGCCGTCCGTGCGGTGTTGAGGGACCCCGACCGCAGGGCAGCCTCGACAACTACCACTCCGCGCGAGATGGTGGCGATGATCCGGTTGCGGAGGAGGAACCGGGGCCGGGTCGGCGCCATACCGGGTGCCACCTCCGAGATGACCGACCCGACCTCGGCGATCCGAGCGATGAGAGTCGAATGGGCCAGCGGGTAGGGCCGGTCGACCCCGCCGGCGAGGACGGCGACCGTGGGTCCGTCCACCGCGAGAGCACCTCGGTGGGCGGCGCCGTCGATCCCGAAGGCCGCCCCCGACACGACGGTCCAGCCACGTTCGGCCAAACCGGAACCGAAGTCCGTCGCGACGGCCTCGCCGTACGCCGTGCAGGTCCGCGCACCCACGACGGAGACCGAACGCCCGCTGAGGCGGGCGAGATCGGGGTCGCCCCGCACCCAGAGACAGAGCGGCGGCACCGGGTGGTCGTCGAGAGCTGAGGGCCACTCGGGATCGCCTGGGCAGACGACGGCGGCACCGATGGCCTGTGCGGCAACCAGCTGTGAGTCCGGGTGCGCGTCGACCCCGAACCGGTCGACCCGCATACGGAACACCTCTGGCACGCGGGGGTCGCCGGCCAGCGCCAACCGGAATGCCTCGACGGCACCGAGCTGCTCGACGAGCGCGTGCGCGCGCTCGTCAGCCGGCTCGGCGATGCGCGACCACGCCGCTCGAGCGGCCCGCTCGGCCTGAGTCATGCCGCCACCCGATCGTCCGGCATCCGGAGCGCCAGGGCGCTGCCCACGTCGTCGACGTTGGGCTGATCACCGTCACGCAGGTCGCACAGCGTCCAGGCCAGTCGCAGGCACCGGTCGTAGCCCCGCATGGTCAGGAAGGCCCGGTCCAGTGCCATGTCGATGGAGGCGGTGACCTGGTAGGGCAGGCGGAACCGGCCGTTCCGAAGCAACGGGCCGGGGACGTGGCCGTTGAGACGCCACGAAGTCCCGGCCCAGCGTTCCGCCTGTCGTTCACGCGCCGCCGCGACCCGGGCCCCGACGTCGGCACTCGACTCGCCGGGTGAACCGACCAGAGCCGCCCGCGACGGTGCGGGTACGAAGACCTGGATGTCGATGCGGTCGAGGACCGGACCCTTGAGCCGGCCCTGGTACTGCGAGAGCCGGATCGGAGAGCATCGGCACCGAACGCCTTTGCCGTAGCCGAAACCGCACGGGCACGGGTTGGCGGCCAGCACCAGCTGAAACCGGCACGGGAACCGTTGTCGACCGATCGCCCGGGATACGACGACGTCGCCCGACTCGATCGGTTGGCGCAGGGCTTGGATGACCGCCGGCTGGAACTCCGGCGCCTCGTCGAGGAACAGCACCCCGTGGTGCGCCTGCGTGATCGCACCGGGCAGCACGCGTGCAGTGCCCCCGCCGATCATCGCGGCCCCGGAGGCGCCGTGGTGCGGGGCGACGAACGGTGGTCGTCGCTCGAGAGTCGCACGAGGGCCCAGTCGACCGAGGATCGACGCGATGGCCGTGACCTCCATGGCCTGGTGGTCGTCGAGCGGTGGCAAGAGGCCGGGGAGCCGCTCGGCGAGCATCGTCTTGCCCCCACCGGGTGGCCCAACGAGGTAGAGGTGATGCCCGCCCGCCGCGGCGACCTCCAACGCGCGGCGCGCGTCGTGCTGCCCCACGACGTCGGCGAGGTCGGGAAGGGGCGGGAGGACCGTCGGCGTGGCGGCGGGCTCCGGCACCGGCGCCGGCACGAGCCCGTGATCCAGCGCGATGTAGCGAGCGACCAGCTCGTCGAGGGTCTCAACGGGATGCACCTGAATGCCCGGGACCAGCCGGGCCTCGCCCGCGTTGGCCTGCGGGACGACAACGTGGCGGACGCCCTTCCGGGCCGCGGCGACGACGAGTGGGAGTACGCCCGGAACCGAGCGAACGCGGCCGTCGAGACCGAGCTCCCCGATGTGGACGACGTCGCGGACCACGGCCGGTGGGATCGCCTCGCTCGCGACGAGTGCCGCCACGCAGATGGCCAGGTCGAACCCGGACCCGAGCTTGGGGATCGCCGCGGGCGAGAGGTTGACGATGACGCGCCGCAACGGGATGGGATGCCCGGAGTTCGCCGCCGCGGCCTTGACGCGGTCAGGGGCCTGCGCACAGGCGCTGTCGGGGCACCCGCCGATGTTGAAGGCCGGCAGCCCGGAGGCGACGTCGACTTCGACGTCGACGAGGAATCCGACGATGCCGCGTAACCCCACGGATCGGGTGCGTCCGAGGGTCACGAGAAGGCTCCGCGGACATGCTCGATTCGGCAGGGACCGCGCCGGGGGCGCAGCACCCCGACGACGTCGACGCGTACGGAGGCGATGCCGGCCACAGGTGTGCCGGCTTGGCGCCGCTGGGCCAACCACACGGCGGCGAGCCGACGCAGCCGGGCCAGCTTGCGGTAGTTGACGGCCTCGATGGGCTGGCCGAACGTCGTGCTGCGCCGGGCCTTCACCTCACAGACGACGAGACACGCGCCCTCACGCGCGACGATGTCGATCTCGCCGAGGTCGCACCGCCAGTTCCGGTCGAGGACGTCGAGTCCGCGGTCGGTGAGGTAACGCTCGGCCATCCGCTCGCCGTAGGCGCCGAGGCCGTGCGCGGTGCGCCACGCCATGCCGGTCGCGGCTCGCGGTGTCTCCATGCGCCCACGGTGCCGGTCGGTATGCGCCGGCGCACCACCCCGCCTACCGGCTGTGGATCGTGGGACGGAACGCGCACACCATGTGGACGAGCCGACGTCCCCCCGCTATGACCGGGGGACGCTACCGGCCGCCGCCGACAAGGCACGCATTTGTGCTCAGAACGCTGTGCGTTCAAAGTGCTCAGAAAGCCGTACGTCCGCTACCGCCGGTGTGCGGAACCAGCGCGCCGACGCCGGAAAGAGCTAGGAGGGCATCTCCAGGTCGGACTTGGGGAGCTCCTCGATGTTGACGTCCTTGAACGTCACCACGCGGACCGTCTTGACGAACCGGGCCGGTCGGTAGATGTCCCACACCCACGCGTCGTGCATCGTCACGTCGAAGAACACCTCGCCGCCGTCGCCGCGGACCTTCATGTCGACCTGGTTGCACAGGTAGAAGCGCCGCTCCGTCTCGACGACGTGCGAGAAGAGCGAGACGACGTCGCGGTACTCCCGGTAGAGCTGCAGCTCCATCTCGGTCTCGTACTTCTCGAGATCCTCAGAACTCATCGACGACTCACCGCCCTCACCCCGTCGACTCCTCGGACCCACGCACCTCGATGTCCAGCGCGCTCAGTTCTACCACCCCGTCCTCGAGCAGCTCCTCCAGGCTCGGCATGCCCGGCAGCCGCCAGGACCGGCGGTGCTGCACGCACGGCCCGTGGGCCTCCAGCGCCAGCATGTGCTCCGGCGCGGCGTACCCCTTGTTGACCGCCCAGCCGTAGACCGGGTGATCGGCGTCCATGGCCACCATGAGGCCGTCCCGCTCCACCTTGGCGAGCACCGACGCCGCCGCGACCGAGGAGCACTTGACGTCGGCCTTGATCATCGTCGTCACCGGCGGAACCGGTGGTGCCTCGTCGTTGGCGAAGGCGAGCAGCCCGATCATGTCCGGCGGGGTCAGCCAGTCGTGGTTGCCGTCGAGGATGACCAGGTCCGGCACGATGCCGGCCTCGGCGACCGTGGCGAGCGCCCGCATACCGGCCAGCCGCAAGCCGCCCATGATCCCGATCTCATCGATCTCCGCGGGCGAGGCGTGGCCAACGGCGTACGCGCGGGCCCACCGCTGGATCGGCCGCACCATCCGCCCGCGGGCCAGCGGCGTCAGCAGCTTGGAGTCCTTGACGCCCACGGGCGCGGAGCGGCAGGCCTCGTCGATGACGACCACGCCGACCGTGACCGGGCCGGCGAGCGCCCCACGGCCCACCTCGTCCATCCCCGCGAGCACACGGTGTCCGTCCCGCTG
>DASTNV010000201.1:0-11066 GCA_035762725.1 Lapillicoccus sp. | reverse complement strand
GCCAGCACCTCCGACGCCAAGGCTGGACCCAGCCCATCCAGCGGGCCGCTCGTCGTCAGCTGCGCGGCGAAACCGAGCGGCTCGGTGAACGAGTCGACCAATGACTGCAGATGCCGTGACGTCTCCTCGGCGCGAACCGGTCGGTGAAGCTGGTAGATCGCCTGCCGGATCTCCTTGATCGCCGCGTCGATGTCATCGACGGCGTCGTCGACCCGTGACTGCACCGTGGGATGCGTGGCCATCCGGAGGGCGGACTGCAGGGACAGCCCCGTAGCGAACAGCCGCTGGATGACGTGGTCATGCATGTCCCGCGCGATCCGGTCCCGGTCGTCGAGCATGGCCATCATCGACCGGTCTCGTTGCGCCCGTCCGGCCAGCAACCCCAGACCCGCCTGTTGCGCGAAGTCGGTGAGCTCAGGTTGTGACTCCATCGGGAGGTTCTCAGCCTCCGAGTCCCAGGAGACGACCAGGAGGCCCACGTCTCCGTGACCCGGTGGGAGCGGCAGGACGGCGGTCGCGCCGGGTGAGCCTGGGCCGAGGACGTCGACCAGCTCCTTGAGCCAGGTTGGGTCCTCCGTGTCGTGGACGGCGGCAAGGAGGATGGGCTGTCTCGCCGCGAGGACGTCCAGCCACATGGACGCCGTGAGCTGAGCCGTGGCCGAGGACCCCGCCTCGCTGCCCCCCGCTTGGGTGTTGGCCCGGACGCACAGCTCGCCGGACTCGTCGAGGGTCGCGACGAAAGCCGCCGAAGCCCGGCTCAACGCGACGGCCCTGCGGGCGACCAGGGCGAGCGCGGCTCCCTCGTCCTCGCGCTCCAGGAGAAGCTGGGTGATCTCCGCGACGGCGTCTGCCCAGTCTCGTTGCCGTCGGCTGGCGTCGAAGAGCCGCGCGTTGTCGATCGCGACGCCGGCCGCGGCCGCCAGCGCGACGAGGATGGCCTCGTCCTCCTCGGAGAACTCGGCCTGTCCTCCCTTCTCCGCCATGTAGAGGTTGCCGAAGACCTCGTTGCGGATGCGGATCGGGACGCCGAGGAAGGTATGCATCTCAGGGTGGTTCGGTGGGAAGCCGAAGGAGTCGGGGTGTGTCGCGATGTCCTTCAGGCGCTGTGGCCGGGGGTCCCGGATCAGCAGTCCCAGGACACCATGGCCCCGAGGCGGGTGACCGATCTCGGCGCGCTCCTCGACCGACACGCCGCGGGTGACGAACTCGACGAGTCGTTCACCGTCCGCGCTGAGGACACCGAGCGCGCCGTAGCGGGCATCGACCAATGCGGTCGCCGACTCGACGATCCGTCCCAACACCTCGGCGAGGTCGAGGTCGGCGCTGACCGCGACAACGGCATCCAGCAGCTGACTCAACCGCTGCTGGGAGCGGCGGGCCGATGAGGCCCGGGTCCGCAGCTCGTCGAGGAGGTCCTCCAGCTCGAGGGACTGCGCCGCCCACGACGACGAGATCGACGGTTCCTCCTCCGCAGGTCCCACGGCCACGATGGTACGGGCCGGCGGGGCACCGGAATCCGCAATGGGGACGGGACCTTCTTCCCTGCCACAGGACGTTCGACCGAGCGACGGTGATGCTCGTGAGCACCGCGACGAGAGACACCCACCGCTTCGGGTACCCCTCGCGGCGACCCGCTGAAGTGCTGGCCGTCCTCGTCGGAGACGGCAGCGCAGGCACGGTGGCGTCGATCGCCGTTGAAGAGGCGGTCGACCGTCACGCTCCCGTGCACTTCCTGCAGGTCGTGCCGAGCGACCTCGCCGAGGACGCCCGCCTGGTCTGCGAAGAAGCCCTGTTCCGTGAGGGCTTACACGCTCTGCGCGGGCACCCCAGGACTCGCAGCGTGTTCGAGGTCGTCCGCGGAAGTGCTACTGGGGTGATCCGCTCCCGTTCAGCGAACGCCGCCGTGCTCGTCGTCGGCACCGCTTCGTCGAAGCCGGCCCGCCACTCGGTGGCCGCTCAATGCCTCAAGGCTGCTCAGTGCGCCGTGCGGGCGGTCCCGGTCTGAGTAGCCGAACCCGGGCCGAAGGTCCCTGTCCAGCGCGACGTACCGAGCGCACTGTGGCGCTAGGAGGGCTTGGCCGCGCCGTCGCCGGAGAGCGAGATCTGATGAGTACCAAGGAAGTTGCCCCTGTCGTCGTGGGACTCGACGGCTCGGCCGGCAGCCGGCTGGCCCTGGACTGGGCCATCGACGACGCCGCCCGACGAGGTCGGCCGCTGCTCTTGCTGAGCGCGTGGCAGTTCGACACCCCGGAGGTTGGAAACTCGCTGTTGCCGAGCGTCACCGACGAGTGTCGGTCCGTCCTCGACGCTGGTGAAGCTCACGTCAGAAGCGTGGCCCCGAGGGTCACGGTGCAGTCCAGTGTCGTCCACGCTCACCCAACGGCCGCGCTGGTCGAGGCGTCGCGTGATGCCGACAGCGTGGTCGTCGGCTCACGGGGTCTGGGTACGGCACGAGAGCTGTTGATCGGATCCATCTCGATGCAGCTGGCGTCCTACGCGCTCTGTCCCGTCGTCGTCGTGAGGGAAAGCTCCTCACCGCGCGGGGAGCCCGGTCGAGTCGTCGTGGGTGTCGACGGCTCGGATCTGTCTTCCGACGCCACCGGCTACGCATTCGAGCAGGCGGCGCGGCGCGGAGTCGGCCTGACGGTGGTCCACGGGTGGGACCCCAGCTTCTACACCAGCAGCGTCGCGTTGAGTGCGCTCGAGGAGAGCTGGAACGACCTGGAGTCGGGCCAGCTGCTCCTCACGTCGGAGGCTGTCGCTGCCTGGGCTGACAAGTACCCCGACGTCGACGTGCAGAGCCAGGTAGGTCCCGGTCGACCGGCTGACCTGCTGGTAGAAGCATCGGTCGGCGCAGAGCTCCTCGTCGTCGGCAGCCGGGGGCGGGGAGGCTTCGCCGGCCTCCTCCTCGGTTCGGTCAGCCGCAGCGTGCTGCACCGCGCCCAGTGCCCGGTCGCCGTCGTCCGACCATCTCGATTTCCCGGTCCGTCGGCCGGGCCTGAACCCAGGAGGTCCCCATGAGCTCGACCCTTCGTCATCCCCCCGTCGTCGTCGGCGTCGACGGCTCCCACCGAAGTGAGGCCGCCCTGCGCTGGGCGATCCGGGAGGCGGCGACCCGCCGCATACCGCTTCGACTGGTCAGCGCCTGGAACCCCAGCTTCGACCTCGACGCTCTCGGCCTGTCGCGGCAGATCGTCAAAGCGCACTGCCAGGCGGTCCTCGACGACGCCACGGACACGGTGCTCGCTACCGCCCCCGCCGTCGAGGTGACCACGGCGGGATACATCGGCCCGTCCACGACCGCGCTGATCGAGGCATCCCGGGGAGCCGACACCGTCGTCGTCGGGTCCCGCGGACGACGGGCCTTCCCCGCGTTCCTGCTGGGTGCGACATCTCTGGAGGTTGCGGCTCACGCCGCCAGCCCGGTCGTCGTCGTCCGTGAAGGAGGCCACTCGGGCAACGCCTCCGGCCCGGTCGTCGTCGGCATCGAGGGGACAGCGACATCCACCGAGGCACTCGCGTTCGCGTTTGCGTACGCCTCAGCCCACGGCCTCAGCCTGACCGCGCTGCACGGGTACCAGGTGGAGTACGCCGACGGTGTCTTCTCCAGGCTCGCCGCTGAGGATTCGAGGATCAGACTGTCCCAGGAAGAACGAGCACTGACCGCTGAGGCGATGGCCGGCTGGCAGGAGAAGTACCCCGACGTTCAGGCGACGGCGATCACGCTCCAGGCGCACCCGGTCGACGCGCTGGTCGACGCCTCCACGGCGGCCTCGATCGTCGTGATCGGCGGTCGACACCACGGGAGGATCGCCGGTGCCCTGTTGGGTTCGGTCGGTCATGGCGTACTCCACGGCGCCCACTGCCCCGTCGCTGTGGTGCGTACCCCCTCCGTCAATCCTCGGGACCTTCGACCCTGATCGCCTCCGCGCGCCCCCGAAAAGATCGGCGTGAGGTCGATAACGACCCCACGCAACGCGAAAGGAACCAGTCATGGCCACCATCAGTCACCCGGGCGAGGCCCGGGTCCAGGCCGAGACACAGGAGGCGATCGTCACCCGTTCGGGAGCCCGCAAGGTTCTCGCGGTGGCGCGCATCGTGATCGGCTTCACCTTCCTCTGGGCGTTCCTGGACAAGCTGTTCGGTCTGGGGTTCGCCACGCCGTCCAGCCGAGCCTGGATCAACGGAGGCACCCCGGCACAGGGGTTCATCAAGGGCATCGACGGCCCGTTCCACGACGTGTTCCAGATCGTCGCCAACCCCGTCGGCGACTGGCTCTTCATGGCCGGCCTGCTCGGCATCGGCGTCGCCATATTCGCCGGAGCCGGCCTGCGGATCGCGGCCGTCGCCGGCACGATCCTCATGCTGTTCATGTTCATGGCCGAGTGGCCCGCGGCAACGACCATCGTCGACGGCAAGGTCGTCAGCGGCTCGACCAACCCGATCGTCGACTCGCACTGGCACGAGGCGCTGCTGCTCATCATCTCGGCCGTCACGCTGGCGGGCGACACCTGGGGCCTCGGCAAGTGGTGGGGCAACCTCAACGTGGTGAAGAACCACCGCTGGCTGCGCTGACCCCCAACCGCCCCGAGCTCTCCACCGGTCCCCGACCGGTGGGGAGCTCATCGTCAACTCATGTGATCGAGTCAGGAACGGAGGAAGCCATGCGAGCACATCCCGGCGACCGCATCGTGCTGGCGGCGCCGCAGACATCCGGCGCCACGCGGGAAGGAGTCGTCCGTGACGTCCGGGGTCCGAACGGTGAACCGCCCTATCTGGTGGAGTGGTCGGACGGGCATCAGGGGCTCTTCTATCCCGGGGCCGGCGCGCTGCTGAGCGTCGCCACGCAAACACCAGAGGTCGGGTCGTCCGGCTCTCCCCCGGCGCGCCCGCCGCGGGCGCGTGAGTGGCAAGTACAGGTCAGCATCGTCGAGCAGGACGACGACACCGACGCCTACGTGGTGCTCGTCTCCGACGGCACTCATCGCCTGACGGCAGAGGGTCACAGCCACCGGAGCAGCTCGGACCTCCCGGTCTCGGAGATCGGCGACGAGGTCGCCGTGGCTCGAGCGCTGCGCCACCTGGCGGACGTCATGCTGCATACCGCCGAGCGCGACATCGAGGGCATGACCGGAGAGCGTGACGTGCAGGTTCGCGGGTGAGCCCGGGACCCGGCAACCGGTCCCAAGGGGGAGACCGCGACCGCATCGTGATGCGAGAATGGTCGGTGGTTCCCCACGGGTAGCGCGACGGGAGGCCACGCTCATGACCGACGGGCTGATCCACACCACCGCAGAGCAGGCGAGCGACAGCTGGGGCTTTGTCGGTGTGGTCTGGGTGGGCGAGGTGGAGGCATACCGCACCCTGGAGGCGTACCTGACTCCGAGAGAGGCGAGCCGTGCCGCGCAGCAGCTGACGGCCGACTTCCTGGGTGAAGTGCTCGCCGGGCGGGAGTGGCGCACGGTCCGGGAGGAGCACGGCACCCTCCCCACCCGGCAGCACTTCAACTTCAGCGCGTTGGGTGGCCGACCGCCTGCGGAACAGCATCGTTCCGAGCGGAGCGCAGCCACCGACCCCTCGGGACCCAGGTCCTAGCGAGACGCTCCGCCGCTCATCGGTCCGAGCTCCCGACCGGAGATCTCGTGCGCGTGGATGACCACCCACCGCTGCTCCCCGGATACCCACGGAGCCGAGGCGAGGTCGTTCAGCCGCGCGCTCTCGACGTCACTCGCGATCGCGGCCGTCCCCTGGACCAGCACCGACCACCCGGTTCGAGACGTCGAGTCGACCGAGTCCACCTCGAAGCCCACCTGCGAGCCGTGTACGGCGTGGAACAGCTTGGTCCCCACCGTCGTTCGGAAGCCGATGGTCATCCCGTCGAGCACGTGGTTGACCGGCAGGATGACGACGCCGCCGCGGTCGAACATCGCGATGCGACCCACCGGCTGGCTGGCGATTCTCGCGAGGCACGTCTCGAGGTCGAGGATGCGGAGTCCCCGGTGGTCGAAGGCACCTTCCCCCGGTCCGCGCTCGCTCGTCTGCGTGATGTCACTCATGACGTTCCTCCTCTCCGTCGACGATCTCTTCATCTGCTGGGGGTCGGATCGGCACCAGCAGGACGTCGCACGGCATGGCACCAAGGACCGCCCGGCTCACGGAGCCGGCGGCAAGCCCGGAGAGCCGCACGGGCCCCCTTGATCCCAGGACCAGGAGGTCCTCCGGTTCGACGTACCGCAGCAGCGCCGCGCTGGCCCTCTCCCCCATGGTTCGCACCAGGCGCCACGGAACGTCGTTCTCCGCGCGAAGCGCCGACTCGACGAGCCGATCGGCCGCCGTCCGGCCGGCGGTGAAGACACACAGCGGAATGCCGCGAGCGGCGGCTTCCCGGGTCGCCACGGGCAGCAGGACAGGGATCTCCTCAGCGCAGTGGATACCAGCGACCACCTCCGGTCGGCGGAGCGAGTCGGTCAACTCGGGCCCCAGCGTTGGCGCGGAGCGAACCAGGACGGGACATCCGAGTGGCCCGACGGTGTTCTCGGCTGCCTGGTCGATCAGACGACCCGGCTCGATAGTGACGTCCTGGTAGAGCATGGCAGCGGCCTCGTCAGGACATCGCCCGCTGAACCTCGCCGTGGTCCGGCTCGTCGGCGTTCTCCGAGTGGGTGCGGAAGCCGCCGTCGACGACGAACCGACGTCCGGTGATGGTGTCCGGCTCGACGCGCACGAACCGGGGCTTGCGTCCTGGCTGCCACGGGTACAGCGGCAGACGCAGGGCCCGCAGAACCTCCTCGCGCTCGAGCACCTCGACGGCCCGCCCCTTCACCACGACGCTCCAAGCACGAGCGCTGTCGGCGTCGTATCCGTCGACCTCCACAGCGACCTGCTTGCCTCGGGCGGCCGCGAGCTTCGTCCCCGCGGTGGTCCGGAACACGATCGTTCCGTGATCGACGATGGGGTTGACCGGGAAGATATCCGGACCTCCGGCTACCGTGACCGCCAACCGGGCGACCACGCTCTCGCGGAGCAGGGCCCAGCAATCCTGCACGGACAGCTCTTCGATACCTGGGGTGTTCTCGCTGATCATGGTTCGATCCTCATCGGCACCAAGGCGTCTGGACAGGGCCGAAGGTCCCGGGGTGACGCGCCGGTCAGGGTCGGCCGACGGTGCCAAACATGTAGCCCGCCGCCCGTGCCTGCTGGATGACCTGCGACAGGGCGTCCGCGTCCAGCGTCGTGCCGTCGGGTGCCGCCCCGAGGTGCATGAGCACGATCTGGCCGGGCGCCCGTGAGCCGGCCACCCTTGCGGTGACCTCGCCGACTGAGCTGCCACCAGAACGGCCCTTCCACCCGAGCGTGTCCACGGTCCAGCCGACCGCGACGTACCCGAGACCGTTGACCGTGGCCAGCGTTCGACCGTCGTAGTCCCCGAACGGGAACCGGAACAGGGGCTGTGGGTCTCGCCCGGTCGTCCGAAGGATGGCCGACCGCGCCGAGTCGACCTCATGTCGTATGCCGGTCGTGTCCAACGTCGGCAAGTGCGGGTGGGAATAGGTGTGGTTCCCCACCTGACCCAGGGCGGCAGCGCGTGCGGCGGCAGAGGGGTGAGCGGTAACGAACGCCCCCGTGAGGAAGAACGTTGCGGGAACTCGCTCCCGGTTCAGCGTCGCCACGACGGAGTCCACTGCTTGCGCGCCGGATCCCCCGTCGAAGGTCAGGTAGACAACGCGTTGGCTCGTGGCAATGCGTGACACGACCCGTCCGGTCGTGTAGGGCATGGCGGTCGAGCTCGGGGGGGTCGGAGTGGTTCGGGTCGACGGCTTCGACGGACTCGGTGTTGCCGAAGGGGCGTTCGACGTGGACGGCGGTGTCGTCGGGCTGGTGGTCGAGCTGGCCGTCGGCGGCGCCGGTGTGGCCGAACTCGTTGACGAGGTGCTATCAGCCCCGGTCTTTGGTGGCTCTGAGTTGGGGCCGCACGCCGCCACCGCGAGCACGCATCCGATGATCGTTGCCGCGAGGAACCTCATGGTCCCAACATCATTCGGGCGGCTCGCTCCGCACAGAGCCGTAGGTCCCTCGTCTCCGGGGCGATCGCGGGGCGCCCACGACGTCGGGACCTTGGGCCCAGGTGATGTAGCGGCGATCGCGGAAGCCTTGAGGTATGACACAGACAGCCCGCATCACCAGCGCCACGAGCGCACCACCGATCGTCGTCGCCGTTGACAACTCTCCGCAGAGCAGACGGGCGCTGGACTGGGCGGTCGCCGATGCGACCAGCAGGTCCGTGCCCTTGCACCTGCTGCACGCCCTGGAAACCGCAGTCACCGTGTGGTCGCCGATGATGGCGGTCCCCAAGGAGATCGACGACGAGCGATGGATGATCGACGCGGCGCTCGAGCACGTCCATCAGCTCGCCCCTGACCTCCAGGTCACCTCGGCCATTGCGACCGGGCCGGCCTGGGCGGCTCTGGAGGCCGCCTCGGAGCACGCGGACAGCATCGTCATGGGTGCTCACGGACGTGGTGTCCTCGGAACCCTGGTACTCGGGTCGACCTCGTTGCATGTCGCCAACCACGCTCGCTGCCCGGTGGTCGTGGTCCGTGAGCCGTCCGACGACACCGCGACCCACCCCGATGGGCCCGTGGTCGTCGGGTTCGACGGCTCACCCCTCTCCGATGACGCCCTGGCGTACGCCTTCGGCGCAGCCTCCCAGCGCCGAGTGCCCCTCGACCTGGTCATCGCCTGGGACACCGACGACCTGGCCACGTACCAGCTGGCGCCGGCCCTGGTCGAGGAGGTCAGGACCGCTGCCGTACATCACCGACAGGAGCTCGCCGAGGCAGCCGCCGCACCCTGGGTCGAGAAGTTCCCGCAGGTCGAGTTTCACGTGCACGTGACGCCCGAACCCGCGGCCGATGCGTTGGTGGAGCGGTCCCGCAACGCCGCGTTGCTCGTCGTAGGAAGCCGCGGTCTCGGAAACCTCCGCGGCGCGGTCCTCGGGTCGGTGAGCGCAGCGGTTCTCCGTCACGCTCACAGCCCCGTCGCCGTGATTCGTCCGGCGGACTCGGCGCAACGCTAGCCGGCTGGCTGCCAGGTGGGAGCGACGTCCCGGTAGTACGACCGGCCGGCCACCCGGCTGAGGAGGAAGGTCACCGGCGCCGGAATCGTTGAGCGGAGGTAGGCGCGCTCGTTCTCGCCCATCCCATCCTGGACCCACGCCATGACCCGGCCGGACTCGGACAGGGAAGCCGGCCGCAGCTGCTTCTCGACGGCCTTCCACTCCGGTGTCTTCAGGTGCGGCAGCAGGAGCGGCTCCAGCTCGTCCTCCTCGTGGCGCAGGTGCCGTTCGACGACCTCGTGGGCGTGGACAATCGCGTCGCGAGCGGCCTGCGCGTCGCTACCGGTTGCCGTCGCCGCGTATGCGTCGATCGCGACCCCTGCCCGGTCGAGCGCGTCGGCCATGGCCTGGTGCTCCGACTCCATGACCTGCACCAGCTCGCCCGCCCCTTCCACCCTCTCGAGGTACGGGAAGACGTGGGTGTCCTCCCCCTCGTGGTGGTGCTTGAGCTGCTCGTGAAAGTTGTCGTAGGCCACCTTCAGCTGCTGTGCGCGGGCGCGGTCACCGTCGGACGCCGTCGCCAGCGCGGACTCGAAACGCGCCAGGTCGCGACGCACCGCCGCATGAATCACACGGTTCATCGTCATCGGACCGGTCATGCCGAGACGATAACCAACCTGGTGGCCCAGAGATCGGCGCCACGACGGCGCCGGAGGCGGAGGATGAACCCATGGAGACCTGGGACGCCATCCGGGCGCGGCGGAACGTTCGGCAGTTCACGGACCAGCCCGTACCGGACGAGGTCCTCGACCGAATCCTGGACGCCGGGCGACGGGCACCGTCCGCCGGCAACTGGCAGCCGTGGGACTTCGTGCTCGTCACCGACCGAGCCCAACTCGTCGAGCTGGCGAAGGTCTGGCGGGCCGCGAGGCACGTCGCTGTGGCGGCGGCGGCGATCGCCATCGTCGCGCCCGTCCCTCAGGACGACCAGCAGTCGGCACTCCTCCAGTACGACCTCGGACAGGCGACGTATGCGATGACCGTCGCCGCGGCAGACCAGGGCGTGGGCACGGGGCACGCAGCAGCCGCCGACCAGGACCAGGCCCGCGCCGTCCTGGGATTTCCCGATGGCCGCTTCCTGGCATACCTGCTCGCCGTCGGGTACCCGGCGGACAAGCCGCTTGCCGTCATCGAGCGGCTGAACCGACGGCCGTTCGACGAGGTCGTGCACCGCGGGACCTGGTGACCGGGCTACGGTTCGGCCGCGTCAGAGCGAAAAGTCCTGACCAGCAACCGAATCCACCGGCAGGTGTGATCGTCACGCGACAGTGGAAGACCCGGAGGACCTTCGTCCCCTGACCTGGACGCGCGGCGTGTCGAGACTGGAAGGGTGCACAGGGCTGCGCTGGCCAAGGCCTGGCGAGCGTCACCATCGGGGGTCGACGATCCGACGAGCGAGCGGCTGGACCCGCGCGACGTCGCGGAGCTCGACTGGGAAAGCCCGCTCGCGCCGATGAACATCGCGGCGATCCTCCAGACAGGGACCGAGATCGATCATGACGGGCTCCGACGGGCACTCGCGGAGCGGGTAGGCGCGGTCCCGCGGCTTCGTCAGCTGGTCCAGCGATCGCCGGGGCGGCGGCGACGGAGCGTCTGGACGCCCGACCCACGCTTCGCCATCGAGGATCACGTCTCGACCGCCTCCTGCCCCCCGCCAGGCGACGAGAACGCTCTCCTGGCGCTGGCCGCAGCGGAGGCCAGTGCCCTCCTCCCTCGGAACCGCCCGCTGTGGCGGGCGGTGCACGTGACCGGTCTGCGGAATGGTGGCGCGCTGATCCTCGTGCTGCACCATGCCGTCGCGGACGGACTGGGCAGCCTTGCGGTCCTCGGGCAGCTCGTCGACGCACCCACCCGGCGGCCACCGACCGAGTCAGGCACGGGTGATGAGCCTTCCGACCCCGGCAACTCAGCACCTCTGGACCCGGACGACATCTCAGTCCGCGAACTCTTC
>DASTNV010000200.1:0-17089 GCA_035762725.1 Lapillicoccus sp. | reverse complement strand
CGGATGGGCCTCATCGCCTGCCTGTACCGCGCGGCAGAGTGGCGCCACAAGGAGGTCGAGCTCGCCGCCCACGAGCTGCTGCAGCGGCTCGACGCCATCAGCGCGTGAGCGATGAGTTCCCAGCGACGGGGAGGTCCTTAGAGGCATGTTCACCGACACGAAGGCCTTCAGCGGCTTCGCCGTCCCCGACCTCGGACAGGCGCGCGCGTTCTACGGCGACACGCTCGGGCTGCGCACGTCCGAGGACGTCGGGCTGTTGACGCTGCACCTCGCCGGCGACCGCGACGTCCTGGTCTATCCGAAGCCCGATCACGTGCCCGCCACCTACACGATCCTCAACTTCCCGGTCGACGATGTCGAGGCGGCGGTCGACGAACTCACGGCGAAGGGCGTCGAGTTCCAGAAGTACGAGGGTGAGGACTACGCGACCGACGCGAAAGGGATTATGCGCCAGGGCGGTCCGCTGATCGCCTGGTTCACCGACCCGGCCGGCAACATCCTCAGCGTC
This sequence comes from Lapillicoccus sp., assembly GCA_035762725.1. Taxonomy (GTDB): domain Bacteria; phylum Actinomycetota; class Actinomycetes; order Actinomycetales; family Dermatophilaceae; genus Lapillicoccus. Next base: position 16,581 of record DASTNV010000200.1, on the reverse strand, counting down.
CTCCAGCCCTAGCGAGGCCGGTCAGCCGTTTCGGGCGGCTGGGCCGCCACCCGGAGCAGCTCGAGGAACACTTCGACCGGGTGCGCCCCGGACACCGCGACCCGGCCGTTGCCGACAACGAACGGCACGCCCCGGACCCCGATCGCCCGCGCCTGTGCCTCGTCCTCGCGGACGATGTCGCCGTAGGTGTCGTCAGCGAGAACGGACGACACCCGCCGCTCGTCCATGCCCGCCTCAGCGGCGCACCGCAGCAGGGTGTCGTGGTCGTCGATGTCGAGGCCCTCGGCGAAGTGCGCCGAGAACATCCGCTCGAGGGCGGCATCCTCGAGGCCGGGACCGCCCATCTCCCGGGCCAGAGCGATGAGCCGGTGCGCGTCGTAGCTGTTGACCTTGAGCGCCCGCGCCATGTCGAAGCGCAGCCCCTCCTGCTCCCCGATCCGAGCGGCCCGGCTCGACATCGTCGCCCCGGCCTGCTCGCCGCCGCCGTACTTCTCGCCGAGGTAGACGTTGACCGGTACCGCCTTCCCCTTCGGAGTGTCGGGGTCGAGCTGGTATGCGCGGTGCCGGACGAGCACCTCGTGCGGCCGGTCCCAGCCGTCGATCGCCCGGCGCAGCCGGTGCTTCGCGATGTAGCACCAGGGGCACACGACGTCAGCCCATACATCAAGGACGACGGCCGGTTCGGGAGCTCCGCTGGTCATCGTGTCCATCCTGCCACCGGCTGTCGAGAGCCGCCCAGGCAGCGATTCGGCCCCTCGCCGTGATGGCGAGGGGCCGATGTCGCGAGCGGTCGACGGGCCGTCAGGCGGTCGCTCAGAAGCGGCCGTAGCTGACGTTCGTCTGGGTCCAGATGACGTGCAGCCCGGTGGTCTTACCGGTGCGGGGCGAGTCGTACATCATGTTGCCGCCCGCGTAGATGCCGACGTGGTAGGCGGGGTAGCCGAAGAAGATCAGGTCACCCGGAACCGGGTTAGAGACCTTGGTCGACGCGGCCCGCTGGGCCTCGGCGGTGCGCGGGATGGACTTGCCGACCTGGCGGTAGACGTAGCTCGTGAAGCCCGAGCAGTCGAAGCCGGCGGTCGTGGTGCCGCCGTAGCGGTAGTAGATGCCGGACAGGCTGGCGGCGATCCCGATGATGCCGCCGGTCGGAGCCGGCACCGGGGCCGCGTTGACGGCCGGGGCGGTGCGGGTGGTGGTGCGCGACGCCCGCGTCGTGGTGGCCGGGGCGGCCGGAGCCGGGGCCTCCTTGGCGATCTTGCTGATCGTCAGCGGGGCCGGAGCGGCCTGCTCCGCCGGCTGGGCGGTGAACCCCACGACGCCGAAGCTCGGGGCGACCGCGTTGTCGACCGCGGGAGCGGCGACGGCAACGGTCTGGCCCGCGATCTGAGGCAGGGCCGCGGTCGCCGCGCCGGCTGCAGCGGTGACACCGGAGTCCTCCGTGGCCGGGGCGGCAGACGCGGGAATCGCGAAGGTGGCAACGAGCCCACCCGAAGCGACAGCAACCGCTGAGGCCTTCATGGCGGGCTGTGCCGAACGTGCAGCGATGTCGGCGATTTCGTTGAGCGGGCTGTAATCGGGCGCGCGGTGACGACCCAGGTGTTGACGAGCCACGTGTGACCTCTCGAACGCCTACGAGGTGAGCTGTCGGGTTCGGGTGGGAGGTTCGATCTGGTTCACCCGGTGCCCTTCGTACCGGCGCCCTGAGATCCGTTGGGTCGCAACGAAATAGGGGCCCAGGCATACGAAAGGGAACTTCACCCCAAGGACGACTGACGTCGACCGGAAGGTTGGTTCCCCCGCTCCTGCCATAGTTGTGGTGAGTGCTGATTCCCGGTGCGGTGGCAGGACTAGGCGATCCCCACCAGGACCTCGGCCCAAGGGAGACCGAGTGCCCAGACCCTACAACAGCGGTGATTGAAAAGTCACGTCGAGGTCACGGAACTGCCAAGAAACGTCGAGACGGTTCTCACACAGTGGACTGGCGGTGACGAACGCCCAGGTCAGACGGCCGCCGCGAACACGTGCGTCGCGACCCCGTCGGGCAGCGACACGCCGGCCGCCTCCTCCGCCCCCTCGCGCACGGCGATGATCCGGCCGCCGTCGCGTCGAACCGCGACGCGCTCGCCCGGCAGCAGGCCCGCGACGGTGAGCAGCGAGAGCGCCTCGTGGTCGACCTGGACCGGCTCCCCGATCCGGCGGACCCAGACCAGACGGGGCTCGTCGCCGGCCAGCTCGACCAGCGTCGACACACCCGCCCGGAAGTCCTCACCGGGCTCCTCACCGAGCTCGTCGAGGCCCGGGATCGGGTTGCCGTAGGGCGAGTTGTGATGGTCGGCGAGCAGGGCGAGGATCTTGCGCTCGACCCGCTCGCTCATGACGTGCTCCCAGCGGCAGGCCTCGTCGTGGACGAACTCCCACTCCAGGCCGATGACGTCGACGAGGAGCCGTTCGGCCAGGCGGTGCTTGCGCATTACCCGGGTGGCCAGGGTGCGGCCCCGCTCGGTGAACTGCAGCTGCCGGTCGTCGGCGAGGTGGATCAGCCCGTCCCGCTCCATCCGGGCGACGGTCTGCGACACGGTGGGGCCGGAGTGGCCGAGACGCTCGGCGATGCGGGCCCGCAGCGGCGTGATGCCCTCTTCCTCGAGCTCGAAGATGGTCTTGAGGTACATCTCCGTCGTGTCGATGAGATCCGTCACACTCGCCATCCTCCCATCTCAGTCCGACGGCCCGTCGCGAGCCGAGGCGGCCCGGGCCACAGGGTCGAACCGCGGGAGCCAGGCCCGGAGCCAGCCGGCCCCGACCAGGGCGGCGCCACCCATGGCCACGGCCGCCACACCGAGGGGAAAGGCCACCGTGATCAGGCTGATCGCCGCCGGCCCGGCCGCGTTGCCGAGGTCGGCCATCAGCCGCCAGCCGCCGAGGAACTGGACCCGGCCGTGGACCGGTGAGGCATCGGCGCCGAGCGTCATCACCAGGCCCGCGCCGATGCCGTTACCGAACCCCAGGACCACCGCGGCGGCGGTCAGGGTGCCGAACGAGTCGGCGAACGGCAGTAGCACCATCCCGACGGCGAGCACGATCATGCTCGGGACCGCGACCCACATCCGGCCGAACCGATCCATGACCCCGCCGGCGGGGTAGAAGAGCAGCATGTCGACCGCCCCGGCGATGCCCACGACGAGGCTGGTCTGGGCCGCACTCAGCCCGATCGCCTCCGCGAACAGCGGGATGAGAGCGATCCGGCACGCCCGGGCGGCCGCGACGAACAGCACCCCCACCCCGAGGGTGTAGAGGGTCCGGCGGTGCTCGGCGAGCACCGCGACGACGCTGCGCCGCGGCATACTCCGCCGTCGTTCGTCCCCCGCGGTGATGTCGCGGACGAGCAGGACGCAGAGCAGCGCCGCCGTCGACGACACGAACCCCACGACGTATGCCGCGCGAACGCCCCAGTGCGCGACGGCGAGGGCGCCGACGAACGGGCCGATGAAGATGCCGATCCGGTTGACGCCGCCCAGCGTCGACAGCGCTCGGGCGCGTAGGTGGATGGGGACGGCGTCGGTGAGGTACGCCTGGCGGGCTAGGCCGAAGATGCTCGACGCGACGCCGAGGAGGCAGAGCGAGGCGCCGAGGACGAGCAGGTTCGGGGCGAGGGCGCAGCCGACCATCCCGAGCGCCTCGACCGCGCAGGCGGCCACGAGGGCGCCGCGCTCGCCGATCCGCGCGGCCAGAGCGCCGGCCGGGAGATCCGCGGCGAGCTGGGCGATCCAGATCAGCGAGAGGAGGAACGCGGCGACGCTGACCTCGGCACCGAGGGCGCGCGCGGACAGGACGATGACCGGCAGAACGGCACCGGTACCCACGGAGCCGAGCGCGGTCGGACCGTACGCCGGGAGCGCGATGCTGCGCAGACTCCGGACGGTCTCGACCACGCTCGTCACTGTAGGGAGCGGAGTGTCGCGTCCGCGGTGCGGGTAACCCGTTGCGCCACACGGCATCCCGGCTTACCGTCCGAGGTACACGAGAAAGGAGGTGGTCAGATAGTGCATTCCTATCGGACACGTGAGGTGACTGCGCGGTAGCGCAGCCGTTCCGCTGACCACCTTCGGTCAGCCTCGGACGCGCGATCGCAATTCCAGCAGTCGCTGCAGCCCGTGGGTCAGCACGCCCCGTCCAGCGTGCGGCCGGCGTCAGCCGGCGCCCACGGGCTGTTCCGTTTTTCATCCCATTCGTGCTCTGAACCGCACCGAATTCCGGCGCCATCCACCACGAACCGATGTGCAGCAGGCGCCTACGGCTGGCGCCGCAGCACCGTCCAGGCCGCGGGGTCGTCCAGGCTCGGGTATGCGTCCACGTCCTGCGCCGCGGCCCCACCGCCCGCGCCGACCGCGGTGAAGACCAGCCGGTCGTGCAGCCGGTTGCGCCGGCCGGCCCAGAACTCGACCTCCCGGCACCGGACCCGGTACCCGCCCCAGAACTCGGGAACCGGGACGTCGTCGGCGTTCCCGTGGTCGGGGAACTGAGCCGCATACCGGTCGAAGTCGGCCTCGAGCTGCTCACGCCCGGTCGCCGGTTCGGACTGCCGCGACGCCCACGCGCTGATCCGCGAACCCCACGGCCGAGACGCCCAGTAGCTCGCGACCTCGTCGGCGCCGACCTCCTCGACGACCCCCCGGAACCGGATCGCGCGGAACATCGCCGGCCAGACCAGGGCGGCCGCGACCCGTGGCTCGTGGGCCAGTTCAACGCCCTTGGTGGAGTCGCGGCTGGTGACGAACCCCGGGCCGCGTTCGTCGAAGAACCGCATGAGGACGGTTCGGACGTTTGGCGCACCGGAGGCGTCGACCGTGGCGACGTGGAGCGCGCGGGGCTCCGGGACATCGGCGCCCGACTCCGCCCGCGCGTCGGCCTGGGCGACCCAGAGCCGGGCCTGCTGCCACGGCGTCGGCGCCAGGTCGGCCTCGCTGAGACCCTCTCCCGCGTAGTCCACGCGGTGAACGGCGGTCATTCGCGCTCCCTTCGGGGTATGGCTTCCAAGGCTAGAGTCGAAATGAGCGGGCGGTACGGGAGGTACCTGTGGGCGTGACCAAGGTCGTCGTGACGGGCGCACGGCAGGGAGTCAAGTACGCACCGGTGATCGCGTCGGTGTTCCGAGAAGTGCGCGGGCCCGCGACCGACTACGCGAGGTCCCGCGTCGAGGCGTCTCGACAGCGCCGTCTGGCGGTGGCCAAGGCCGAGTCGGTGCGCGACGGGACGGTGCTGCGGCTCATGCACGGCGAACAGACCGTGTGGGTCGTGTACAGCGGCGACCAGCCGATCTCGGCCCACCCCGACAACGGAGTACCCCTGACCGAGCTGACCGAGCACGCCAACCTCGAGCGGCGCCGCCGGCCGGAGGAGTTCCCGTCGACGCGCGAGCGAGCCTCGGCCGCCCGGAAGAAGACGGTCTCGAAGATCAAGCTGCCGCACCGGAAGAGCGACGTCTCAGTCCCTGATCCGGATGCCGAGCTGGTCGGCGAAGGCGTCGGCCAGCTCGATGAGCTGGACCCGGCTGATGGTGGCCCCGCGCAGGCTGGTCAGGCCCTGCGGCGCGAGTAGCCGCGCGCCGGACAGGTCGACCTTGGTGAGCTTCGCCTGGCTCCACTGCGCCCCCGTGAGGACGCAGCCGTCGAACGTGACGTCGTTCATGGTCGCGTCGGCGAAGTCGGGTTCGAGGAGCACGCAGTCCTCGAACCGCACCTCGCGCAGCCGGGCGCCGCGCAGGTTCAGGTAGTCGATCTTCCCGCCGCGCACGGTGACCCGGCGCCAGCTCGAGCCGTATGCGGCGACCGCACCGAGCCGGGGTTCGACCAGGGTGCAGTCGAGCATGGACGCCTCGACCAGCTCCGTACCGACTCCGCGCACCCGGTCCAGATGGCAGTCGGTCCACCGGCTGTCCTTGAGGTGGGCCTCGGTGAGGTCGGCCTCGTCGAACCGGCAGTCGAGGAAGCGTGCGCCACCTCCGTCGGCGCGCACCAGGTCGGTTCCGCTGAACCGCTCCTCGTCGTAGGTGCCGTCAGGTTCGAGAGAGGGAGCCACCTCCGGAGTCTGTCAGTGGGCGCGGAGATCTCCGTCGGGCCTCCCGACACGCCGAAAGGCCACCTTCTGTCCTCATCCGCGGGGCGGAGCGCGAGCAGAAGTTGGCCTCTCGCCGGGCTGGACGCCCGATGGGGTGGCGCCGGTCAGACCTGCGGGCCCTCGGAGCGCAGCTTGTCGACCTCAGCCATGGCGTTGCGCAGGTCGCTGAGCCACTCGTCGGCGTGTTGGCCGACCAGGGTGACCGCCCAGGCGAGCGCCTCGGACCGGGACCGTGCGACGCCGGCGTCGACCAGGGTGTCGAGCACCATCCGCTGCGGCTGGCGGAGCCGGGTCATCACCGGGACCGCCTGGTGGGTGAACAGGTCGGAGTACTCGCCGATCTTGGCGCCCCACGCGACCTTGCGGCCGTAGCGGGACTCCGCCTCCTGGGCGATGGCGATCCGCTCGTCGCGGGTCTCCTCGCGCCAGCGAGCGATCCGGCCCTCGGCGGCCGCGGCGGAGGACTGACCCTCGCCGCTGTCCACGGCCGGGAGCTCACCGACGACGATGATCTCCTCGCGGTCGACGCTCACGGTCGGCGCGCCGACGAACCAGCCCGAGGGCAGCCGCCCGGCGAACCAGTCCGCCGCGTCGTCCGCCGACGGGAGGTCGGCCTGCTGCCAGCCGCCCGGCCGGCCGAACGGGCCGCCGCGACGCCCGCGGCCGCGACCAGGACCGAAGCCGGGGCCGAAGCCGGGGCCGAAGGCCTGGGCCCACGGCCCGCCGGGGCCGAACGGGCCAGGGCCGAAGCCGGGGCCGAACGGCCCGCCCGGGCCGCGACGTCCGCGACGACCGCCGCGGCGCTCGTCGCGCTCCTCGCGGCCGCCGTGCGCGCCGTGGTGGCCGTGCTCGTGGTGCTCGTGTTCGTGGTGGTGGTGGCCAGGCTCGTCCTGCGGGCCTGGCGCGTCCTGTGGCGTATTCATGATGAGCCCCTTTCGTAAGACTAATTACATGATTACACACTTACGAACGTGCGCACCAGTACCGCCGTTCCCGAGTCCAGTCAGCGGACCCGTGACCGGCCTGTCAGCGGGCCTTTGGGATCATGGGGAGGTGAGCGACCTGACCATCCCCGCCGAGCTGACACCCCAGGACGGACGGTTCGGCTCCGGTCCGAGCAAGGTCCGCCCCGAGCAGGTCGACTACCTCAGCTCGATCAGCCGCACGGTGCTCGGCTCGTCGCACCGGCAGGCTCCGGTCCGCGCCCTCGTCGGCGACGTCCGAGAGGGACTGACCCAGCTCTTCTCGCTCCCCGAGGGATACGAGATCGTCCTGGGCAACGGCGGCTCGACGGCCTTCTGGGACATCGCGGCGTTCGGACTCGTGCGCGAGCGCGCCCAGCACCTCAGCTTCGGCGAGTTCTCCGCGAAGTTCGGCGCGGTCACCCAGAACGCCCCGTTCCTCGGCGAGTCGACGATCGTCAAGTCCGAACCCGGGACTCTCGCCTCCCCCACGGCCGAGGCCGGGATCGACGTGTATGCGTGGCCGCACAACGAGACGTCGACGGGAGTCATGGCGCCGGTCCGCAGGGTCCAGGGTGCCGAGGCCGACGCGCTCGTGCTCGTCGACGCCACCTCGGGCGCCGGCGGCCTGCCCGTCGACCTCACCGAGGTCGACGTCTACTACTTCGCGCCGCAGAAGTGCTTCGCCTCCGACGGCGGCCTCTGGCTGGCCGCCTTCTCCCCCGCGGCGCTGGCCCGTGTCGAGGAGATCGAGGCTTCCGGACGTTGGGTACCCGACTTCTTCAGCCTGCCGACGGCGATCTCCAACAGCCGGCTCAACCAGACCTACAACACGCCCGCCGTCGCCACCCTCGCGCTGCTCGCCGAGCAGGTGCGCTGGCTGAACGAGCAGGGCGGCCTGGACTGGGCAGTGAAGCGGACCACCGACAGCAGCAGCCGGCTCTACTCCTGGGCCGAGCGCACCGCATACACGACGCCGTTCGTCGCCGACCCGAGCGCCCGGTCCCTGGTCGTGGGCACGATCGACCTCGACGACAGCATCGACGCGGCCGCGGTTGCAAAGACGTTGCGCGCCAACGGGATCGTCGACGTGGAGCCCTACCGCAAGCTGGGCCGCAACCAGCTGCGCGTGGCGATGTTTCCCGCCGTCGAGCCGGACGACGTCTCCGCGCTCACCGCCTGCGTCGACTACGTCGTGGAGCGGCTCAGCGCCTGATCAGCGCCGCGATCACCGCGAGCGCCACCAGCAGGACCAGCGCGGCGATGGTCAGCCGCTGCCGGAACCGGACGTTCACCGGACCGCTTCGGGCTGCGGCTGCTCGGCCGGCTGGACCGTCACCGAGAACCGCGGCCGGCGGTGGGACTCGTAGCGCACCCGGACATTCTCGCGCCGATAGAGGTATGCGGCCACGCCCACCAGGGACAACCCCACCGCGATGGTGCCGATGCCGATGGTCCACCGGGCACCGAGGACGTCACCGATCCACCCGATGATCGGCGCCCCGACCGGGGTACCGCCCATGAACACCGCCATGTAGAGCGCCATGACACGCCCACGCATCTGCGGGTCGACGGATAGCTGCACCATGGCGTTCGCCGTCGTCAGGGCGGTCAGCGCGGCCAGGCCGGTGGGGATCAGCGCGACGGCGAACACCTCGTAGTTCGGCGCCAAGGCAGCGATCGCCGTCGCCACCGTGAACCCCGCTAACGCGATCAGCAGCACCCGGAGCCGCGGCGCCTTGCGGCGAGCCGCCAGCAACGCCCCGGCCAGCGAGCCGATGGCCATGATCGAGCCGAGCATGCCGTATTCGGTCGGGCCCTGGTGGAACTCCTTGGTGGCCATCAGGGCCGTGGTGATCTGGAAGTTCATCCCGAAGGTCCCCAGGACGAACACCAGGGCCATGATCAGCATGATGTCGGGGCGACTCCGGACGTAGGCGAGCCCCTGCCGGACCTGGCCCTTGCCGCGAGCGCGCGGTGCGGGGCTGAGGTCGTGGACCCGCATCGCGAGCAGCGAGGCGAGGACGAAGGCGAACGAGAGGCCGTTGACCAGGAGCGCCCAGCCGGTGCCCAAAGCCGCGATGACGAGACCGGCGACGCCGGGACCGATGAGGCGGCCGGCGTTGAACGAGGCGCTGTTAAGCGCGACGGCGTTGGTCAGCCGGTCCTTCGGGACCATCTCCGACACGAACGACTGCCGGGCGGGGTTGTCGACCGCGGTCGCGACGCCCTGGAGGAAGGCGATGAGGTAGACCTGCCACAGCTCCACGTGCCCGGTCAGGGTGAGCACCGCGAGCGCGAGCGCGGAGAGGCCGAGGAACGACTGCGTCGTCAGGAGGATGTGCCGCTTGCTGAACCGGTCGGCGATCATGCCGGTCACCGGCGCCAGCAGGATGAACGGGAGGAACTGCAGCCCGGTGACGATGCCCAGGGCGCTCGACGAGTGGTCGGTCAGCTGGGTCAGGACCAGCCAGTCCTGGCCGACCCGGCCCATCCAGGTGCCGACGTTGGAGACGAGCGAGCCGGTGGCGTAGATGCGGTAGTTGCGGACGGAGAGGGAGGCGAAGGTGGGGCTCACTCACCCGCCACCTTGGTGAGGATCTCGGTGGCGCGCGCGAGCACGTCCTGCTCCTCGGGGGTGAGCTTCGCGACGCGGCTGGCCATCCAGGCGTCGCGCTTGCGGCGGATCGCGGTCAGCGAGCGGCGGCCCTCGTCGGTGAGCGAGAGGATCACCGAGCGCCGGTCCAGCGGGTCGTCCTGACGGAGCACCAGCCCGCGCTCGACGAGGGCGTTGACCGTGCGCGTCATGCTCGGCTTGGCCACCCGCTCGATCTCGGCCAGCTCACCTGGGGTGCGCGGCGCCTCCTCGAGGCGGCACATCACCGAGAACTGGTGTGGAGCGACGTCGTGGCTCGACTCGTAGCGCACCCGGCGACTGATCCGCATACAGGCCAGACGGAGGTCCGTGGCCATCCGGGTCAGCTGTTGGGGAGTTCGCGCAGTCGAGATCATCGATAGTTAGCATAACTCATTACCTTGGCTAACTATTTCGGGGTATGCGCGTCAACCGCCGGGTAGGAGGCGGACCGCGCCGAGCAGCACCCGCTGCACGGCGTCCGGCGGGGACGCGAGCCGGAACTCGGCGCGGTGCGCGGCCAGCACCCGGAGCTGGGCCAGCCGGCCGTGGCCATCGGCGGCGGCCAGCCCGCGGAACATCGCCTCGGTGCCGAGGGCTGGCGTGATCTCCCACCGGGCCCGGGTGGCCACCCCGTCCGACGTCATGCCGTGGACGACGCGAGGCTCGACGACAAAATCCGTGCCGGCCTCGAAGATCTCCGTCCGGCCTTCGCGCGTCACGCGCAGCCGGCCCTCGAGAATCTCGAACTTCTCCCTCTGTGTCGGGTGGATGTGGCGCAGCGGGTCTCCTGCGTGGGCGTCCCAGGCGGACTCGACGACGAGCCGGTCGGTCCCGGACTCGACCACTGTGACGACCTGGTGCGGAGTGAGCTGGATGGCGTTCGGCGGCGTCATCCGCGAAACCTAACGGGTCAGTCGATGTGCAGCAGCGCCTTGATCGGGTCGATGGCGAAGTAGATGACGAACAGCGCTGCCACCAGCCACATCAGCGGGTGGATCGACGAGGCCTTGCGCCGAATCAGCTTGATGAAGACGTAGGTGACGAAGCCGGCACCGATGCCCGCGGTGATCGAGTAGGTGAACGGCATGAGCACGATGGTGAGGAACGCCGGGATGGCGATCTCGAGGTTGTCCCAGGAGATCCCCTTGACCTGCTGCATCATGAGGAACCCGACGATGACCAGGGCCGGTGTGGCCGCCTCGTACGGGACGATCGCGACGAGCGGCGCCAGGAAGGTCGCGAGCAGGAACAGCGCGCCGGTCATCACGCTGGCCAGGCCGGTCCGGGCGCCCTCACCGACACCCGAGGCCGACTCGATGTAGGAGGTGTTGCTACTGACGCTGGCCGCGCCACCGGCGATGGCCGCTGCCGAGTCGACGAGGAGGATGCGCTGCGAGTTCGGCGGGTTGCCGTCCTTGTCGAGCAAGCCGGCCTCGCCGCCGATCGCCACCATCGTGCCCATCGTGTCGAAGAAGTCGGCGAGCATCAGGGTGAAGACCAGCAGGAGAGCGGCGACGATGCCGATCTTGCTGAACGAGCCGAGCAGGCTGAACTGGCCGAGCAGCCCGAAGTTGGGCACGTCGACGATGGTGCTCGGGAGGGTCGGGACGTTGAGGCCCCAGCCGGTCGGGTTGACCACCTGACCGGTCGCGTCGGTCTGGCTGCCGACCTTGAAGATCGCCTCGATGATGATGGCGAGGATGGTCGCGCCGAGGATGCCGATGAGGATCGCGCCCTTCACGCGGAGCAGCATCATGGCGATGATGCCCAACAGCCCGGCGATGAAGACGACCATGGGCCACCCGGCGAGGAACCCGCCGACGCCCAGCTCGACCGGGACCGGGCCGGTCGGCTTCCGCACGAAGCCGGCGTCGACGAGACCGATGAACGTGATGAACAGGCCGATCCCCACGGAGATCGCGGTCTTCAGCTGGGTCGGCACCGCGCGGAGCACGGCGGTACGGAACCCCGTGAGGACGAGGATCGTGATGATGATGCCCTCGATGACGACCAGGCCCATGGCGTCGGCCCAGGTCATGCCCGGGAGCTTGGCGATGCCGAACGCCACGAACGCGTTCAAGCCGAGCCCGGTGGCCAGGGCGAGGGGGTAGTTCGCGACGACGCCCATGAGGATCGTCATCACCCCGGCGACGAGAGCTGTGGCCGCCGCGACCATGAGCTTGGCCTGGTTGATGTCGCCACCGCCGAGGAACGCGCCGGTGCTGTCGGCCTGGGTGCCGATGATCAGCGGGTTCAGCACGACGATGTAGGCCATCGTGAAGAAGGTGACCAACCCTCCGCGGAGCTCGCGGGACAGGGTTGAGCCGCGCTCGGAGATCTGGAAGAAGCGGTCGAGCGCGCCGGACTCCCGAGGACTGCCGGGCCGCGATGGTGCCGTGGAGGTTGTCGCCATGGCGAGGACGGTAGTGGCGAGATGTTTCCTCGCGATAACAAAACGCGGATGTCTAGGCTGACGGGCGTGAGCAGTGCGGGACAGCCGGGCGAGCCGCCGCCGGCCGAGGAGCTGCGGCCGGTCGCGGTACCGATGACCCGGATCGTCGAGATCGGCCTGGTGGTGTGGGCCGTGGCCCTCGTTGTCTGCCTCGTCGTCCCGGCGCTGCGCGAGGGCGACCGCTCATGGTGGCCGTGGTGCTGCGTGGCCGGGATCGTCCTCGGCCTGGCCGGCCTCGGCTACCTGCGGCGCGGCCGCGGCAACGCCGCCGAGGCCTCAGCGCCGGACGCCTGAGCCGATCTTGGACCGACCCGACCGGCCAGACCCGCTTCGCTTCACCCGGCCGAGAGGCCAACTTCGGGCGTTAACGCACTCGGATAAGGACCGAAGTTGGCCTCTCGCCGGGTTGAAGCGCGATGAGATCGGGCCGGACCGGGGTCAGCGGACGATGTCGAAGGCCAGCTCGTCGACGATCGGGCGGCCGTGCGCCGCGGCGTCGTCCGGCGGGACGTCGCTCTCGCTGTGGGCGCCACACCCGTGGTCGAGGGAGACCACCTGGCCGTCCGACGGGGACCAGGCGTTGGCGCATACCCCGAACACCGCGCGCAGCGCTCCGGCCATCGGCACGAAGTAGCCGCAGGTCGAGCACCGGTCGTGAGCCTGCACGGCCACGTCGGCGGTCGGCCCGTGGGACCCGTCGTACCAGCGCTGCGCCGCGACCTCGCGGCCCTCGCTGGACAGCACCCGACGCCGGCCGAGTCCGAGCTCGAACAACGCCACCTGGTCGACGTCCTCGTCGCCGGTCGCCTCGAACCCCTGGACCAGCAGCGGGTCGTCGGCGCGGTACGGCAGCACGTCACCGGCGCTGAGGTCACCCGGGGCGAGCCGCTCGGCATACGGGAGCCACTGCGGCGACAGCACCGAGCCGGCGCCGGGCACGAGGTTGGTCTCGCAGACCGTCGCGACCTTCTGCCGGGAGGCGCGGGAGACGCTGACCGCCCAGCGCCAACCCAGGTAAGCGGGCGTCAGGCAGGCGAAGTAGTGCGTTGCGACGCGGTCGCCGTCCATGACCATCTCGAGGTGGTCGCCGACGCTGCCTGACTCGGCCACGCCGTCGAGGGCACCCCGGGCGAGGTCGACCGCGGCCCGCAGGGTCGAGTCGACCTTCACCTCCGCCATCTCAGGACTCCAGCTGGTCCGCGAGGCCGCGCAGCGCACGCGACATCGCGGTGGCCTTCTTGCGGTCGGGGTAGTGACCCCGGCGTAGGTCCTCGGAGGCGTTGTCGAGCAGCTTGATGACGTCCTCGACGATGACGACCATCTCGTCGGCGGGCTTACGGTGCGCCGCGCGCTTCGCGGCGACGATCGACGGTGCCGGGTCGAGGACCCGCACCGAGAGCGCCTGCGCCCCGCGGCGACCCTCGACAATGCCGAACTCGACGCGGGTGCCCGTCTTCAGCGCGGCCGTGCCCTCGGGCAGCGCGCTGGCGTGCAGGAACACGTCGGCGCCCCCGTCATCGTCGGTGAGGAAGCCGAAGCCCTTCTCCGCGTTGTAGAACCTGACCTTGCCGGTGGGCACGGGTACTCCTCCATGGTGTTGCCGGTCCGCGACGCACCAGCCTAACGGGGCGCGCCACTCGGTTTTCTCTCGGACTAGGTCTCGCCGACTCAGGCGGGGCGGATCCCCCACGAGCCGGTATGCGCCTGCTCCGGTCGGAGGACGACGAGGTCGGTTCCGGAGTTGAAGGCGTCCGGCGGACACGTCATCGGCTCGACGGCGATGCCGGTCGTCCCCTCGGTATGCGGGTGGGCCCGACCGGTGAACACCTGGGTCCACGCATACGCCTCGTCGCCCCAGAGGCTGACGTCGCCGGTGGCCAGGCCGCGGAGGGTGACCGTCCAGCGGCCGTCGCTGCTGCGGGCCAGGTCGGTGAAGGCGGTGTCGAGCGCGAGGTCGCCGATGCGGCGGCTGGTGCGGAAGTCGTATGCGCTGCCGTCCACCGAGTGGGTCGCCACCGGGAGCTGCCGCTCGGGGTCGGTCTCGAGATAGGTGCCCGCCGGAATCTCCAGCTCGACATCACCGACGGGGGTGTCCGCGATGGAGAGGTACGGGTGGGCACCGTAACCGAATGGCGCGTCCGCCTCGCCGACGTTGAGCGCCGTCGCCGTGACGGTGAGGCCGTCGTCGCCGAGGGCGTAGATCGTCGTCAGCTCGAGCACCCACCCCCAGCCGGGTTGCGGGTGGAGCCGGTGGCCGACGGTGATCGACGAGGAGGTCTGGTCGAGGAGGTCCCAGGTGGACCAGCGGACCAGGCCATGGCTGGCGTTGTGCTTCGCCGGTTCGGTGAGGGCGAGCTGCCGGGTCTCGCCGCCGAACTCGTACCGGCCGTCGCGCAACCGGTTCGGCCAGGGGATGAGCTGTTGACCACGCCCGGCGACCGACATCTCGTCCGGACCGAACCCGGCGACGACGTCCACACCGCCGCGGGTGTAGCTGCGGATGCCGCCCCCGAACTCCACGACCACCAGCTCGTCGCCGCCCCGGCGGACGGTCCACTGCGCGCCGGTGGGCCGGGACCGCTCGCTGCCCTCGGTGGTCACGGGGTCAACCTATGACGGCTTGCCCTTGCTCGCGATCAACAGCGCGTGCTTCCCGTCCTTGGCGGCGACGACGGTGACGTCGGTGCCGACCGTGAGGCCGGCCGCCTTGGCTGGGCCGCGGACCGTCGTGTCGGCCGAGACCGCATACGTCTCGGTGAATCCGTCGCTGCTCTTGACCGTCACCTCGGTGGCGCTGGAGGCGGTGACGGCACCGGTCTGGACGAGCAGGCTCTCGGTGCCACCGGCCGCGTTCGGACGGGTGACCTCGCCGTGGAGGGTTCCGCCGAGCCGACCCGGGATCGAGTTGAGGTCGCCCTTGCCCTGGCCGTTGTTGCTCTTGTCCTTGCCCTGGCCCTGGCCCTGACCCTGGTTGCCCCGGTCGGTCGAGGCGGACGTGTTCTGGACCCGGTCCTGGCGGGCCGACGCGGCGAGCGCCACGGCGGCCGTGGCGACGAGGAGGCACACGGCCACGATCGCGACGACGACGGCGATCCGGCCGCCGCGGGTCGAGGTGGCCTGCTCCCAGAGGCGGGGGCGCTGGGGTGTGACGGTCACGGTTCCTCCTGCTGGTCGAGCACCCCGATCGGCCCATTGTGCGGGCTGGCCAGCGCTGCGGCCATCACCCGAACTGACGATTAGCCCACCCCACGAAGTTCTCCGCTCCGCTCCGATACTTCGCGGGGACCCCGGTTAGCGTTGCCCTCATGTCTGCCACGGATGCGCCCGCCGGTGCGCGCAGCCTGGCCGACGACATCCGCGGCCGTACCGACGAGCAGCTGACCGACCTCGTCCTCGCCCGCCCCGACCTCGCCCGCCCTGCCCCCTCGGACCTCACCTCGCTCGCCGCCCGCGCCGGGACCCGAGCCAGCGTGCAGCGCGCCATCGAGGGGCTGGACCGCGGCCACCTGCAGGTCCTCGAGGCCGTCGTCGTGGCAGGGGACGGTTCGGGTTCGGGCACGGTCGACGACCTGATGGGCGGGGTCGACGTACGAACCCAGCTCGGCCGGCTCTGGGACCTCGCGCTCGTGTGGCGAGCGCCGGAGGGCCTGTATGCGGTTCGTACCGTTCCCGAGGTGCTCGGCCCGCACCCCGCCGGACTGGGTCCGTCGTCACTGGAGGTCGGCGCCCGGCCGCTGCCGCCGAACGAGATCCGCTTGCTGCTCGACGAGGCCCCAGAGGCGGCCCAGGGCGTCCTCGACCGGCTGATCTGGGGACCACCGATCGGGGTGGTCAACCGCGATGCCCCTGGTTCGGACGGCGTGCGCTGGCTGCTCGAGCAACGGCTCCTCCACGTCGTCACGCCCACGGTGACCGAGCGCGCCCGGGGCGAGACCGAGACGCGGGTCCTCCTTCCGCGCGAGGTGGCCCTCATCCTGCGCGGCGGCCGGCTCCACGAGTCGGTTCACCTGGTCCCGCCGGACGCCGACACCACACCGGTCGGCGTCGACCGGGTCGATGCCGCTGCGGGAGGAGAGGTCAGCGACCTCCTCGCGCTGGTCGAGGAGGCCATCGAGGTCTGGGGTCCGGCGCCTCCCCGGGTCCTGCGGACCGGTGGGCTCGCGGTGCGCGACCTGCGCCGGCTCTCGGACGCCCTGGACGTCGACTCGACGCGCGCAGCCTGGCTGGTGGAGCTGATGTACGGCTCCGGCCTCGTCGCCGACGACGGCGAGGTGGTACCGGTCTGGGCGCCGACTCCGGTCGCCGACGAGTGGCTCCTCCAACCCTCCGGGCCGCGCTGGGCCCGGTTCGCCGCCGCCTGGCTCGCCTCGACGCGGGCCGCCCACTTCGTCGGGTCGCGGTTACCCGGGTCCTCG
>DASTNV010000199.1:0-12368 GCA_035762725.1 Lapillicoccus sp. | reverse complement strand
TCGACCATCCGGTGGACGAGGTCGACCTGCTCGAGGGTCTGGGTGACGGCGCGGTCGCCGGGGAGGTTGCTCGGCACGTAGACCGACCAGAACTGGCCGCCGACCCCGCCGGCCCGCAGCCGGGGGAGGTCGGTGGCCGTTGTCGCGACCGGTCGGGAGAGGTCGATCCGGTCGAGGTCGCCGCCGCACTGCAGCCGCAGCGTCCAGGGCAGGTCGTTGTGGCCGTCGAGCACCAGCAACGTGGCCGGGGAGGAGGTGTCCACCCCCGTAGACTCCCAGCGTGACGGTCACAGCGATGTCGGGGCGGGCCGCCCGTCGGCGTGTCGCCCTCGTCACGCTGGGCTGCACCCGCAACGACGTCGACTCCGAGGAACTCGCCGGCCGCCTCCACGCGGAGGGCTGGGACCTCGTCGAGGATGCCGCGGACGCCGACGTGGCCGTGGTGAACACCTGCGGGTTCGTCGAGCAGGCCAAGAAGGACTCGATCGACGCCCTCCTGGAGGCGGCGGACCTCAAGGACTCCGGCGCGCGCACCCAGGCGGTGGTGGCCGTCGGGTGCCTCGCCGAGCGGTACGGCGAGCAGCTGGCCAGCCAGCTGCCGGAGGCCGACGCAGTGCTGGGGTTCGACTCGTACGCGTCGATGTCCGACCACCTCGCGACGATCCTCGGCGGCGGCCGGGTGGCCTCGCACACCCCGAGCGACCGGCGCCGGCTGCTGCCGCTGTCACCGGCGTCCCGGCCCGCGGTGGCTGGCTCCGTGGCCACCCCGGGGCACGCATACGGACCCCCGGTCGTGCGGGCCCGCCTGGACGACCGGCCTTGGGCGCCGCTCAAGATCGCCAGCGGGTGCGACCGGCGCTGCGCGTTCTGCGCGATCCCGATGTTCCGCGGGGCGTACCTGTCGCGACGGCCGGCCGAGGTGGTCGCCGAGGCGCGGTGGCTGGCCGGCGAAGGTGTCCGCGAGCTGTTCCTCGTCAGCGAGAACTCGACGTCCTACGGCAAGGACCTCGGCGACCTGACCCTGCTCGACGCACTGTTGCCCGACCTGGCGGCGGTCGACGGGATCGAGCGGGTTCGAGTGTCGTACCTCCAGCCCGCCGAGATCCGCCCGAGCCTGCTGGCTGCCATGGCGGGTACCCCGGGGGTCGTGCCGTACTACGACATCTCCTTCCAGCACGCCTCGGAGCCGCTGCTCCGCCGGATGCGCCGGTTCGGAGGGCGGGAGGCGTTCCTCGAGCTGCTCGAGCGGGTCCGGTCGGATGCGCCGACCGCCGGCGTGCGGACCAACGTCATCGTCGGCTTCCCGGGGGAGACCGAGGACGACCTCGCCGAGCTCACCGCCTTCCTCGAGGCGGCTCGCCTCGACGTCGTCGGCGTCTTCGGCTACTCCGACGAGGACGGCACCGAGGCCGAGGGCCTGGACGGCCACCTGCCGGAGGACGTCGTCGCCGAGCGGGTCGAGCGGCTGACGTCCCTGGTCGAGGAGCTGACGGCCCGCCGCGCCGAGGAGCGCATCGGCGAGGCCGTCGAGGTGCTGGTGGAGTCGGTGGACCGCTCACCGGACGGGGACGGCGTCGTCGGGCGGACGGCATACCAAGGTCCCGACGTCGACGGGACCACGACGTTGGTCCTGGGGCCCGAGGACCCAGTTCCGGCCGTCGGAGACCTCGTGCCGGCCACCGTCGTCGCCAGCGAGGGCGTCGACCTGCTCGCGAGCCCGAGATGACGTCGGACCAGCGCTCGCGGGCCCCGAGCGCCTGGAACCTGCCGAACTACTTGACGGTGTTCCGGTTCGTCCTCGTGCCGGTCTTCGGATGGCTGTTGCTGGCCGAAGGCGGTCACGTATGGGGGTACCGGCTCGCGGCCCTCGCCGTCTTCGGTGTCGCCATGCTCACCGACAGCATCGACGGCGACCTCGCCCGGCGCCGCAAGCAGGTGACCGACTTCGGCAAGGTGGCCGACCCGATCGCCGACAAGGCGATGCTTGGCATGGCCCTGATCGGGCTGTCGATCATCGGGATCGTGCCGTGGTGGGTGACCGTGATCATCCTCGTGCGCGAGGTCGGCGTCACGGTGATGCGGTTCGTCGTCATCCGCCACGGGGTCATGCCGGCCGGCCGCGGGGGCAAGCTCAAGACGGTGCTGCAGACGCTCGCCGTGGGGATCCTCATCTTCCCGCTGGAGTCACTGCCCGGCGACACCATCTGGCTGACCGCGGCCTACATCGTTCTAGCGGCTGCGCTCATCGTCACCGTCGTGACGGGGATCGACTACCTGGTCAAGGCGCGCCGACTCCGGGCCAACAGTGCGCGCACGGCGGCCCGTCGGGCGGCCCGCCGCGAGGCCCGCGGTCGGTGACCGAGGTCGTCGGCGTCCTGACCGCCCGGCGCCAGACGGTGGCCTGCGCCGAGTCGCTCACCGGTGGCCTTCTGGTGTCACGGCTGATCGACCCGCCTGGCGCCTCGGTCGTGGTTCGCGGTGGCGTCGTCGCGTATGCGACGGAGCTGAAGGCGTCGGTGCTCGGCGTAGACGCCGGGCTGCTCGCGGCCCGGGGAGCGGTCGACCCCGACGTGGCCCGGGAGATGGCCGAGGGTGTCCGGCGGGAGCTGGGCGCGGACTGGGGCGTGGCGACCACCGGAGTTGCTGGTCCGGACCCGCAGGACGGAATGCCGGTCGGCCGGGTCTACGTCGCCGTCGCCGGTCCCGGGGGCACGCAGGTTCAGGAGCACGACCTGTCCGGGGACCGTCGCGAGATCCGGGACGCGGCAGTCGGAGCGGCGCTGGCGCTGCTCGTGCACTGCCTCGACGAGGCCACCTGAGAGATCGGAAGGATGTCGGGATCTCAGGCGTTGAGCACGGTGTGACCCGAGGCTCCACCGACCCCCGTTCCGCCGTCGGCGGAACCCCACCGTGGTGGCTGGCGGTCTCGGGCTATGGTGGACACGATTCGACTGACCGACCGGACGCTGCGAAGGAGGGGTTCCATGGTCCTGTTGCGACGTGAGCTGGGTGACGTCCTCCGCGAGGAGCGACAGCACCAGGGCCGCACCCTGCGCGAGGTGTCCTCGTCGGCGTCCGTCTCGCTCGGCTACCTCAGCGAGGTCGAGCGGGGCGAGAAGGAAGCCTCGTCCGAGCTGCTCGGGTCGATCTGCGGTGCCCTCGGCATGCCGCTCTCCGAGGTGCTGCGCGAGGTCTCGAGCCGCGTTGCCCGCACCGAGGCGATCACCGCCCCGGTGACCCTGCCCGTCGGCGCCGCGGCCCCGTCCGCCGCGATGGGCTCGGTCGTCGCCTCCGCCGCCTGAGCGCGCGCCCGGCGATGGGCTCGCGGTTCGCGTCGGTCGACTGCGCCCGCCTGTCGGTTCCGCTGCACACGCCGTTCGTCACGGCGTTGCGGCGTACGACGACGACCGACACCGTCGTCGTGCGCGTCACCGACACCGACGGCATCGCGGGTTGGGGTGAGGCGCCGCAGGTCTGGCAGGTCACCGGCGAGTCCCTGGCCGGCGCGACCGCCTGCCTCGAGGAGATGCTGGCGCCGGTCGTCGTCGACAGCGACGTCGACGACTGGGCCGACGTCCTGGACGCCGTCCAGCGCGCAGTGGCTCGCAACTTCGGCGCCAAGGCGGCTCTGGACACCGCCGTACGGGACCTGGTCGCCCGCCGGGCCGGGCTGACCCTGCCGGCGTTCCTCGCTGGGGCTGACGTCGACGCATACCCCGCGGTGTTGCGCACCGACGTCACCCTGTCGGCGGGGAGCGCCGACGACCTCGCGACCGCGGCCGTCGCGCGCGTCGACGACGGGTTCTCGACGCTGAAGATGAAGGTCGGGACCGACGCCGCCACCGATGTCGCGCGCGTCCGCGCGGTGAGGAACGAGGTCGGTCCTGAC
Source organism: Lapillicoccus sp. (assembly GCA_035762725.1). GTDB lineage: Bacteria > Actinomycetota > Actinomycetes > Actinomycetales > Dermatophilaceae > Lapillicoccus. Next base: position 8,479 of record DASTNV010000199.1, on the reverse strand, counting down.
GTGACCATCCGCCTCGACGCGAACCAGGGTTGGACGCCCGACGAGGCGGTCACCGTGATCCGGGCCCTGGAGGACGCCGACCTCGGCGTCGAGCTCGTCGAGCAGCCGGTGCGCGGCGAGGACGTCGAGGGGCTGGCCTACGTCCGGGGCCGCGTCGGCCTGCCGGTGATGGCCGACGAGGCGCTGTACTCCCTCGTCGACCTCGACCGGATCATCCGGCTCGAAGCGGCCGACCTCGTCAACGTCAAGTTGGCCAAGTGCGGCTCACTCGGGATCGCCCTCGAGCAGCTGCGCCGGGCGGCCGACGCCGGGCTGGGCACGATGGTCGGCTCGATGATGGAGACCGCCGTGGGAGTGGGCGGCATCGCCGCCGTTGCGGCCGCCCACCCGAGCAGCGTGGTCAACGACCTCGACGCGGCCTGGTGGGCGGCATCGTCGCCGGTGGTCGGTGGCATCCGGTATGCCGGGGAGCAGGTCCTCCTGCCCACCGACCCGGGGTCGGGGGTCGCGGAGGTCGCTGTAACCATCTAAGATAGTTACATGTCGTTCTGGACTGACCCGGCCGTCGGCCAGTGGTTCGTGTCCCGGGACGGCGTGCGCTGGTGGTTCGACTCCGGCGACATCTCGTTGGACTTCGCCTACACCGGCTCGATGGGCGGCCGCCCCGAGTGGGAGCGCTGGCACGTCCCCTCGGACCTCGACGCGTGGGTCGAGGAGCGGTTCGGGGTCCAGGTGCGGGCCACCGAGCAGGACCTGGCCACGGCCAAGGAGCTCCGCGACGCGATTGCGTGGCTGGTCACCGACGTCTCGCAGGGCTTGCCGCAGCGACCCGAGCAGCAAGCCGTCGTCAACCGGTTCGCCGCCCAGCCGGACGTCGCACCGCAGCTCGGCGGCGAGCCGCCGGCACCCACGATCGACCAGCTTCTCGCCGGTCTGGCCCGCGAGGCCGTGCACATGCTGCGCGACCACGCCGACCGGATCCGCGAGTGCGGCGGCGACAACTGCGCCGTCGTCTACCTCGACACGTCCCGCTCGGCGAACCGCCGCTGGTGCTCGATGAGCCGGTGCGGCAACCGCCACAAGGTCCGCGAGCAACGCGCCCGCCAAGCGGCGCGTCGAGCTCGATCCGCAGGCACCGATCCGACAGGAGAACCGGCATGACCCTCACCCACATCAATCCTGACTCGATGCACCGCAACCCGGCGTTCTCGCAGGGCGTCCTCGTCGAGGGACCCGGTTCTCTGCTCGTCGTCGGTGGCCAGAACGGCGTCGACGAGAACGGCCGGATCGTCAGCGACGACGCGGGCGAGCAGAGCATCCAGGCGCTCCGCAACGTGCTCACGGTGCTCCAGAGCGTCGGTTGCTCTCAGGCCGACGTCGCGCGGCTGGCGATCTACCTCGCCGAGGGAGTCGACATCAACGCGGCGTATGCGGCGGCCCAGACGGTGTGGGGGCCGCACCCGACGGCCATCACCGTCCTCTTCGTCTCCGACGTGGGTCCCAAGGGCGCGCTCGTCGAGATCGAGGCGCTCGCCCAGGTGCGGGCGCGATGAGCGGCCTCAAACGTCCGCGCCAGCCGATGCCCGACGACGTCGAGGCGGCGTTGCGCGCGGGCGGCGTGCTGGACGCCTACAGCGAGCGACCGGCATACCAGCGCAACGACTACCTCGGCTGGATCAGCCGCGCCCAGCAGGACGAGACCCGGGAGAAGCGGGTCCGTCAGATGGTCGACGAGCTGCGCGAGGGCGGCGTCTACATGGGCATGCCTCACGCGCCGTCGCAGCGGGGGTCGTCGTGACGACGCCGCCGGTTCGGGAGCTGCGGCTGGTCGTCACGGTGCCCGACTACGACGCGGCGGTCGCCTTCTACCGGGACGTGCTCGGGATGACCGAGTCCGCGGAGTACGTCTCGGAGGACGGCGGGCGGGTGGTCATCCTCGACGCCGGCCGCGCCACCTTGGAGATCGGCGACGAGGCGCACGCCCGGTCCATCGACGACTTGGAGGTGGGCCGGCAGGTCGCCGGGCCGATCCGGGTGGCGCTTCAGGTCGACGGCGTCGACGTGGCGACGACGGCCGCTCTCGCGGGTGGGGCGCAGCTTGTCGCCGCACCGGTGGACACGCCCTGGAACTCGCGCAACGCCCGCCTCGACGCGCCCGGCCCGCTGCACCTCACGCTGTTCGAGGACCGAACCGGCGACTAGAGCCTGTTGCGAAAGTCGGGGTCCCCGCGAAGTATCGGAGCGAAGAACTTCGTGGGGTGAGTTAGCGGATCGGCAGGCCCTGGGCGTCGCACGGCAGGATGCCCTGGTAGTTCGCCTCCATCGCGGTGAGGGCCGACTGCATCCGGAACGGCTCGATCTTGGCCCCGCGGTCGGCGAACGGCGCATCGAGGACATAGACCACGACGATGCCGGCGAGCATCGTCGCGGCCACCGCGCTGACGCCGATCACCTGAGGGATCAGCGAGGTTCGCGGGCTGGCGAAGAGGATCTCGTAGCCGATGACGACGCTGAACAGCAGCAGGAGCATCGCCCACACGAACGGGGGCACATAGGGCGCGGCTTCCGCGAGGCGACCACGGCGGCCCTCCTGTCGCTCGGCGGAGCGCGCGAACCACGTGTTGAAGACCTCGATCTCTTTGGCGGTCGCGATCGGTGTTCCGCGCATGTCGGTGTCGAGCCGGTCGATCCACTGGTCGACGACGGGACTCGACTCGCCGACGGCCATCGTCGGCCACTCCGCGTTGATCACGGCGCGGGTGTAGCAGATCAGGTCGCCCTGCAGCTGGTCGCGGCTCTGCGGCGTGAAGTACGGGGTCAACGAGTACAGCTGCCGGGTGGCCACCGCCTCGATGCCGATGTCGTCACGCGCCCTCTGGTAGCTCTCGAAGGCAGTGAAGATGACGAAGGCGAGGATCACCGCGAAGCCGGTTCCGATGACGCCGAAGATGTCGCCGGCGATCGGGGACTTGTGGTATCGGTTCGGATGGCTCAGCCGCCACCGGCGGACGAGGATGAGGACGAGGGCACAGATCTCCGCGCCGACGACGATGATGGCTATCGAGACCCACATGTCGCCGAAGTCGCCCCTTGCTCGCCGGTGTCCGGTTCGTGGGGAGCGTATCGCCGCGGACGACGGTCTCGGAGCGGTTGGCTCAGCGCCGGCGGGCGCGGTCGCCGAGGGCGGGACCGGTGCGCTTGTCGGTCCCGAGCGGCCGCTGCGGGCGACCGTCGTCGGTCGGCGCCAGGCCACCCTGGCAGCGCGGGCAGTAGAACATCGTCCGCTCGCGTGGCGCCTCCCCGACCATCGCCACGCGCAGCGTCTCGCCGCACCGACGGCAGGGCTTCCCCGACCGGGCGTGCACCCACGCGGTCTCGCCCCACCGCTGGCTGCCGGTCGTGGTCTGGATCGCGTGCCGGCGGCCGACATCGAGCAGGGTATGCGCGCGGCCGACGAGCGCAGCCATCGTCGCCTCGTCGAGGTCGTGGGCGGGGGTCCAGGGGTTCAGCCGCTCGAGGAAGAGGGCCTCCGCGGCGTAGAGGGTGCCGACCCCGGCGAGGTTGCGCTGGTCGAGCAGGGCGGCGCCGATCGTCGTGGGGCTGGCCTGCAGGCGACGGGCGGCCTCGACCGGATTCCAGTCCGAGCCGAGGACGTCCGGGCCGAGATGCCCGACCAGGCTGGCCTCGTCGTCGGTCATGACGACGTGCAGGTCGCCGAGGCGCTTGCCGATCGCCGTCCATTCGGCGGTGCCGACGACGGCTCGGATCTGCGGGTTGGCCAGGGTTCTCGCGGTCAGCTGCTTGGTGGCGTCGACCCGCCACTGGCCCTCCATCCGCAGGTGCGAGTGGATGGTCACACCGTTGGCCAGCCGCTGGAGGATGTTCTTGCCTCGGGAGACCACCTCGACGGTCGTCACGCCGCGGAAGTCCAGGGTCGACAGCTCGGGCCAGCGCAGGTCGGTGGTCGTCAGCGGCGCTCCGGCCAACGCCTGGTGGAGCCGGGCCGCTGTGCGGAAGACGGTGTCGCCCTCAGGCACGCAGCGACCTCGCCGTCGTCTCCGTGCTCGTCTCCGTCGGTTGTCCCGTCGGCGTCCCGGTCGTTGTCTCCGTCGGTGTCCGTCTCGCGGTCAGCCGGGCAGCGATCGTCATCGGCGGAGCCGCAGACCACGGGGGGTCGCGTGGAAACCGGCCCGGGACAGCGCCTCGGCCACGGGGTGGCCGGACCCCAGCACCTGGCTGCCGTCAGTGCGTTCGACGGTGAGTCGGCCCAGGGCGCCTTCCCGCACGGCGAGAGCCAGAGCGTCAGCGGCGCGCTGGAGCGCGTCGCCTGACTCGGTCCAGGTGAGGAGCGACTTGCCACCGCGTTCGACGTAGAGCACCAGCTCGCCATCGACGAGGACGACCAGCGCACCCGCCTTGCGGCCCGGCTGGTGACCGCGCCCGCCCTTGGGCTTGCTCGCGGCGGCCGTCGGGGAACCCGTGGATTTCGGACCGGCCGAGTCGACACCGTCCGGACCGGTGGCGCGGTCGGGCCAGGGTAGTGCCGCGCCGAACGGGTTGGCCGGGTCGCAGGCGGCGAGGACGACGGCGCGCGGCGCGTCGTCGGAGCGACGGACCGCGTCGAGCGGCCGGCTCTGGGCGCGGAGCCGGTCGACCGCTCCACTGGTGGCGAACTGGGCGGCACCAAGGCCTTCGACGAAGTACCCGCGACGCACCCGGCCGGACTCCTCGGCGGCGGCCAGGACTCGGTAGGCCGCGGCGAACCCGCCGGGCACCGACTCGGACATCGCACTACCTCGGGTCACCACGCCGTAGCGCTCCAGCAGGAGCTCTGCCGTCGCGTACGCCACGACGGTCGCGTCGGTCTCCGGTGGCGGTAGCAGCGACCACCGGCCCGCCGCGGAGGGTGGCCCGGTGCGGGCCGGCATGGCGGGACGTGCGGAGCGGCTGGCCCCGAGCGCGCCGGGACGAGACGCATACCGGCCTCGGCGTGGACCTTGTGGGGCACGACGATGGGTCGTCCGGCCGCCCGAGAGCAGCGCGCGGAGCGGGGCGAGAGTGTCGTTGGTGAGGTAGCCGGCCCAGGTGAGGTCCCAGAGCGCCCCGAGCAGGGTCTCGTCGTCAACCGCGCCGACCTGCGGGTGGATCGCGCCGGAGAGGGTCCGGAAGAAGTAGGCGCCGCCCCCGGCGAGCGCGTCGAGGACCGCCTGGTGGGTCTCGGTGAGGTCGAGGGCGGGGTCGGGCGCCGGCGAGGTCACGTGGACGAGGTCGGCGAGGTGCAGCGACACCCAACCGTCGTCGCCGGGCAGGGAGCCGTGGCCGCGCCACAGCACCTCACCGCTCGACATCAGCTCATCGAGCATCGCGGGCTGGTATGCCGCCACCCGGGCCGGGAGGACAAGGGTCTCCAGCGCGCTGGCCGGGACGACAGCGCCCGCGAGCTGCTCGACCGCCCGAACCAGTCCCTCGGTGCCCCGCAGGGTGCCGCCGACGCCCTGCCAGCTCGGGAGGAACCGGGCGAAGTCGGTGGCGGTGACCGGTTCGACCTCGGCGCGCAATGCGGCGAGGGACCGCCGCCGCAGCGTGCGGAGCACTCCCGCGTCGCAGAAGTCGAGGCCACCGGCGGCGGAGCCGCTCGGGTCGGGACGCAGCTCACCCTCGACCAGCCGGCCGGCCCCGACCAGGCGGCGGAGTGCGTCGGTGACGACGGCGTGCCCGAGGCCGTACCAGACGGCTACGTCCGCGGCCCGGAACGGACCGTGGGTGCGCGCATACCGAGCCACCAGGTCGCCGAGCGGGTCGCGGACCGGCTCGAGGAAGGTGTCGGGGACGCCGACCGGAAGCGAGACGCCGAGCGCGTCGCGCAACCGCGACGCGTCCTCGACGGCAGCCCAGCGCTCCTCGCCGGCGACCCGCACCCGGATCACCTGCCGCGAGCCCTCCAGCTCGACGAGCCAGCGTCCGACCACGCCCGAGTCGGCGCCCTCCTCGGCGCGCGCGACCACGGCGTCGAGCGGGAGGGGCCCGAGCGCGCGGAGCAGGTCGACGGCGTCCTCGGCGTCGCGGCACCGGCGGGAGTCGTCGAGCCGCTGAAGCTCGGCCTCGGTGCGGGCGACGGCCTCGGGGTCGAGCAGGTCGCGCAGGCTGAGGCCGTCGCCGCGGCCCAGAAGCTCGGCCAGGAGGGTCGGGTCGAGGGACAGCGCGGCGGCGCGGCGCTCGGCGAGCGGCGAGTCGCCCTCGTAGATGTACTGCGCCACGTAACCGAAGGTCAGCGACCGTGCGAACGGGGACGGCTGGGTGGTCTCGACGTCGACCGTCGTCACCTCGCGCGACCGGATCCGGGTCATCAGGTCGACCAGGCCGGGCACGTCGAACACGTCCTGGACGCACTCGCGGACGGCTTCGAGGACGATGGGGAACGAGGGGTACTGGCTGGCCACCTCGAGCAGCTGGGCGGACCGCTGCCGTTGCTGCCACAGGGCTTGCCGCCGGTCGGGGCGGCGCCGCGGGAGCAGGAGGGCGCGCGCCGCACACTCCCGGAACCGGGCCGCGAACAACGCTGAGCCGCCGATCTGCTCGGTGACGAGGTCGTGGACCTCGTCGGGTTCGAGGAGGACGAGGGACATCAGCTCGGCCATGCCGGCCACGCCACCCGTCGCCTCACCGTCGTCGCCGATCGCGTCGAACTCGAGGTCGGGCAGCCGGAACACGATCCCGTCGTCGCCGTGCATCGCCTGGACGTCGACTCCGAAGCGTTCGCGCATCCGAGCCGACACACAGAGTGCCCACGGCGCGTGCACTGGCGCGCCGAATGGCGACAGAACCGCGACCCGCCAGTCGCCCAGCTCGTCGCGGAACCGTTCGACGACGATGGTCCGGTCGCTCGGGAGGTGCCGAGTCGCTTGCTTCTGCTCGTCGAGGTAGGCGAGCAGGTTGTCGGCAGCCCACTCGTCGAGCCCGGCCATCGCCACCCGCTCGCGGGCTTTGGCCGACGGCAGCGCGACGACCTCGCGGACGAACCTCCCGACCGCCTGCCCGAGCTCGGACGGCCGCCCGATGGTGTCGCCCTTCCAGAACGGCAGCCGCCCGGGGAGTCCGGGCGCCGGTGTTACGAGGACGCGGTCGTGGGTGATGTCCTCGATCCGCCAGCTGGTCGTGCCGAGAGTGAAGACGTCGCCGACCCGCGACTCGTAGACCATCTCCTCGTCGAGTTCACCTACGCGTCGGCCGACTCCCTCGGCGCCGGCGAGGAAGACGCCGTAGAGGCCGCGGTCGGGGATGGTGCCGCCCGATGTGACCGCCAGTCGTTGCGCGCCGCGCCTACCGGTCAACATTCCGGTGACGCGGTCCCACACGAGCCGGGGCCGCAGCTCGGCGAACTCGTCGCTGGGGTACCGACCGGCCAACATGTCGAGCACCGACTCCAGCACGGACCGTGGGAGTTGGGCGAACGGCGCCGACTTCTGGACCACGGCCTCGAGGTCGTCTACGGCCCAGTCGTCCATGGCGCACATGGCCACGATGTGCTGGGCGAGCACGTCGAGCGGGTTGGCCGGGATCCGCATCGACTCGATGGCGCCGGCCCGCATCCGCTCGACGACGACCGCGGTCTGGACGAGGTCGCCGCGGAACTTGGGGAACAGCACTCCTCGCGAGACCGCCCCGACCTGGTGGCCCGCTCGGCCGACTCGCTGCAGACCGCTGGCCACGCTCGGCGGCGACTCGACCTGGACCACGAGGTCGACGGCTCCCATGTCGATGCCGAGCTCGAGGCTGCTCGTCGCCACGACGGCCGGGAGCAGGCCGCCCTTGAGCGCGTTCTCGATCTCCGCTCGCTGCTCCTTGCTCACCGAGCCGTGGTGCGCCCTCGCGAGGATGCCGGGCGCCCCGCTGGAGGCGCCGGACTGCGCCATGATCTCGGCGGGGGAGCGGGTATGCGTGCTGCCGCCATCGCCGCTCGGCTCGCCGGACCCCTCGTCCTCCGCCTCGGTGAGCCGCGCCTCCCAGATCTCGTTGAGCCGGGCCGTGAGCCGCTCGGCCAGCCGCCGCGAGTTGGCGAAGACCAGGGTTGACCGGTGCGCCGCGACGAGGTCCACGATGCGCTCCTCGACGTGCGGCCAGATCGACACGCGGCGCTGCTCGCCGGCCGCCGGTCCGCTGAGGTCCTCCGTGATCTCGCCGAGCGCCGACATGTCGGCCAGCGGGACCACGACCTCGAGGTCCCACTCCTTGGTCGACGGCGGCTGTACGACGTCGACCGGGCGGCCGCCCGCGAGGTAGCGGGCCATCTCCTCCACCGGCCGCACCGTCGCCGAGAGGCCGACCCGCTGAGCCGGCTTCGGCAGCAGCTGGTCGAGCCGCTCGAGGGTCAGGGCCAGGTGCGCTCCACGCTTGGTTCCCGCGACCGCGTGCACCTCGTCGACGATGACCGTCTCCACGCCGGTCAGCGCCTCCCGGGCGCTCGACGTCAGCATGAGGA
>DASTNV010000198.1:0-8983 GCA_035762725.1 Lapillicoccus sp. | reverse complement strand
CCCGGGGCAACACCTCCGACATCGGGAGCTCGCCCTCAGGGGTGAGCACGACGCATACCGGACCGCCGTTCTCCCACAGCAGCTGCCGGCACCGGCCGCAGGGCATGAGCAGCTGGCCGTCGCCACCGACGCATACCACCGCGACCAGGCGGCCGCCGCCGGTGCGGTGCAGCTCGGAGACCATCCCGCACTCGGCGCAGAGCGCCACCCCGTAGGCAGCGTTCTCGACGTTGCACCCACTGACTACTCGGCCGTCGTCGACCAACCCGGCCGCGCCCACGGGGAAGTGCGAGTAGGGCGCGTATGCGTGCCCCATCGCCTCCACGGCCACGGACAGCAGGGCGGGCCAGTCGGTCACGAGGCCTCGCCCTTGCGATAGACCTGCCCGTCAGCCGCGGGTGGTCGTAGTCGTTGTGACGCGAAGGCCAACACCAGCAGCGTGGCGACGTACGGGGTCATGCCGGTGAACTCGTTCGAGACACGCGTGACGCCGAGGAACCAGACGGCCGACAGGATGCCGAGGATCACGGTGACCACACCGACGACGGGCTTACCCTGACGACGCCGGACGAGGATCCACACGCCCCAGGCCACGAGGAAGAGCGCGATCGGCAACAGGTAGGCGCGGACGACGTCGCCGCCGCCGCGCAGCTGGATCGCGTCCGTGTAGCCGAACAGCGCAGCACCGCCGGCGAGTCCGCCGGTCCGCCAGTTGCCGAAGATCATGGCCGCGAGGCCGATGTACCCGCGACCCGCGGTTTGGCCCTCGCGGTAGAGGTTCGAGGCGACCAGGACGAGGAACCCGCCGGCCAGGCCGGCCAGTCCACCGGAGATGAGCACCGCCATGAACTTGTAGCGAATCACGTTGACGCCCAACGTTTCCGCGGCCTGCGGAGCCTCACCGCAGGAGCGCAGGCGGAGTCCGAACGGGGTGTGCCAGAGGATCCACCACGAGAGGATGAGCAGGCCCACCGCAATGACGCTGAGGATGTTGAGGTTCGTCGTCAGCGCTCGCAAGACCCCGGCGATATCGGAAATGAGCCAGATCCCGGTCTCCTCGAGGGAACCGAGCCAGTCCGACAGGATGGGGATGCTGATGAACGGCAGCTGCGGCAACGGCGGTGACTGCGTCGGGCCGCCGCCGGGCAGGTTGCTGAAGGTCCGGACGGCGAGGTACGCACCGGCACCGGCGCCGAGAATGTTGATCGCCACACCGGAGACGATGTGGTCGACGCCGAAGATGACGGTCGCGAGGGCGTGGATGGCGCCGCCGACGATGCCGAGGACGATCGCGCCGAAGATGCCGACCCACGGCCCGTAGTAGTACGCGAAGAACGCGCCACCCCAGGTGCCGAGGATCATCATCCCCTCGAGACCGATGTTGACGACGCCGGCTCGCTCGCTCCAGAGGCCGCCGAGACCGGCCAGACCGATCGGCATGGCCAGCCCGATCGCCGCCATCAGCGCGCCCGACGAGTCGATGTCCTCCGCGCCGGTGATGACGCGAACGGTCGAGACGACGACGAGCGCGCCGCCGATCACGGCAAACCAGAACCAACGAGTGCGGTGGATGGGCCGGCGGGGCGGGGGCGGTGCCTCCAGACCGGTGGTGATGACGAGGCCCTGGTCGCTCATGCCGCCGCCCCTTCCTTCTCGGGCGCGGCGGTTCGGGCGGCGGCCAGCTCGGTAGCGACGCGACGACGCTCGAGTCGCACCCCGGCCCGGCGGACCAGCTCGTAGGCGATGACGACGGAGAGCACGATGACGCCCTGGATGACGAGGACCAGGCGGTCGGAGACGCCCGCGTTGATCTGCAGGCCGTTGCCCTGCGCGTCAAGGTAGGCCCACAGCAAGGCCGCGAAGACAATGCCGACGGCGTTGTTGCGGCCGAGCAGGGCGATGGCGATTCCCGCGAAGCCCAGTCCGGACTGGAACGTGTCGCCGTATGCGTAGTCCTGGCCGAACAGCAGGGGCATCCCGACCAGTCCGGCGACGGCGCCCGAGATGACCATCGAGGTCAGCACCATTCGCTTGACCTTGACGCCGCTCGCGACGGCCGCGGTCTCGGACCGGCCGGTGGTGCGCAGGTCGAAGCCGAACCGGGTCTTGCCCAGCACGAACCAGTAGAGGACGCCGACGAGGATGGAGAGGACGATGAGGCCGTAGACCTTGTTCGGGGTCGCGATGATCCCGTCGAGCGAAATCCCTGGCACCCGCGACGATTCGGGGATCGGCCTGGTGTTGACCGCGTTGCTGCCCTCGACGCGCTGTGCGGCGAGGGACAAGAGGTAGGCGACGAGGAAGGTGGCGATCGCGTTGAGCATGATCGTCGAGATGACCTCGCTGACACCGCGCGTCACCTTGAGCAGGCCGGCGATGCCGGCCCACAGACCGCCGGCCACCATCGCGACGATGAGGGCGGCGATGATGTTCAGCCACCCGGGCAGCCAGCCCTGGCCGGCGAAGACCGCAGCGGCAAAGGCCGCCACGCGGTACTGACCGTCGACGCCGATGTTGAACAGGTTCATCCGGAACCCGATGGCGACGGCGATGGCCGAGATGTAGTAGACCGTCGCCGCGTTGATGATGGCGATGACCTGGCGGGGCAGCGGCACCTTGATGAGCTGCGCCCACACGGCCCCGACCGGGTCGCCGGCCACCAGCAGGATGAGCGACGTCACGACGAAGGCGACGATGATCGCCAGCAGCGGAGCCGCGAGGCCCAGCCCGATCCGTCGGAGGTCGAGGCGCCTCATCGCGGATCCCCCTCATCGGTCCGGGTCTCGTCACCCTGGGTTTCTGACTTCTCGGTATGCGGGTCGTCCGGCGGAGTGTCGGCCGTCGGGGTCGACTCCGGCGCGTCGGCGCCGGTCATGGCCGCGCCGAGCTCCTCCCGGGTCACCGTGTCGGGGTCGAAGTCGCCGCTGAGCCGGCCCCGGAGCATCACCCGGATGTTGTCGGACAGGCCGACGAGCTCCTCGAGGTCGGCGGAGATGAGCAGCACCGCGAGGCCCGCCCGCCGGGCCCTTTTGATGTGGTCCCAGATGGCCGCCTGGGCGCCGACGTCGACGCCACGCGTGGGGTGCGCGGCCAGCAGCACCTTGGGGTCGTGCGACATCTCGCGGCCGATGATGAGCTTCTGCTGGTTGCCGCCGGACAGGGACCCACCGGTGACGAAGATCGACGGCGTCCGGACGTCGTAGTCCTTGACAATCCGCTCGGTCTCGGCCCGGGCGGCCTTGGCGTTGATCAGCCCGCCCGTGCCGACGTTCGGCTTCTGGGTCTGGTGGCCGAGGATGACGTTCTCCCAGAGCGGCGCTTCGAGGAGCATTCCGTGGCGGTGCCGGTCCTCGGGGATGTACCCGACGCCGGCCTCGCGGATCTCCCGGACCTCCCACTCGGTGATGTCTTCCCCGTCGAGGGTGACCTTCCCGGTGGTGGGCTCGCGCATACCCATCACCACCTCGACGAGCTCGGCCTGGCCGTTGCCCTCGACCCCCGCGATCCCGACGATCTCGCCGGCATGGATGGTGAGCGAGATGTCGTCGAGGACCTTGCTGCCACCACCCATGCCCTCGAGACTCGCGTGCTCGATGGTGAGGACCACCCGGTCGGTGACGGAGTAGACCTGGGTCTGCGGCGACGGCAGCTCGGAGCCGACCATCAGCTCGGCCAGCTGCCGGGCGTTGACGGTGTCGGGGTCGATGTTGGCCTTGACGGTGGTGCCGCGCCGGATCACGGTGATCTCGTCGGCGACCGAGAGCACCTCGTCCAGCTTGTGCGAGATGAAGATGACGGTCAGGCCTTCGGCCTTGAGCTCGCGCAGGTTGTCGAAGAGTTCGGTGACCTCCTGCGGTACGAGCACCGCGGTCGGCTCGTCGAGGATGAGGATCTTCGCGCCGCGATAGAGGACCTTAAGGATCTCGATCCGCTGCCGCTTGCCGACCCCGAGGTCGGCCACGAGGTCGTCGGGGTCGACGCGCAGCCCGTAGGCGTTGGAGATCTCGACGATGGTGCGGCGGGCCTCGTCGCCGATGCCGTGCAGCTTCTCGGCGCCGAGGACGACATTCTCCAGCACGGTGAGGTTGTCCGCGAGCATGAAGTGCTGGAAGACCATGCCGATACCCGCGTTGATCGCGTCCGTAGGACTGCGCAGCGTCAGGGTCTGGCCGTTGACCATGATGGTGCCCTCGTCGGGCTGCTGGACGCCATAGAGGATCTTCATCAGCGTCGACTTGCCGGCACCGTTCTCGCCGACGATGGCGTGCACGGTGCCGCGGCGGACGATGATCTCGATGTCCTTGTTGGCGACCACGCCAGGGAACCGCTTGGTGATGCCGTGCAGCTCGACCGCCGGGGCCACGTCCCCGCTCGGCGCGGCCGGCCGGTCCTTCACAGTGGAGTCGGTGATGGCGTCCTCCTAAGCCAGAGTGGGAGCCAACCTATGACAGCAGAGGGCCCGAGCGGCACGTAATCGTGCCGCCCGGGCCCCCTCGCTGGTCGAGCCGGTCGTCAGATCGTCACGGCTTGGTCGGGACCGTGATGGTCCCGGCGATGATCTTCGCCTTGTAGTCGTCCAGCTGAGCCTTGATGTCGTCGATCTTGCCGCCGGTGGTCGAGTAGTCGACACCGCCCGCCTTGAGGTCGAAGACCTTGTTGCCGGCCTTGAAGGTGCCGTCCGACACCGACTTGATGAAGTCGAACACGCCGACGTCGACCTTCTTGATCATCGAGGTCATGATGACGTCGCGGACGTCCGCGGCCGCCGTCTTGGCCTGGTCGGAGTCGACACCGATGGCGAGCTGGCCCGCCGCCTTGGCCGCGGTGAAGACGCCGCCACCCGAGCCACCCGCGGCCTGGTAGACGATGTCGGCGCCGCCCTGGTACATGCCCTCAGCGGCCGCCTTGCCCTTGTCGACCGAGTTGAAGCCCGAGAAGTCCGGCGGCTCGGTGAGGTACTTGACGTCGATGACGATGTTCGGCTTGACCGCCTTGGCGCCGGCCTGGTAGCCCGCCTGGAACTTCTTGATGAGGTCGGTGTTGACGCCGCCGACGAAACCGATGTGGCTCGCCTTGGACTTCAGCGCCGCGGCCGCACCGACGAGGTAGGAGCCCTGCTCCTCCGCGAAGGTGATCTGGTCGACGTTCGGGCCGGCCGAGTCGGGCGAGGCGTCGTCGACGATGGCGAACTTGACGTTCGGGTTGGCCTTGGCGATCGTGCCGACCGACTTCGCGTAGGCGAAGCCGACGGCGACGATGTTGTTGTAGCCGGCGTCGATGAGCTGCTGCAGCCGCTCCGCGCGGGCCGACTCCGCCTCGCCGTTGGTCGCCGCGGCCTCCTTGGACTGGACGCCGAGCTCCTTGACGGCCTTGTCGAGGCCCGCCGCCGCAGCGTCGTTGAACGACTGGTCGCCACGGCCACCCACGTCGTAGGCCATACCGACCTTCAGGCCCGAGCCCGAGCCACCGGTGGTGGCGCCGCCGCCGCTCCCGCCGCTGCTGCCACCGCTGTTCGAGCTGCTCCCACACGCAGCCAACGCCACGGCGGCGACCGACAAGGCCGCCGCGAACTTCATCACCTGACGCACAACAAGAACTCCTTTTTAAGGACCAGGGGCTGAACGCGCACACCGATGGGCGTGCCAGGACGTTCGATGGAGAAAGGTACCGCCGGGAAACGGCCGGTCCGGGCGGAACGGTGTCAGCGGCCGGGGAACGTTACCGAGTCGGAACGTCGAGCAGCGTCTGCGCGTGACGCCGTCCGGCGTCCAGAACCGCCCCGACCATCACCTTTGCCCCGAATCCGAGGGCCCGCTCGTCGACGACGAGGTCCCCCTGGTGGAGGTCGTAGGTGGGCCCGCCGGGGGTCCGGGTGCCGAGCCGGCCCATCGCGCCGCGCACCTCGGTGAGGTACCACGCGAAGTCCTCGCCGCCCAGCGACTGCACCGTGCTGCCCGGCAGCATTCCGGCCGCGTGTGCCGCGTCGCGCAGCGAGTCGACCGACGGCCCGCCGTTGACCACCGGTGGCACGCCCTGGGTGTAGCGGACCTCGGCCGTCACCGCATACGGGGCGACGACGGCCTCGACGAGCTCCTCGACCAGCCCACCGATCTCCTGCCAGAGCGCGGCGTCCAGTATCCGGAGAGTGCCGCTGGCACTGCCGACCGACGGGATGACGTTCTGCGCGCCACCGGCGTGGATGCTCCCCCAGACCAGGGCGGTGCCGGCCCGCGGGTCGACCCGCCGGCTGAGCGCGGCCGGGACCTCGGTGACCACCTTGGCCAGCGCGAACGTGAGGTCCTGCGTCAGGTGCGGGCGTGAGGTGTGACCGCCGTGGCCCTTGAGGGTCACCTCGATGCCGTCCGAGGCGGCCGTGATCGGTCCGACGAGCAGCCCGACCTCACCGACGTCACGGCTCGGGTCGGCGTGGAGGGCGAAGACCTCGTCGACCTCGGTCAGCCAGCCACCGTCGATGATCTCGTGGGCGCCGCCGGGGATGACCTCCTCGGCGGGCTGGAAGATCAGCCGCACGCCCAGCCCGGCGCCGGCGAGGGCGTTGGCCTGGGTCGCCAGGGCGAGCCCCGCGCCCACGACGATGCTCGTATGCAGGTCGTGGCCACAAGCGTGCGCGACGCCGTCGGTCGTCGACGCCCACTCGAGCCCGGTCCGCTCCGGGACCGGTAGGGCGTCGAGGTCGGCGCGCAGGGCGACGCGGTATGCCGGCTCCCGGGCGCCGATGTCGACGACCACTCCCGACCCCTCGAGGAGGGTCGGGCTCAGGCCGGCGGCCGTCAGGCGGTCAGCGACGACCCGGCTGGTGCGGGTCTCGAGGCGGGCGAGCTCAGGGTGCGCGTGGAGGTCCCGACGCAGGGCGACGAGCTCGGGTTCGAGCTCGTCGACGGCGGCGTGCAGGACGGGAAGCAAGGGGTCCATGTCGGTGGGCAAGGCTACCTGGCTTGTCAGTACGCTCCGCGCATGTTTGCTGAGCCGACGGCCGTTGTCGCGCCGGAGGTGGCTGAGGCGGTCTCCGATGGTCGCGGCTTGGTGGCACTCGAGAGCACGATCCTCGCCCACGGGCTGCCCCGCGGGGACAACCGTCGCGTCGCCGACGAGATCGAGGACGCGGTCCGGTCCGGCGGGGCCACCCCAGCGACGGTGGCCGTACTCGACGGCGTGGTCCACGTCGGGCTCTCGGCGTCGGAGCTCGACCGGCTGTGCCTCGCCGACGACGTGGCCAAGCTGAGCAGCCGTGACCTTGGCGTCGCCGTGGCGCTGGGGTTGACGGGGGCCACGACCGTCGCGTCGACCGCCGCGCTGGCCCACCGGGCCGGCATCCGGGTCTTCGCCACCGGTGGGCTCGGTGGCGTTCACCGGGGAGCGGCCGAGACGTTCGACATCTCGGCCGACCTCGGGGTGCTGGCGACGACGCCGATCGTCGTGGTGTGCGCCGGTGTGAAGTCGATCCTCGACGTCCCCGCCACGCTCGAGCGGCTCGAGACGCTGTCGGTTCCGGTGCTGGGGTACCGGACCGACCGGTTCCCGGGGTTCTACCTCACCGACTCCGGCTCGGCGGTGCCGTGGCGGGTCGAGTCGGCGGCCGAGGCCGCGGCGGTCGCGCACGCCCGTTCGGTGTTGGGGACGGACACGGCCGGAGTCGTCCTCGCCAACCCGCTGCCGGAGGCGCGCCAGGTCGACCCGGTGGTGCACGACCGGTTGGTCGCGGCCGGCCTCGCTGAGCTGGCCCGTGAAGGGGTCACCGGCAAGGACGTGACGCCGCGGCTCCTCGAGTACTTCCACGAGAACTCGGGCGGCGAGAGCCTGCGGGCCAATGTCGAGCTGGTCCTGGCCAACGCCGCGCTCGCCGCAGCGGTGGCCGTCGAGCTGGCCGCGCTCGACCCAGTGCCGTGACGGCCGCCCGGCCGGTCGTCGTCGTGGGGGACGTCGGGCTGGACGTGCTGGTCCGACCACGATCGGCGCTGGTTCCGGGCGGCGACATCCCCAGCGACGTCCGCCTGGTTCCCGGTGGAGCGGGCGGCAACACCGCGGCGTGGCTCGCGTCGGTGGGAGTGCCGGTGGCTCTCGTCTCGCGGGTGGGCGACGACGACGCTGGCGCGGCGGCCCGGCGCCGACTGGAGTCGGACGGGGTGGTCTGCCGGTTCGCGGTCGATCCCGACCAGCCCACGTGCACCGTGGTGGTCCTGCTCGAGGAGGACGAGCGGACGATGCTGCCCGACCGCGGCGCGAACGCCGCGCTGTCGCCGTCCGACCTGGACCTCGCGGGGGCGGCGGCCGCCCTGGCGGCGACCGGCATACCCCACCTGCACCTGAGCGGGTTCGTCCTCCTCGACCCGCGCACGCGCCCGACCGGGCTGGCCGCCCTGGCGTCGGCGCGGTCAATGGGGTGGACCACGTCGGTCGACCCGCAGGCGGCCAACCTCGTCGACCGGGTGGGAGCATCCTCGTTTCTCGAGTGGTCCGAGGGAGTGGATCTGTTGCTGCCCAACGAGATCGAGGCTCAGGCGCTCGGGGGTGACGAGGCCATGCTCAGTGCGGCGCGGGCCGCCGCCGTGTCGATGGGAGCCGGCGGAGCGCGGTGGGTGACGTCGGCGCATACCTGGCGCATTCCGGCCCCCGAGGTAGTGGAAGGTGACCGAACCGGATGCGGCGACGCCTTCGACGCCGGCGTGCTCTCCGCCTGGCTCAGCGGCGCCGACGCGGAGTCGGCGCTGACCCGAGGCGTCGAGCTGGGCAGCTCCGCGGCCGGCCGGGTCGGTGGGCGTCCCTAGAAGGCGTCGCGGGGGATGTACGTGCCCCAGACCTCGCGTAGGGCGTGGGCGACCTCGCCGCCGGTGGCGCGGAGGCGCAGCGCCTCCTTCATGGGGTAGAGGACGTTGTCGCGGCCGGCGGCCGCGGCCTTGAGGTCGCCCAACGCCGTGGCCACCGCGTCGTTGTCGCGGTCGGCGCGCAGGGCAGCCAGCCGGGC
>DASTNV010000197.1:0-3248 GCA_035762725.1 Lapillicoccus sp. | reverse complement strand
CGGGACACCGTCCTCGACAACATCACGCTGTACTGGCTCACGGGCACCGGAGCCTCGGCCGCCCGGTGGTACTGGGAGTTCGGGCGGTTCCTGGCTGCGGCCGGTGCGTCGGGCCAGGCACCACCGCCGGTCGCGGTCCCGGTCGGGTTCACGACCTTCCCCGGCGAGATCTGGGCGGCCCCTCGCAGCTGGGTGGAGACGGCGTACCCCGGCCTCGCCTACTTCAGCGAGGCCGAACGGGGTGGCCACTTCGCCGCCTGGGAGGAGCCCGAGCTGTTCGCGACCGAGATCCGCGCGGCGTTCCGGCCGCTGCGCTAGCCCACCGTGGCGGGTGCTCCGTCCCGCGGAGCGCCCGCCACCCGACCTTCACCGCTAGACCCGTTCTGCAGGAGTACCTCTGATGGCTGTGCCCCGAGTGCACGTGCCGCTGTTCGACGGGGCCGCAGCCTGGCTCAACTCCGAGCCGCTGAGCCCCGCCGCACTGCGCGGACACGTCGTCCTGGTGAACTTCTGGACGTTCACCTGCATCAACTGGCTGCGTCAGGAACCGCACGTCCGTGCCTGGTCGCAGCGCTATCGGGACGACGGGCTCCAGGTCGTCGGAGTCCACACGCCCGAGTTCACGTTCGAGCACGAGATCGACGACGTACGTCGGGCCCTGAAGGAACGGGAGATCGACTATCCGGTCGCCGTCGACAACGACTACCGGATCTGGAGGGCCTTCGACAACCACTACTGGCCGGCGCTCTACTTCGTCGACACCGACGGGTACCTGCGCGACCAGCACTTCGGCGAGGGACGCTACGCGGCTTCCGAGCGCCAGATCCAACGGCTGCTCGGCATCGACCGGGAGCTCGTCTCGGCCCAGGGATCAGGCGTGGAGGCGGAGGCCGACTGGGACAACCTCCGGACGCCGGAGACGTACCTCGGCTACGGGCGCACCGAGCAGTTCGCGTCGCCGCAAGGGCTGGTCGTCGACCGTCGTCGCGCCTACGACCTCCCGGAGCGCCTGCACCTGAACCACTGGGCCATGAGCGGCGAGTGGACGATCCAGCGCGAGAAGGTTGTGCTCGAGCAGGCCGGCGGGACGATCGCGTACCGGTTCCACGCCCGCGACGTGCATCTGGTGCTGTCTCCCGGGAGCCGCGCGCCGACACCGTTCCGCGTGCTCCTCGACGGCGAGGCGCCCGGTGCGTCGCACGGCAGCGATGTCGACGTCGACGGGATCGGCTGGCTGACGGACGGCCGGCTCTACCAGCTCGTCCGGCAGCACGAGGGTGTGCAGGAGCGAACCTTCGAGATCACCTTCCGGGAGCCCGGGGCCGAGGCCTACGTCCTCACCTTCGGCTGACGGTCCGGCGTCAGCCGAGCTGCTCGGCCAGAGCGACGATGATGCCTGCCGGGCCGCGGAGGTAGCAGAGCAGGTAGACGTCCTCGTACCGCGCCACCTCGCCGAGCAGCTCGGCGCCGTGGGGGCGCAGCCGGGCGATCGTGCCCTCGATGTCGTCGACGGCGAACATCACGCGGTGCAGGCCCAGCGTGTTGGGCGCCGGCGCCGCAGGGTCGGGGGCGGAGGCCGGCGGACTGGTGTACGTCGTCAGCTCCAGCCCGCCGTGCCCGTCGGGGGTGCGCATCATCGCGATCTCGGTCCGGACGCCGGCCAGGCCCACCGTGCGGTCGGCCACGGCGCCCTCGATCGGGGTCCGGCCCTCGAGCTCGAGCCCGAGCTCGGTGAAGAACGCGACCGCCGCGTCCAGGTCGTCGACGACGATCGCGACGTTGTCCATCCGCAGCACAGTCATGTGTCGCGACGCTATCGGCGATGCTGTCATCGACCGTCGGCCGGGCTGAGTCGGGCGCTACCGATGAGGGCCGCGAGTGGGCATGGTCGAACCTGGAAAGGACCCGGACAGAAGGGAAACGGCGAGCATGAAGCTGACGACAGTCACCAACGTCTCGGTCGACGGCGTGATGCAGGGACTCGGCGGCCCCGAGGAGGACGCCAGCGGCGGCTTCGAGCGCGGCGGATGGGCGCTGCCCCTGTTCGACGACGAGGCCGGAGCGTTCCTCGGCCAGGTGTACCAGCGGGCCGATGCGTTCCTGTTCGGCCGGCGGACCTACGACATCTTCGCCGGCTACTGGCGACTCGTCGAGGACCCGGACAACCCGATCGCCTCGGCGCTGAACAGCCGGCCCAAGTACGTCGCGTCGAGCACACTCTCCGATCCGGAATGGGCGGACACGACCGTCCTCTCCGGCGACGTCGCCGCCGCGGTCCGCGAGCTGAAGGACGCGCGGGAGGGCGAGCTGCAGGTGCACGGCAGCGGCGCCCTGGTCCGCTGGCTGCTCGACAACCGGCTGGTCGACGAGATCGTCCTGCTCACCTACCCCGTGGTCGTCGGCCAGGGCACGCGACTGTTCCCCGACGCCGGTCCGGACGCCGCGCTCGACCTGGTCGAGTCACGGGCCACCTCGGGTGGCGTGACGATCCAGGCCTACCGGCTCGCCGGACGTCCGGAGTACACGCCCGCCGCCGCCGGCGAGTGACAGGTCACGTCGCCGCGGCCGTGGCCACCCGGTCGAGGAACGCGTCGACCAGGGCGTGCGCGGCGCTCCGCGACCCGGCCTCGCGCTCAGCGGCCGCGGCCACCATCACCGCGTGCTCCTGACCGGAGTCGCGGACCAGGTCAGGGAACCGCCCGGCCCAGTCGTCGAGCACCCGAGGACGTACCTCGGGATGGAACTGCACCCCGAGCAGGCCGGGCAGGACGAAGGCCTGCACGCCGCAGTCGTTGCGCGCGACCACCTCCGCGGCTGGCGGCGGGGTGAGCCCGTCGACGTGGAACGACGTCCACGGACCCTCGGGCACCAGTGACGGGTCCTCGGACCGGACGTGCACGACGCCGACCTCCGGGACCGGTGCAGGGCCTACGGACCCTCCGAAGGCGGCCGAGACGACCTGCGCGCCGTAGCAGATCGCGAGCACCGGCAGCCGTGCCCCGACCGCATCCCGGACCAGCGCCACCTCGGCCGCCAGCGCCGCTGGGTCGACCGGCGCGTGCACCGACCACTCCGAGCCGAGCAGCAGCAGCAGGTCCACCGGGCCGGCGTCGGCCAGCCGGGGCAGGCCGTCCTCGCGCAGCACGGTCCGCAGCGAGAAGCCGCGCTGGGAGAGGCGTTCGCCGACGAAGCCGGCGTCCGCGTCGGTCGCGTTGGCGACGACGATTGCCGAGCCGCTCACGTCGGGC
>DASTNV010000196.1:0-3549 GCA_035762725.1 Lapillicoccus sp. | reverse complement strand
TGACGCGCGATGGAACGTGCGTCACGTCGCTCGACGCTGCGTCGAGTCGGGGGAAAGCCGGTGGACCAGGGGCCGGGCGCTGGGCCCGATCAGATCGGCGAAGCCTGGTCGTCCGGGAGGTTGCGCCACGCCACGGACACGTCGCGCTTCGCGCGCCGGCGGTCCAGCAGCGCCCCCACGCCCACGGCGGCGAAGAAGAGCGCGACCATCGGCAGCGCGAGGAAGATCATCGACCACGGATCCGGCGACGGCGTCATCATCGCCGCGAACAGGAAGATGAGGAACACCGCCGGGCGCCAGCCGCGCAGCATGACCCTGGCCGGCAGCACGCCTGCAGCGTTGAGCCCCACGAGGAAGATCGGCAGCAGGAACGCCAGGCCGAACGCGAGGATGAACTTGAGGACGAAGTTCAGGTAGGAGTCGGCCGGGAGGATGTTCGTCGCGTCCACCGGGGTGAACGAGAGCAAGGCGTGAGCGGCTCGGGGCAGGGTGAGGTACCCCAGCGCACAGCCACCGAGGAACAGGGGTACCGCCGCCGCGATGAAGAGGATCGCCGTCTTCTTCTCCCGCGACGTCAGCCCGGGGACGATGAACGCCCAGATCTGGTACAGCCAGACCGGCGACGCGACGACCACGCCGACGAACAGGCCGACCGTGATGAGGATCGAGAACGCGTCGGTCATCCCCGTGAAGTTCACGGTCGCGATCTGGGCCCCGCGCTCCTCGGCCACGCTCTTGATGGGGGCGACGAGCTTCTCGAAGATCCAGTCGTACTGCCACCAGCCCAGCGCGGCGCCGATGATGATGGCGACCAGCGAGATGACGACACGGCGGCGCAGCTCGCGCAGGTGGTCGCCGAGGGACATCCGTCCCTCGGGGTCACGCTGCTTGCGGAGTCGTCGGAAGGCCATGCGTCAGTGCCTGACCGATGGTGGGGTGAACGAACCGCGGAACTCGGCGCTCAGAGCGCCGGGTTCTCGTGCCGCTGCTGCTCGGCCGCGGCGTCCTGGGCGGACTGCCCGTTCGCGGCCGGAGTCTGCTGGTAGACCGGGGGCTGCTGGTAGGCCGGAGGCTGCTGCGGCGCAGCGGCCTGCGGCTGGGCCGGCTGAGGCGCCGGCTGCGAGGGAGGCGTCGGCTGGGCCGTCTGCGGGGGCACCACGTCGCCCGGGACGGTGTCGTCGGCCGCGGCGCTGGGCCGGGACTGCTTGCCGTCGTTCTTCATCTCGCCGACCTCGGACTTGAAGATGCGCATCGAGCGTCCGACGCTGCGCGCGGCGTCCGGCAGTTTCTTCCAGCCGAACAGGATCACCAGCAGCACCGCGACGATGATCAGGTGGCTGGGCTGAAAGAGGTCTCTCCACATGGTTCTGTCAGGCCTTCCGGGGTTGGGTGACGATCCAGTCTACGTCTCGGCGCCCGATGGGACCGCCGTGTAGGCGCTCAGCGCCTCCTGTGCCCCCGACGTCACGCTCGTTGCGAGGTCAACGGGCGAGACCACCCGCACGTGCCCGCCCATCCGCCAGGCCAGCCGCCGCACCAGGCCCGGATCGGACACGTGCAGGGTCACCCGACGCCGCCCCTCCCCCAGGTCCTCGACCCGGTCCACGGGGTAGTAGTCGACGATCCAGGCGCCCGCTCGGTCGGTCTCGACGACCACCTCGAGGTCCTCCTCGCCCGGGATGAACAGGGCGCCGCCCACGTCGCGGGGCTGCGCCTGCGGCGGCGGCGTGCCGTCGACGTCGAGCACCTCGAGGGACTGGATCCGGTCCAGCCGGAACAGTCGCACGTCCTCCGCCCGGTGACACCAGCCCTCGAGGTACCAGTGCCCGTCGAGGTAGACGACCCGCATCGGGTCCACATCGCGCTCGGTGACCTCGTCGCGGGACGGGACGAGGTATGCCAGCTGCAGCCTCCGATGGTCGGCCAGCGCGCGCCGGGCACGCCCGAGCACGGACGCCCGGGCGCCGTCGTCGATCGACACCTGGACCCGCGTGCTCGGCGCGCCGACCGCACCGGCGGCCTCCTCGAGCTTGCTCAGCGCCTTGGCGACCGCGTCGTGCTCCACGAGGCCGGGCGTGCTCGCCAGGGCCCGGAGGCCGACCATCAGGGCGAGCGCCTCGTCGACGCTGAGCCGCAGCGGGCGGGCGATGTAGTCGGCGTTGCCGAGGTAGACCCGCCCGTCCTCCCAGTCGGCCTCGATGAGGTCGTCGGGCATCCCGCCGGGCGTGCCGCAGACGAACAGCAGCTCGAGGTCCGCCACCAGCTGGTCGGTAGTCACGCCGAACTCGGCGGCCGCCTCCTCGAGCGGTACCCCCTGGTGGGCCAGCAGCCACGGCACCATGTCGAGCAGCCGGGACAGCCGGCTGGTCGCCGACTCGGCCGGCTGCCGGCGTCCGGGGCTCACAGCTCCTCCTCCGGCGCCAGCTCGCCCAGCCCGGCGACGCCGCGCAACCGTCGGACGACCGCCTCGGTGAGGTCGGTCGGTGCCACCGCGACGACCTCCGGCCCGTACCCGGCCACCTCGTCGGCGAGCCGGTCGACGTCGCGGTAGTCGACCTCGACCGTGGACCAGCCGGCCCCGTCCCCGAGCACCCGGGCCCGCCGGCGCAGCGCGTTGCCGCTGCCCTCGCGAACTCGAAGCCGCGCCACCCGCGGCGGAGCGGACGGTGTCTGGGTGGAGTCGACCATCTCTCGGGGGTCATGCCCCTCCGGGATCTCGTATGCGCCCGCCGGGCCGGACGCGGTCACGGCGGTGTCGATTCGGCCGACCCGGAAGACCCGAGCCGCCCCGCGGTCGAGGTCGAACCCGGTGAGGTACCAGCGGCCGTGCCACTGAGCGAGCCCCCACGGCTGCAGATGTCGCGTGGTGCTCTCCTGGTCGGGCTTGCGGTACCCGAAGGCCACCGCGCGGCGGTCGCGTACCGCCCTCCGCAGCGGCTCGAACGCCTCCTCGGTCGTCCGGACCACCGGCTCGATCCCCACGAGGGACGCGTCGTCCATGGTCACTCCGGCCGCGCGGAGCTTGCGCAGACCGGTCGCGGCCGGTCCGGCCAGGCTGGCCCGGGTCCAGGTCCGAGCCGCCAGGGACAGGGCCGCCACCTCGTCCGGTTCGAACGAGATCTCCGGCAACGCATACTCACGCTTGTCGATCCGGTACCCGAGCTCGTCGTCGAAGACCGGGTCGATCACCGCCGTCACCAGCGGGATGCCCAGCTCGCGCAGCTCGTCCTTGTCCCGCTCGAACATCCGGTCGAACGCCTCGTCGGAGGCGGTGCCGTGGTACTGCGGGACCGCCGCGCGGATGCGGGCCTTGGAGAGCGGCATCCGGGTCGCCAGCAGGGCGATGACGAGGTTGAGCAGGCGCTCGGTCTTGACCTGCGCCGTGGCGTGCGCCACCGGCCCAGAGGGCTGCCCGCTCATTCCGCAGAACCTACCCGAGCGCCGGTATGCGAGTGGGCCCGGACGCACCTCGCGTCCGAGCCCACTCGGCGTTGCTTACTTGAACGACTGGATGGCCGACAGCCAAGCCGTGCCGTTCGGGGCGCCGAC
>DASTNV010000195.1:0-7507 GCA_035762725.1 Lapillicoccus sp. | reverse complement strand
AACCGGTACCGCCGCGCGATCTCGAACGCCACCAACCCCACCTCCCACGGCCACCGCGGCTCGTGCAGCGCGTGCTCGATCCGCCCCACCTGCAGCACGTACACCGTCCGTGCGCCGAGGTCGATGGCCCGCGACACGGGGATCGAGTGGACCAGCCCCCCGTCGAGGTAGTGCATCCCGTCGATCTCCCGGGCCGGCAGCAGCCCCGGCACCGCGCACGACGCCAACACGGCGTCAACGACCCGACCGTCCGAGAACCAGCGTGCCGACGCCGTCTCGATCTGCGCTGCCACACACTGGAACCGCACCGCCAGGTCCTCGATCTGGGTGTCCCCCAGCTCGTCGACGAGCATCGCCTCGAGCGCATCACTCGAGTGCAGATGGCTGGCCAGCCGCGCGACCCTCCGCAGACGCGCACCGATGGAGTCCGCGAAGACTCCCGACTCCGAGGCGCGGACCCAGACGTCCGTCAACCGCTCGACCGTCGCCGGCGTCGGGTCGGCCGCGAGGATCGCCCCGTTGACCGCGCCCACGCTGGTCCCCACGATGAGATCCGGCCGGATCCCCTCGCCGAGCAGCGCACCGAGCATCCCGACCTCACTGGCGCCGAGGATCCCGCCCCCGCCGAGCACGAAGGCGACCGGACCCGACCGCGCTGCCACGTCCTGAGACTAGTTCTCAGGCCACCACACGCCCCGCCGAACCACGCTCCGGGCCGACAGGTCGCATACCCGAGAACTACGCTCGCCGGTATGCCGGAACGCACCTTCCGGAAGGCCGGGGCCTCCACGCCGCTCGGTTACTTCGCGTGGGAGGCGGCGGGGCTGCGCTGGCTCGCCGCGGTACCCGGCGGTGCCGCGGTGGTCCCGGTGGTCGAGGTCGGCGAGGACGAGCTGCTCCTCGAACGGCTGGAGCCGACCACGCCAACGCGCGTCCAGGCAGAGGCGTTCGGGCGCGCGCTGGCCACTACGCACACCGCCGGTGCTGCCGCATATGGGAGCCCGCCGGAGGGCTGGCGCGGCGACGGGTGGCTCGGCCCGCTCAGCGAGCTCCTGCCGCTCTCGCTCGACCCGGTACCGACGTGGAGCGAGTTCTACGCATACCAGCGGCTCGAGGCGGTGCTGGCCCAAGGGCGCCGGCTGGGCATCTACGACGACCAGGCGACCGCCCTGTTCGAGAAGGTCGCCGCCCGGGTCGCCTCGGGTGAGCTGGACACCGGCGAGCCGCCGTCCCGCCTGCACGGCGACCTCTGGGCCGGGAACATCGTCTGGACCTCGCGCGGCGGCGTCCTCATCGACCCGGCCGCCCACGGCGGACACCGGGAGGCCGACCTCGCATTCCTCGTCCTGTTCGGTGCCCCGCACCTCGACGCGATCCTCGGCGGGTACGCCGACGTGGCACCACTCGCGGATGGCTGGCGGGAGCGCGTATCCCTCCACCAGCTGCATCCGTTGATGCTGCACGCGGTCCTGTTCGGCGGCGGCTACGTCGGACAGAGCCTGGCCACCGCGCGCCGCTGGACGTAACCCTCTGGCTCAGACCAGTTTGAACTCGATGGTGCCGGTCGCGATGTCGGCGCTCTCGACTCGCACCTGGACCTGGTGGCCGAGCTTCGCAGTGCCATGAGCCTTGGCGACGATCGCCGGGTCGGTCACCTGGAGGGTGAGCACACCACGCTTGGTGTCGACGTCGACGACGTCAGCCGTGAATACCTCACCGACCCGCGACACCATGACCGCCGCCTCGACCGCGTCGGTGCAGGCCCGCTCGACCGCCTTGGCCCGCTGGTCCCCCGTCTGCATGGTTGTCGGGAGGTCGGGCAGCGCCTCGCGCGCCCACGCCGGCACCTCCTCGCCCGCGCACAGCGCGGCGCAGACGACGAGCCCGTAGCGGTCGACCAACCGGCGCAGCGGCGCGGTCACGTGCGCGTAGGGGGCCGCGACCGCGGCGTGAACCGACTGGTCCGGTTCCTCGCCGTCGAACACCGTGTAGGACGCGCCACGGAACAGGCTGGCCGCCTCGTGGATCAGGGCGAGCTGACGCGGGTCGTCGAGCTTGAGCCCGCGGATGAAGTCGCCGTACCTCTGCGACTGCGGCCAGTCGACGCCGAGTGACCTGGCCTGGCGCCGGAACCGGGCCACGCTCCCCTCGTCGGGCGGCGGCATGGTGCGTAGCACGCCGACCTTGGCGTCGAGCATCATCCGTGCGGCGGTCATCCCCGTCAGCAGCGAGAGCTGGGCGTTCCACTCCTCGGCCCGAACCGGCGGCCGGTACCCCAGCTCGAAGCAGCCGTCCTCGTCGAGGGTCACCTCCTGCTCGGGCAGCGGCAGGCTCGCACCGCCGCGCTCCGACTCGAGGGCGATCCGCTTCTGGCCGATCTCCTTCAGCAGCAACAGCACCTCGTCGGCCGTGCCGTCGTCGACCGCCTGCTGCACGCCGACGTAGTCGAGCCGCGCGCGGCTGCGGACCCGGGCCCGGTAGACGGTCCCTCCGACGTGCTTCCCGGTGGCGTCGAGCTGGATGTCCCATACGTAGGCCGACCGCAGCTCGCCTTCCAAGAGACTGCCGGCGCCCTCGCCGATGACCGGCGGGTGCAACGGCGTGCGCTCGTCCGGGGCGTAGACGGTCTCGACCCGGCGGTGCGTCTCGGCGTCGAGCCCACTGCCTGGGGCGACGTACACGGGGACGTCGGCGATGGCATACCGCACCCGGTAACCCTCCTCGGCCCGCTCGAGGTGCAGCGCCTGGTCGAGGTCCATCGACCCGACCGGATCGACGGTGACGAACGGGACGTCGGTCTCGTCGCGGTCCGGCATGACGGCTCCCCGGGCGGCGCGGTCGGCCTCGGCCAGCACCTCGGGCGGGAACTCCAGGGGGACCTCGAGCTCGGCGCGGATCGCGGCGAACCGCTCCACGAGGGCGGTCCGGTCGACCTCGGTATGCGCGGGCACGGGCGTGGTCGTGCGGAACCGGATCTCGCGCTGGGGCATGACGGCCACCATATGCAGCCGAACCGGGATTACCCTCCGAGGCATGGCTGGGGTTGGAGGTCTGACCTTCCCGACCCGCGCGGTCATGCGCGAGCGCTTCGCGCACGAATGGCCTCAGGTCGTGCGGATCCTCATCGCGGGCGGCGTCGCCTACGCCCTCTGCCAGCTGTTCGACCCGGACGACCCGCCGACCTTCGCGGTCATCGTGCCGCTGCTCGCCATGCGGGACCACCCGTTCTCCGCGCTGAACATCTCGTTCGACCGGATGCTCGGCGTCATCGGCGGCGTGTTGCTCGGTGTCGTCGTGGTCCAGATCTTCGGCGTCGGGGCGCTGGCGATCGGCGTCGTGATGGCCGTCGGGCTCTTCACCGGGGTGTTCCTCCGGCTCGGCACTCCACTCAACATCCAGATCGCCCTGTCCGGGCTGCTCGTGTTCGTCAGCAACGACCCCGAGACGTATGCGTGGACGCGCCTCTGGGAGACGCTGGTCGGGGCCGTGGTGACCGTCGTCCTGTCGCCGTTCCTCTTCCCACCTGACGTCGCCCGCGAGTACCGCACGGCCTTCGCCCGGGTGTCCGAGGACCTCGCGCAGCAGATCGCCCAGGCTGCGGACCTCGTCCCGGACGTGCCGCACAACCGGGACGCGCTGCTGGCCCTGTTCGACCAGTCCCGGGCTACGCAGGAACGAGCCCACGCGCTGCCCGCGGCGCTGGCGTCGGCCAGGACGGCCGTCGGCAACAACCCGCTTCGCCGCAAGGACCGCGAGCCGCTGGCCGCGATGGTCACCTCCACCGAGGACCTCGTCGAGCTCGGCCGCTGGGTCCGCGTCCTGCTCGAAGAGCTCGTCGACTTCACCCGTCGCTCTGACATCGAGGAGATCTGGCCGACCACCGGCGCGGCGCTGGCCGGCGTGCTCCGACGGGTCGCCGCCGCCATCGACCCGACCCTCGTGCCCGATGCACTGACCGGCGAGCAGGCCACCCTGGCCGGCGCCGCGGTCGAGTTGCGGCGGTGGCGGGAAGAGGACAAGCACCCGGTCGCCATCATCCTCCGGCGACCGACCTACCGGCTGATCCGCGCGAGCGCCGACTTCGTCGACGAGGAGGTCGCCCCGATCATCGGGACCTTCGAGGAGCACACCATTCCCGACGCGCTGCTCGGTTACCGGCTCGACCCACCGGCCCCGCCGGAGGGTGCATCGCCGGGCGAACGTGGACAGGCCAGCGGCACGGTCAGCCCGCCGCCCTAGGGTCTCCCCTTGTGTCTGGGACGGAGCTCAGCGACCTCGCGTCCCGCGTCCTTCCGGTCCTCGCCTTCCTCGTGGCGATCACCGTGGTCGCCGAGATCGCCGACCTGGCAGGGGTGTTCGACGTCGCGGCGCACTGGGCGTCACGGGTGGCCAAGCACCGCGTCTGGACGCTCTGGTTGCTCATCGTCGCGATCGCCTGTGCCAGCACGATCGTCCTCAGCCTCGATACGACAGCGGTCCTGCTGACCCCGGTGGCGATCACCGTGGCACGGCAGGTCGGCCTACCGCCGCTGCCGTTCGCGATGACGACGCTGTGGCTGGCCAACACCGCCTCCCTGCTGCTGCCGGTGTCGAACCTGACCAACCTGCTCGCCCTGCACCACATGAACCTCCTCGGCGTAGGCCAGCGCGGGTACCTGCGGCTCTCCTGGGCGCCCGCGCTCGCGGCCATCGTCGCCACCGTCGTCCTGCTGGCCCTTCGCCACCGACGCGCCCTCGCCGGCCGGTATGCGCCCGACGCCCCTCCCGAGCCCCACGACCGGGTGCTGCTCTGGGTTGCGGCCGTCTGCTGCGTGCTGCTCGGCCCGGCGTTCGTGACGGGGGTCGTTCCGGCGATCCCCTCCGCGATCGCCGCCGTCGTCCTGCTGGTCACGGTCGCGGTGCGTGATCGTCGGCTGCTGAGCCGGATCTCGGTGCCGTGGCTGATGGTGGTCGGGGTCAGCGTGCTCTTCGTCGTCGTCGACATCGCCCTCACTCATGGGCTGCGCGACGTGCTCGCTGCCCTCGTCGGTTCGGGAACCGACGCCGGTGCGCTGTTCCGACTCGGCGCCGTCGGAGCGGTGTCGGCCAACGTCGTCAACAACCTGCCCGCCTACCTGGCTCTCGAGGCGGTCTCGTCCGACGCCCCGGTTCGGCTGATGGCCCTCCTGGTCGGGGTGAACGCCGGCCCCCTGGTCACCGTCTGGGCGTCGCTGGCGACGCTGCTGTGGCGGCAGCGGTGCCGCACCCAGGGGCTCGAGGTCAGCGCGGGTTACCTGGCCCGCGAAGGCCTGCTCTGCGCCGTCCTCAGCGTGGCCGCCGGCCTGTCTGCACTCGTGGTGCTCGGCTGATGCTCGTCCTCCTGCCGCCGTCCGAGGGCAAGACCGCGCCCCGCCGTGGCCGGGCCCTGGATGTCGACGGACTGTCGTTCCTGGGCCTCACCGACACCCGCCGGTCGGTGCTGGAGGCTCTCGTGGCGGCGAGCGAGGCGCCCGACGCCCTGACCCTGCTGGGGGTGCCCCCAACCCTCGGCGACGAGGTGGCCCGCAACCGCCTCCTCGTGACGACGCATACGGCACCCGCGGCCGCGGTCTACTCCGGCGTCCTCTACGCCGCGCTCGGCCTCGCCACCATGGACACTGCAGCTCGGCGGCGGGCGAACCGGTGGCTGGTCGTCACCTCGGCGCTGTTCGGGGCGGTCCGACCGACGGACCGCATACCGGCATACCGGCTGTCGATGAAAGTCAACCTTCCGCCGCTCGGCCCCTTGGCCGCCGTCTGGCGGGCACCTCTGGCCGCCGCCCTGGACCCGCTAACCGAGCGCGGGCTCGTCGTCGACTGCCGGAGCAGCACGTATGCGGCGACCTGGGTCCCCCGCCCGGCCGCGGCCCGACGGTGGGTCGCCGTCCAGGTGCCGGGGGCGACGCATATGGCCAAGCACACCCGGGGATTGGTGGCGCGGCACCTCTGTGAGGCCGGCGTCGACGCGCGGACGCCGCAGCGGCTGGCCGACGTGCTGGCCGACCGATTCGAGGTGGAGCTGGCGCCGCCGGGCCGGACCGGGCGGCCTTGGCAGCTCTTCGTCAGCTGAGCTGCGCGAGGGCGGTGACGACGTCCTCGACGAGGTCGAGCGGGTCCTCCAGCCCGACCGAGATCCGGATCGTGCCGTCGGTGATCCCGACCGCCGCCCTGGCCTCCGGGGTCAGCCGCCGGTGGGTCGTCGTGGCCGGGTGGGTCACCAGCGACTTGGCGTCGCCGAGGTTGTTGGAGATGTCGATGACCTCTAGGGCGTTCATCATCCGGAACGCCTCGTCGCGACCGCCCTCGATGACGAAGGTGACCACGCTGCCACCGCCGGACATCTGGCTCTTCGCCAGGTCGTGCTGCGGGTGGCTGGGCAGCCACGGGTGCAGCACGCGGGTGACCCGGGGATGCGTCTCCAGGGCGGCGGCCAGGGCCAGTGCGTTCTCGTGCTGCCGGTTCACCCGCAACGACAGCGTCTCGAGGCCCTTGACCAGGGTCCAGGCGTTGAACGGCGACATCGCCGGACCGGTGTGCCGCATGAGGTTCTTCACCGGCCCGTCGATGAACTCCTCGGTGCCGAGCACCGCACCACCGAGGACGCGGCCCTGGCCGTCGATGTGCTTGGTCGCGGAGTACACGACGATGTCGGCCCCGAGCTCGAGCGGCTTCGAGAACACCGGCGTCCCGAAGACGTTGTCGACGACCACCTTGGCTCCGGCGGCGTGAGCGAGCTCGCTGACCGCTCGGACGTCGACCAGCTCCTGCATCGGGTTGCTCGGCGTCTCGAAGAACACCGCGGTCGTGGGAACGCTCAGCGCGTCCCGCCACTGGTCGAGGTCCGGCCCGTCGACGAGGACCGTCTCGACGCCGAACCGCGGCAGGATCTCGTCGACGATGACGAAGCACGAGCCGAACAGGGCCCGCGAGCTGACCAGCCGGTCGCCCTGGCCACACAGCGCGGCCAGCGCCACCCACACCGCGGCCATCCCGCTCGCCGTCGCGAAGCAGGCCTCCGCGCCCTCGACGAGCCGCATCCGCTCCTCGAACATCCGAACCGTCGGGTTGCCGTACCGCGAGTAGATGAACTTGTCGATCTCGTCCTTGAACGCCGCCTCCGCCTGCTCGGCCGAGTCGTAGACGAAGCCGCTGGTGAGGAACAACGCCTCCGCGGTCTCGTCGAAGTCGCTGCGCGCCAAGCCACCCCGAACGGCGAGTGTGTCGGGCCGCAGTTCTCGCATACCGGCCAGACTAGAGCCGCGTTTATCAGCCGAGATGCGACGTCCGGTTGACGAACGGCACCGACATCCGGCCGTCCGGCCACCGCTCCACGACCGTGAGCGACGCCGGGTCGGTCGACAGCGCCCAGAACCGCTCCTCGTCGATCCCGAGCGCGCGGGCGAGGACGACGAGGATCGGCTTGCGGCTGGTGACGACGACGGTCGTACCCCGGCCTTCGAGCACCTTCTCGTATGCGCGCAGCACCCGA
>DASTNV010000194.1:0-2292 GCA_035762725.1 Lapillicoccus sp. | reverse complement strand
AGCTGCACCTCCAGGTCGACCCGTCCAGCTTCGCGAGCTACTGGAACGCCGCGCAGGTTCTCGCCGGGCCGCAGCTCGGTGTCGGGGCGAACAGCCCGTACTTCTTCGGCCAGCAGCTGTGGCACGAGACGCGGATCGAGTTGTTCAGCCAGGCCGCCGACACCCGGGCGGTCGAGCTGAAGAACCAGGGCGTCCGGCCGCGGGTGTTCTTCGGCGAGCGCTGGGTGACCTCGATCTTCGACCTGTTCGAGGAGAACGTGCGGTACTTCCCGGCGCTGCTGCCGGAGATCTCCGAGGAGGACCCGCTGGCCATCCTCGAGGGTGGGGGAGTTCCGGAGCTCGCGGAGCTGAAGCTCCACAATGGCACCGTCTACCGGTGGAACCGGCCGATCTACGACACGCACGGCGGACGCCCGCACCTGCGGGTCGAGAACCGAGTCCTGCCGGCCGGCCCGAGCATCGTCGACGTCATGGCCAACGCCGCCTTCTACTACGGGGCACTGAAGATGCTGATCCAGGAGGACCGTCCGGTCTGGACGCGGATGTCGTTCGTGGCCGCGGAGGACAACTTCTTCAGCGGAGCCAAGGACGGGATCGAGTCGCGGTTGTACTGGCCGGGGCGCGGCGAGATCCCCGTGACCGAGCTCGTGCTGCGTCACCTGCTCCCGTTGGCCCACGAGGGGCTGACCCAGTGGGGTGTGGCACCGGAGGTTCGGGACCGGTACCTCGGCGTCATCGAGGGTCGCTGCCTCAGCGGCCGCAACGGGGCGTCCTGGCAGATCGAGGCGACGCGTCGGCTGGAGGAGCGCGGGCTCAGCCGGCACGAGGCGCTGCGCCAGATGTTGCTGGCCTACTCCGGAAACATGCACGCCAACGCGCCGGTGCACACCTGGCCGGTTCCCTAACCGTCCCGACGCCCGACAACCCCGCCCGCACCTGCCGCCAATACTCCCGCTGCACCTGCATCGACACCGGCGCACGACCCAACCTGCCCATCAACACCACACCCCTACACGTCAGGTTTTGCGTTGACCCCCTGAAGCAGCCCCGACATGCCCCGATTTCTTCTCCTCACGTGCGGAGAAGTCGTCCGCCCGACACGCGGCGTGTCCGGTTCGTCCCCTTGACGCCCTTGACGTACAGTGGGCGTCATGAGCGACCAGGTCGCGCCGATCACCGAGAAGAACGCCGTCACCATTGGCGAGCTGATGGACCGCGTCGAGGGCCAGCTGAAAGGCCGCGCGGACGAGCTGGCCGAGCAGGGTCGAAGCCTGCGCTCTCTGGGTGATCTCGACGATCTCGCGGCGCGGATGGTCGCGGCCCTCCCCAACCTGCACCCGTGGGACACGGAGATCGGGCCGTTCTACGACACCGCCGGCTTGATGCTCTGGCTCGGGGTGACCCGCCAGGCCCTGGCCGACCGCGAACGCCGCGGCACGTTGCTCGCCTGCCGTACCTCGGACGGCCACCTGGTGTATCCCGTGCTCCAGTTCGGCCGCAGCGGGCAGGTCCGGCCGGGCGTCGTCGACGCCGTCGGGATTCTCAAGCGCGCCGGGGCCGACGGCTGGGCGATCGGCGCGTGGCTGACGACCCCCAGCGCGGCGTTCGACGGCGACAGCGCGGTCGACCACCTCGTCGTCCACCGCTCCTCGAAGGAGGCCGTCGACCGGGTCCGCGCCGTCGCCACCGCCGACGCCGCCGGGTGGGCCACGTGACCCGCGAGGTCGTCGCCCAACAACAACCCTCCGTCCCGCTCGACGGGTTCCCCACCCGGCACCTCACCCCTGGTGACCCGCTGCGCCGGGCCCACACCGCCGCATACGGGCCATGGTGGTTCGGCAGCGACGGTGGCGGTCGGTTCGACCTGCCCCGTCCGCGCGGCACGTGCTACCTCGCCAGTTCCGCGGTCGCTGCGCTCCGCGAGAGGCTCGGCACCGTCCTCGGGTCGCGTCCGGTCGTCCCGGCCTCGCTGCTGAACGACGTCGTCGTCTCCACGCTGCACGTCCCCGACGAACGGGACCTCGCGGACGTCGAGTCCGGGGAGGCCACGCGGTTCGGCGTCACTCGAGAGCTCGAGACGATGGTTCCGTATGCGGTGCCGCAGGCCTGGGCGCGCGCCTTCGACGCTGCGGGGCTCGGGGGAGTGGCCTACGGTCCGCGGTTCACGACGGGAGACGCTGTGTCCTACGCCGTGTTCGGTCCCGCTGGTGCCGCCGACTGGCCGCCCGACCCTCAGCCGGTCCCCGCGGCCTCGGTCCCCGGCGCGCCGGTTGGTGTCGAGCCGCCGCGCCG
>DASTNV010000193.1:0-16186 GCA_035762725.1 Lapillicoccus sp. | reverse complement strand
AAGGCCGCGTTGGCGGCCTACGACGAGGCGTTCGCCCTGGTGCTCCTGGGCCAGCTGAGAGCAGCCCGGGCCCTGTGCGAGGACATCGCTTCGCGGGGCCTGTTGGAGTATCGGTATCACGAGCTGAGCAGCGAGGTGAGTCTTGCGCTGGGCCACATCGAGCAGGCCCGGGAGCATGACGCCTGGAACATCGCCTCGGCCGCCGACCTGGTCTACGTCCCGATCGAGGATGTCGCCGTCCGTCGAGCCGCCATCTACGCCGCCCTCGGGGATTCGGCGATGGAGGCGTTCTGGGCGGCTCGGTACCTCGACGCGTCCGCGTTGTCCGATTCCCCGTTTCACGCCGCGATCGGTGCCTACCTCGGCCTGCGCCTTCCGGAGGCCGCACGGACAGCGCACGTGACGATGCAGGCGCTCCGCGCGCTTGAGGTCGCGAAGGACCTTCGCACCCCCTCGTGGGACCGCACCTGGCACGCGGCGCACGTGGACTTCGCGGAGGCCTACGCAGCCCGGCTCGATGGCCGGGATGCGATCGAGGAGTGGGCCGTTGGCGTCACCCGGGCGGAGCGCGTCGGCGCCTACCTCGCCCTGCATCCGCGGTTGGAGCTGGCAGCGGAGCACCTCCGGGCTGGGGACCGTGCCACCGGCAAGGAGCAGCTGGTCTCGGTCTGGGCGGACGCGCGGGAGATGGGCGCGGGGTGGTACGAGCGGCGAGCCGTGGCGGTCGCGACGCGACACCGGGTCCCGCTGCCGGCGGAGGAGGAAGCGGCCGGACCGCTGCACCGGCTGACCGCTCGTGAGCGCGAGGTCCTGACCCTGCTGGCCGACGGCGCGACCGACCGGGAGATCGCAGCGGCGTTGGTGATCAGCCCGCGGACCGCGAGCATCCACGTCGGCAACATCCTCGCCAAGCTCGACGTGCCGAACCGGGGCGCCGCCGCCGCCCTCGCGCGGGATCTCGGCTGACCTACCCCAGCCGGTGCTCGACGGCGGGTAAAGACCGTGAAGACCACCAGTGGCCGGCCGGCGACGGCTACGCTGGTCGGCCATCGAACCCGAGGTCGAGCCACCCGAACCACCCTTCGGCCGGGACGAGGAGCTCGCCCGGTGCGAGGCGCTGTTGACGGCGCTGGTCACAGCTGGCTCGACCTCCCCCCGAGCGCTGCTCGTTGCGGGCGAGGCGGGCATCGGCAAGACCACCCTGGTCCGGGCCGTGGTCGACCGATCGCGCCGGGCCGGGGCGGCCGCCGGCGTCGGCCACTGCGTGGACGTCAGCGGGGCGTTGCCGTTCGGCCCGGTGCTCGAGGCGGCCTACCAGCTCGCCGGCCCTGACCTCGCGCTGCCGGACACCTCCGCTCCCAATGCCCTCGGACTGCTGGTCAACGCGTTCGCCGACCTCACCGACCGGGCGCCGGCGGTTCTCGTCCTCGAGGACCTGCACTGGGCGGACCAGTACACCGTCGACTTCGCTCGGGCCTTCGCCCGCAGTAGCCGAGCAAGGGCCCTCCTCGTGATGACCTACCGCTCCGACGACGCCCGGCCCGCCCTGCGGGACGCTCTCGTCGACCTACGCCGGGCCGACGGCGTCACCCTTCTCCCGCTCGGACCGCTTGCTCCGGCCGCCCTCGGCGAGCTCGCCTCCCGGCGTCTGGGCCGCGACCTCGACGACGACGCGACGGCCGCGCTCTTCCGTCGGTCGGAAGGCAACCCGCTCTACGCGGAGGAGATCCTCGCTGCCGACACCACGGGCATACCGTCGTCCCTTGGCGACCTGCTGACCCGGCACGTGCGCGAGCTGAGCCCGGAGTCCCGCTCGTTGGTCCGGTTGGCGGCGGTGGCCGGCAGCATCGTGGACGTCGACAGCCTTTCCGAGGTGGCGGACGTCGCCGTCGAACCGCTCGAGGCCGGCCTGCGTGAGGCGTTGGACGCGAACGTCCTGGTGCGACAGGGCGTCAGGTTGGCGTTCCGGCACGCGCTGCTGCGCGACGCGGTGTACGACGACCTGTTGCCGACCGAACGGGGGCGGTTGCACGAGCGGTATGCCCGAGTCCTCGCCACCCGGCTCGGCTCGCGGACCACGCCCGGCGGGCGCTGGCCGGTCGCGGCCGATCTGGCCTTCCATGCGGCTGCGGCGGGGGACGCGGCGACCGCGCTGCGCGCCCACATCGATGCCGGTGAGGCGGCCCGACGGTTCGGGGCCCGGGCCGATGCCGCGGCGCACTACGAGTCCGCGATGAACCTGTGGGGCGACGTGCCCGCGGCCGACCGCCCGGCCGGGATCGCCGAGACCGACCTCCCCTGCTGGGCTGCGCAGTGCTTGGCCATGGAGTTCGAGCCGGAGCGCGTCCGGAGCCTCCTGCGCGCGGCTCTTGCGATGGTGGACGACACGACCGAGCTGCTGGCGGCCAGCCGGGTCTACGCCATGGTCGCGAGCCAGCCGCACTACCCCGCCGACGTCATCAGCGACGAGGAGGCTGCCGCCCGTGCGGTTGCACTGGCCGGCTCGGCCCCCAGCCGCGAGCGGGTCCAGGCCCGGGTCGCGACCGCCTGGGTCGCCGAACGGCGGTTCCGGTATGCATCAGAGCTCGACGCGGTCGCCCGCATTCGCGCAGCGCGGGCCGAGCTCGGCGACCGGTCGGATCCACCGGAGGACCGGTGGCTCGACAGCACGGCGCAGTGGTACCTCGGTCGCCCGGTGGAGGCGATCGAGAGCGTCCGCGCAGCGCGTCGGCAGTTCGTGCGGAACGGCGACACCGGTGCGGCGCTGGAGGCAGGGTCCGAAGAGGCGTGGATGCTCCTGCAGTCCGGGAACGTCGAGGAGGCTCTTGTCATCACTCGATCGTGCCGGGCGGACGCCGAACACGCGGGCCTGCCGATCAAGGGCGCGTGGACCTCGCAGGACGAAGTGCTCGGGCTGGTTCTGCTCGGACAGCTGCGTGCGGCGCAGCGGCTCTTGGAGGAGATCCGCTCGCGCGGCCTCTTGGAGTTCAAGTACCACGAGCTGGCCAGCGAGGTGTGCCTGGCGCTCGGCGACATCGAGGAGGCCTGGGAGCACCACAGCTGGAGCATCGCCATCGATGCGGACCGCACCTACATGCCGATTGAGGACGTGAAGATTCGCCGGGCAGCGATCCTGGGCGCACGCGGAGACTCCACTGGCGAGGCGGACTGGGCCGGCCGCTTCCTCGTCGCCTTCGCCGACTCAGACTCACCGGTCCTCGCCGCTGTCGGGGCCTATCTGGGCCTGCGCGTCCCGGAGGTCGCCCGATCGGCGGAGCTCGCCGATCGGGCCTTCCGCGCGCTGGAGCGGGCCCATGCCCTCCGGGCGCCGTCGTGGGACGGAACCTGGTACGCCGCATACATGGTGTACGCCGAGGCCCACGCCGCGCGCCTCGCCAGCCAGCCGGCGCTCGAGGAGTGGGCCGACGGGGTGGAGCGGGCGAACCGGTTCGGCGCGTACTTCGCCCTCCAACCGAGGCTCGAGCTGGCGGCCGAGCACCTCCGGGTCGGGGACCGGGCCACGGGAAAGGAGCAGCTCGTGTCGGTCTGGGCCGACGCTCGCGAGATGGGAGCGGGCTGGTACGAACGGCGCGCCGCGGCCGTGGCCACCCGGAACCGGGTGCCGCTGCCGGTCGACCGGGAGGGCGCCGGGCCGCTGGACCGGCTGACCGCCCGGGAGCACGAGGTCCTGGCCCTGCTCGCGAGCGGTGCCACCGACCGGGAGATCGCAACCACGCTGGTGATCAGCCCGCGAACGGCGAGCATCCACGTCGGCAACATCCTCGCCAAGCTCGACGTCCCGAACCGGGGAGCCGCCGCCGCTCTGGCGCGGGATCTCGGCTGATCTACCCCAGCCGGTGCGCGGCCGCCCGGACGAGAACGACCGCCCACGTGCGGTAGGGCCGCCAGCGGTCGGCAAACGACGCATACTCCGCGTCGGTCATCGGGCTGGTGATGCCGTAGAGCTCGTGGACCGCCTGCCGGCTGCGCGCCTCGTCGGCCGGCAGCACATCGACGAACCCGCAGGCCCGGACGACGATCAGCGGGCTGTAGAACGGGCCGATGCCGGGCAGCTCCTGCACTGCCAGCGCTGCGGCCTCCGGGCCGAGGCCCACGAGCCGGTCGACGTCGAGGTCGCCGCGCTGGGCCGCCGTCGCCACGGCGTGCAACCGCGGGAGACGGTCGGCGGGTAGCCCGGGTAGCTCGGTGAGGGTAGCCAGCCGGCTGGGGGCGGGCAGCGCCCTGACCGTCTGGCCGGCTACCTCGAAGGCCTCGCCGTGCGCCTCGTTGAGTCGTTCGCGCAGTCGGATGCCCTGCGGACGGGCTCGCCGCGCGCTGATCACCGACCAGACGGCGGCCTCGTAGGGCGAGTAGAACAGCGCCGGGCGAAGACCGGGTGCGGCCTGCTGGAGCGCTCCGATCACGGGGTCGCGGCGACCGAGGTCGGCGAACCCCTCGCCGTCGTGGTCGCACGAGACGATCCGCGCGACCTGGGCGGCGACCACGTCGGGGTCGGCCTTGCCGTGGATCGTGAGGTCGAGCGCGTCACCGCGCTGGCGCACCTCGACGCCGACCGCCTTCTCGAGGTCGCCGTCGACGCGGAAGGCCATCCGCATGACGCCGTCGAACGACCGCTCGTTGCGGTGGCCGAACCCGAACAGCGCCAGCTCCTCGAGTGAGAACGGACCTCGGGTGGGGATGCTGACGCGGTTGGTGGGTGCGGTCGCGGTCGTCGTCACCCCCTCAGCATCGGACTGAGGACCGACACCCGGTCAGCCGCCGTGGCGTCGTGCCCACGGTGCGAGGACGGCGAGGACCGCCCGGTTCGCCGGCACCGAGAGGCCGAGCCGGTCGGCCCGCCGCACCACCGATCCGTGTAGGGCATCCAGCTCCATCCGGCGCCCGGTGGTGAGGTCATGGTGCAGCGAGGAGTACGAGTCGGGCGCCAGGCCTGCTGCGAACGACACCTGCTGGTCGACGACCTCGTCGCCGAGCGGTATGCCCTCCCGCCGTCCCAGCTCGACGACCTCCTCGACGATCTGGCGGAACATCGCCCACGCCGGCGCGCTCTCGCGGATGTCGCCGAGTGGGAGCCGCACCGACGCGGTCATGCCCGCGGTGGCACAGATGAACGCGAACTTCGACCACAGCACGACGTTGATGTCCGGCGCAACCGCGGCGTCGAGGCCCGCGCCGACACAGGCGGCCACGAGAGCTTCCACGCGCTCGCTGCGCCGGTTGTCGCGCTCGCCGACGACGAACCGGGCCGGACCGCCGGTATGCGCGATGACGCCGGGTTCGCTGATGGCCGAGAAGATGAACGCCGCGCCGCCGACCACGTGCTCCGCGCCGACGGCGGCCGCGAGCTGGTCCTCGTTGTCGACGCCGTTCTGCAGCGACACCACTGCGGTATCCAGACCAAGCAACGGACCCAGCCGCCGCGCGGCCGCCTCGGTGTCGAACGCCTTGACGCAGAAGAGGACGACGTCGCAGGGACCGAACGCTGCAGGGTCCTCGGCGACCGGGACGTCGACGTGGACGTCGCCCTTGACGCTGTTGACCTGGAGGCCGTGGTCGCGGATGGCCGCCAGGTGCGCGCCGCGAGCCACCATCGACACGTCGTGGCCGGCCGCGGCGAGGCGACCCCCGACATACCCGCCGACGCCTCCCGCACCGATGACGACGACCTTCACCCGTCGACGGTAGACCCGACCGGGCGCCAGTAGGGTCCGGCTCATGAGAGCCGAAGGCACCTTCCACGTCGCGTCGTTCGTCCCGGCCGAGATCCAGCCGTCGCCGGCCGGTATCGAGGTAGGCATCCCCGTGGGGACCGCCGTCATGGAGAAGCAGTACGCGGGTGGGGTCTCGGGACGCTCGGCCACGGTGTTCACGTCGGCCTACGACATGGCTGCGGGCGTCGGGACATACGTGGCGATGGAGACGTTCGAGGGCCGCCTCGGCGACCGGACCGGCGGCTTCGCCTACGTCCACTCGGCCACGACGACCGGTTCGGACCGGCGGTACGAGCTGTTCGTCATCGTCCCGAGCAGCGGCGTCGGCGAGCTGTCCGGCATCAGCGGCGGCGGGGGCATGGCCGTCGACCCGGACGACACCCACCGGATCTGGTTCGACTACGAGCTGAGCTAACGGAGGATCTCGACGAGCAACACCCAGGCGTTGCCGACCGCCCCGATGATCCCAGCGATGATGCCGAGGACGATCCACGCGAGTCCGCCGCCGGCGCCCACCAGCAGACTGACCGCGCCGACGAGGTACGGGAGGCTGCCGGGAAGGACGACGACCAGCCGGGACACCAGCCACGCCCGGTTACCACCGGTGTCGAAGGCGGCTCGGGTGGAGTAGAACAGCGCGACGCAGAGCAACGCCGTCAGGACGAGCAGCTCGACGGCCATCGGGGTGATGGGCTGCGGGATGAGGCCGACGAGGCTGACGACGACGGCCGCGAGCAGCAGCAGGATGGTCTGGAGCGCGCGCTCCGGCAGCCCGTGGAACGACAGGATCCGCTCGACGTTGATGGAGACGGCGACAAAGACCAGTCCGGCCAGCGCGGCCGCCGCTCCGGCGGAGGCGACGAACAGCTCGTGCCACTCCGCCACGTCGTAGAGCTCCACGCTCGTGGAATATGCCATACCGGGCGGCGGCGTCCGGGCCGTTCAGCTCGACTGGGAGTCGAGCCGCTTGGCTCGCGTTGTTCCGTTAGCCGAGCGGCTTGACTGCGAGTCGAGTCGAGCGGTTACGAGCCGTGGCTCACGTGTCCGGGCAGTCGCGCTTCGGGCGGCTTCGCAAGGTAGGGCGGCACCGGGAGCGGGACGATCGTCGGGCCGCCGTAGAGGCCACCGACGTGGGAGAACGACCGGGCGACGAGCTTGAACATGGTGATCATGGCCAGCATCGGAATCTCCTTGTGGACAATGGGTTCTCCATCACCGTCGCAGGGAGGGTGGATGGTCGCGTCGGGGAAATCCCCCAACCTGGGTGGCCCCGTGCTGGGCCGCGCCGACGAGGTCGCGCGCGTCCGGGCGTTGCTCGACGCCGCTCGGTCCGGGACAGGTAGCACGCTCGTCGTCACCGGAGAGCCGGGTATCGGCAAGACCTCGCTGCTGGCCGAGGCGCTGGCCGAGGCGACCGACTTCTGCCGGCTCACCACTGTCGGGATCGAGTCGGAGGCGACCCTCGGCTGCGCCGGGCTGCTCGACCTGTTGAACCCGGTACGTGACCGGCTCTCCGAGGTACCGCCCGCCCAGGCCGACGCGCTCACCGCGGTCCTCGGCTGGGGACCGGCTCAGTCCACGGCAGAGCCGTTCCTCGTCGCGGCGGGGACGCTCTCGGTGCTGGCCCGGCAGGCCGAGCGCCAACCGGTGCTCGTCGTCGTCGACGACGCCCATTGGCTCGATTCGACATCGCTGGGCGCGATCTCCTTCGCCGCCCGCCGGCTGACCTTCGACGCCGTGGTGCTTCTCATCGCCGCCCGCGCCGACTGCGCTGTGCTCGACCAGCTCTCCGGGCTCCCGACGATGGCGCTCTCGGGGGTCTCGCACCGCACGGCAGCTCAGCTCCTGCCGGCCGACACCGCGAGCGCGGTGGTCGAGGAGCTGACCAGGGGCACACACGGGAACCCGCTCGCGCTCGTCGAGGTCGGCCGTGCGCTCACGCGGGCCCAGCGGATCGGGGTAGCCAGCCTCCCCCAGCAGCTGCCGGTCGGTATGCGGCTCGGGCGCGCCTTCGAGGACCAGCTCGGTCTGCTCTCGCCGGGGTGCCGGCGCATGCTGCTGCTCTGCGCCGTGGAGTCATCGGTGTCCCCGGCCGCTCCGTTCGCCGCGGCGCGACGACGGGGCGACGATCCCGGGGCGGCGCTGGCCGAGGCCGAAGCGGCGGGCGTGGTCACCACCGAGGACGGTCGGGTGCGATTCCGGCATCCGCTCATCCGCTCGGCGGTCCTCGCTGCGGCCACCGCCGAGGAGCGCCGCGCGGCCCACCGGGCGCTCGCCGAGGTGCTCCC
Source organism: Lapillicoccus sp. (assembly GCA_035762725.1). GTDB lineage: Bacteria > Actinomycetota > Actinomycetes > Actinomycetales > Dermatophilaceae > Lapillicoccus. The sequence goes on along the minus strand of DASTNV010000193.1, from coordinate 8,166 downwards.
ACCGGACATCGAGTCGAGGGCGATTCGCCTCTGGCACCAGGCGCAGGGAACCGTGGGACCGGACGACGCGCTGGCCGGCGAGCTGGTCGCCGTGGCCGACGCCCGACGGGTGCGCAACGGCTATTCCGAGTCGTCCCTCGTCCTCGAACGCGCGGCCCTGCTCACCAGCGATCCCGCAGCCGCCGCCCAGCTCCTCGCCGTCGCCGTCGAGGACGCCTTCCTCGCCGGGGACCTCCAACGCACCCGGGCCCTGGCCGACGCCGTTCTGGACTCCCCGGCGACCAGGGCGACCCGCGGCCACGTGCACCTCACGCTCGGCGTCGTCGAGAAGTACGCCGGATCGGTGCGCCGAGCGGCACTGCTGCTCGCGGCTGCCGTCGAGGAGTGCGACGGCCGGCAACGCGTCTGGGCCCTGACCGAGCTGGCGGAGGCGCAGTTCCGGTTGGGCGACTACGCGGGGCTCCGGACCACCGCCGGCCGGATCGTCGAGGCCGCCGACGACGCGGAGCCGGAGCAGCGACTGCTCTCTTCCTTCACCCAAGGGTTGGCCCTCAGTATCACCGAACCGGCGGCGGGGGCCGGCTTCCTCGCCGAGGTGGTCGATCTGGCGTTCGGGCCCGCCCTGGGCGACAACCCGCGGTTCCTCATGTACTGGGCCGTCGCCTGCGGCTACCTCGGGATCGACGCCAGCTCGATGGCGGCCGCCGAGCCGAAGGTCCGCGAAGCCCGGCGCCGCGGAGGGATCGGGCTACTCGTTCCCCTCCTGGCCCTCAGCGCCTCCGGCCGAGCCTGGTCCGGCGACCATGCCGGGGCGTACGCCGACGCCGGCGAGGCGATCGAGCTGGGTGACCATCTCGGGTACGCCGGCGACGTGGCGGTGGCCGCGGAGATGATCGCCTGGCAGCTGGCGGCGCGGGGGCGGCACGACGAGGCTCAGGCCGCGCTGGCCCGTGCCGTCGAGATCACCGACCGGGCCGAGACGACCACGGTCCACGCCCACCACGCCATCACCGCGGCGTTCTGCGCGCTGTCCCGCCAGGCACCCACCGACGCCGTAGAGATCCTCGAGCCGCGGATCGCCATCGACGGCGGCGTCGGGTCGATGGGTGAGCCCCTCGGCGTCGCTCCCCAGCTCGTCGAGGCCTACGCCGCGCTCGACCGCATGCCGGAGGCCGTTGCCCTGGCCGAGCGGTATGCCGCGGTGACGCCTCCGGTGACGGGACACGCCCGCGCCATGCTGGCCCGGTGCCGTGCCCTCGCCGCCGCCGACGACGAGACCGCGCTGGCCGCATACGAACAGGCGGTGGAGGCGCACGAGAAGGACGCCGACGTCTTCGAGGGGTTCCGGACCCGGCTGCTGTACGGGGAACGGCTGCGGCGCGCCGGCCGGCGGGTCGACGCCCGGGAGCAGTTGAAGATTGCTCTCGACGCGTTCACCGCCATGGACCTTCTCGCCTGGGCCGACCGCGCCGCCGCCGAGCTCGATGCGACGGGCGCCACGGCCCGGCCGCGAGGGCCGGTCGCCCGGGAACCGTTGACCTCGCAGGAGACCCGCGTGGCGCTGCTCGTCGCGAAGGGCATGTCCAACAAGGAGGTCGCCGCGGCGTTGTTCCTCAGTCCGAAGACCGTCGAGCACCATTTGGGCAGCGTGTTCCGGAAGCGCGGGTACCGGTCGCGGGCGGAGCTCGCCGCGTCGTTCGCGCAGCCGTCGTCGTGAGTCAGCGGGGTCCGGGGTACGCCGGCGGCGCGTCCATCGAGGCTCGCAGCGAGGTCAGCGGGTCGGCGGGGACGTTGATGAGTCCGCGGACCGGGCGGTCCAGGTCGAAGGTGATGAACAGGGTCGAACCGACCAGCAGCGCGGCCAGCATGGCGATCACCGGCCCCCGGCCCAGCGCGCCCAGGTGCAGGGCCAGCAGACCGAGGGCGAGCGCGGCCCCGATGAGTGAAAGCAGGAGGACCGGGGTCGGGACTCGGTTGCCGAGGCCGTAGATCCGCGTGGATTGGGCGTCGAAGGCCGTGTTGAGGCTGTCCAGGTAGAGCCGTGGCCCGGTCGCCGTCGGCTCCGTGGTGACCGCCTGGCCGCCCTGGTCCCACAGGGCCCGCTCGACCTCGGCACCGCGGGCGATGGCGTCGGCCTGCTCGGGGCTGCCGGGCACCGTCTGAGCGATGGCGATGCTCTCGTCGGTCAGCCGACGGAGCAGGTCGAGGGACGAGCTGCGGTTCGGCTCGGCGATGGTCTGGGCGCGCAGGTAGGCGGTGCCGAGGGCGTTGGCCTCGTTGACGACGGCGATCCGCCGGTTCTCGTACCTTCCCACCGCGAGGCTCAGCCCGAAGGCGAGGACCAGGGCCATGAAGCCGAGCAGCGCGGCCTGCAGCACGCCGAACGGCTCGCGCTGGCCCTTCGACCCGCTGCGCAACCGGCGACCGACGAGGTTCCCGGCCAGGGTCGCCGCGATGACGATGCCGAACAGGCCGACGACCAGCGCCCACGTGTTCAGTGAGAAGAGGGACAAGACCGCTCAGGCACGCTTCGCGGAGGAGTAGTCCTTGAGCTCGATCGCGTTGGCGGCTCGACCGATTCGCTCGGTGGTCGCGTCGATCACCGACTCCACCATCTCGCCGGTGAGCTCCGGGGCGGCGTCGTCCTCGGCCGTCATGAATCCGGCGGACTGGATCCCCAGCGCCTGGTTGGCGTCGACGTAGGGGCGCATGACACGGTCGTACTCCGCGAACGCCCCGGCGACGTCACCGTCCGCGGCGGCGAGCTCACCGGCCAGCACGTATGCGCCGAGGATCGCCAGGCTGGAACCCTGGCCGGACATCGGGGATGCGCAGTAGCCGGCGTCCCCGGCGAGGGCGACACGGCCCGACGACCAACTGGCCAGGTCGATCTGGGCGGCGACGTCGAAGTAGTAGTCGGTGGCGTCGGACATCGCGTCCAGCCAGGCCGGAACCTCCCAGCCGACCCCTTCGTACGCTGCGCGGGTGAGCGCCTCCTGGGCGGGGCGGTCGCCGAGGTCGACGTGCTGGCCGCGCGAGGCATACCCGAAGGTCGCCTTGGCGCTCGCGTCGTCGTGCGTCGCCCAGATCGCGGCGACCCGGCCGCGCTCGGAGTACTGCATCTCCATCCGGTCGAGGTCGAGGCGGTTCGGGACCGAGAAGACGCAGAGGTACATGCCGAGGTCACGGATGTACCGGGACTCCTCGCCGAACACCAGTCCCCGGACGTTGGAGTGGAGGCCGTCGGCGCCCATGACGACGTCGACGTCGCGGGTCTCGCCGCCGGACAGCGTCACCCGGACGCCGCCGGCCGACTGGTCGATGGCGGTGACCGTCTGGCCGTAGATTGTCTCGACGTCCGGCGCTGCTGACTGCAGAATCCGGCAGAGTGCGCCGCGGACGATCTCGAGGTCGTCGCCCGCCCGGTGGCCGAAGTCCTCGCCGCTCATCCGGCCCACCTCGTTGCCGTCCCGGTCGACGAGGACCGCGCCCTGCATGTCGGTGCCCGCGGCCGAGACGGCGTCGTAGATCCCCATCCGACGGAGCACCTCGAGGGCGGTGCCGCGGACGTCGATCTTGTAGCCGCCGACGACCAGCGCTGGCGCGCGCTCCACGATGACCGGCTGGAACCCGTACTGCTGCAACCAGTACGCCGCGGTGAGGCCCGCGACGCCCGCTCCCGAGATCAGTACCTTCATGGCGCGCCGATCGTAGCGCGCGGGTTGTACCCGGCTCGGGCGTTCGCGCGATGGCGTCTGAGGTCAGGTCGCAGGTCATGTCGCGGCCGTGGTCGTGATGGCAGCAGTAAATGCGACCTGACCCGCGACCTGACCAGCGATCGGGCGTGGATGACGGGCAGGCGGCCGTCAAAGTGCGCGTCAGAGTGCGCCTGGTGTCGTCGGGGCAGCACCAATCGCACTTTGATCCGCACTCTGACTGGACGTGGTCCGCGCGTTAAGCACGCTGCCGGATGGTCCTCGTCAGGCCTTAGCGGTTGCGGACCTCTTGGTACCGGGCGAGCGACTCCTTGCGCTCCGCGTCGTGGTCGACGATCGGGGCAGGGTAGTCCGCAGGCGGCTCGTCGAGCTTCCACGGCTCGTGAATGTCCTTGGCGGACAACGACTTCAGCTCGGGTACCCAGCGCCGGACGTATTCGCCGTCCGGGTCGAACTTCTTCGCCTGCAGCACCGGGTTGAAGATCCGGAAGTAGGGCGCGGGATCGGTCCCGGTACCCGCCGTCCACTGCCAGCCGTGCTGGTTGTTGGCCAGGTCGCCGTCGATGAGGTAGTCCATGAAGTGGCGCGCGCCGAGCGTCCACTCGAGGTGGAGGTCCTTGACGAGGAACGAGGCGACGATCATCCGGAGCCGGTTGTGCATCCACCCGGTGCCGAGCAGCTGACGCATACCGGCGTCGACGATGGGATACCCCGTCTGCCCGTCTCGCCACGCCTCGAACCGCTCGTCCGCGCCTTTCCCCGTGTCGTACCTCATCCGCGCCATCGCCGGTTGGAAGTAGCCGTGCGCACTCTCCGGCCAGTGGTGGAGAACCTGGGCGTAGAAGTCGCGCCAGCAGAGCTGCCGTCGGTATGCCGGTCCCGCCCGACCGAGGTCGTCGAGCATCGTCCGCGGGTGGATCTCACCGAACTTCAGGTGCACCGACATGTGCGAGGTGCTGTCGAGGTCGGGGCGGTTCCGCTCCTTGTTGTAGCGCTCGAGATCGCCGTCACGGAACGCTCGCCACGCCTTCCGGGCCGCCGCCTCGCCGGCGTCCGGCAGCTCGGCGGTGATGGCGGGGTCCTTGGGGATGTCGATGCCGTCCACCGGATGCCACGACATCCGGCCGGGGTTCGACGTCGACGGGCTGTGCCAGCCCCGCTCCGACCAGGCGCGGTAGAAGGGGGTGAACACCTTGAACGGGTCGCCGTCCTGCTTCAGCACCTGGCCCGGCGAGACCGCATACGGAGACCCCGTCCGGACGAGCGGCACGGCCCCGAGCGCCTTCTCGACGCGCGCGTCGCGGGCCTTGCCATAGGGCGCGAAGTCCTCGCTGATGTGGACCTCGCTCGCCCCGATCTCCTTGACGATCCGGGGCACGACGTTCTCCGGGCGGCCGCGTTTGACCGTGAGCCGGCCGCCGTGCGAGCGGAGGTCCTCGTCGAGCGCGCGCAGGCTGCGGTAGAGGTATGCGGTTCGCGGCCCGTCGTCGACCTTGAGGAGGACGTCGTCGAGGACGAACAGTGCGCATACCGGACCGGCCTTGGCGGCCGCGTCGAGCGCCGGGTGGTCGCGGAGCCGCAGGTCGCGGCGGAACCACAGCACCGAAGGCGTCACGCCAGGATCTCCTCCCGACGGATTGAGCGCTCGAAGAGCGGGGGCAGGTACCGGAGCATGAGCATCGCCCAGGTCAGGTGCGTCAGCATCGGCGCCTGGATGCCGCCGGACGCGCGTCGCTGCATGCCGAACAGGCCGCCCATCACGGCCCCGGCGATGGTCAGCGCGGGGTTGCGGCTGGCGGCCGTCGCGGCGGTGTAGGCGAGGGTGGACAAGAGGATCGGTCGCTCGGCGGCCGCGGTGTAGAAGGCGCCGCGGAAGAACAGCTCCTCGGCCAGCCCGTTGACCGCGGTGGTCGCCACGACGAGCGGCATGCTGCCCTGGTCAGCGTAGCGAAGGATGTTGCCGATCGCCTGGTCCAGCACGGGGATCTCGCGAGCCACCAACGCGGCGCCGTAGAACCCGCCGAAGGCGAGCACCCCCGTCGCGATCGGGGTGACCACCGGCCGGCGGAGCGCGTTGTCGCGTCCCTTGATCCAGCCGAGGTGCAGCGGTCCGGACGCCACCGCGCCGGCGGCCCAGGTGGCGGCGAGGGCGCCGGTCAGCCAGTAGAACTGCGGCGAGCCGGGCTTGGTGCTGAGCGAGACGCCGAGCAGCGTGGCGCCACCGAGGCCGACGCCGGCGACGATCTGGCGGCGCCGGCGACGGACCGCGTCGGTCTCGTCCGGCACCCGCGGTTCCTGGAGATGGAACGGCTTGGGCATCGCCCCCAGCAGCTGCTGCCACGGCGACTTCGGTCCGCTCTCCGGCCCGGTCTCGGCCGCTTCGCGCTCGGCCCGCTCCCGGAGGGCGGCGCGAACGGCGGCGTCGTAGCCCATCGGTTCGAACGGCACCATCCGGCGGATCCGGTCGTCGTGAACGACGACCTCGTTGGTCATCGAGTCGACGAGGTTGCGGCCGGTCGTCGTGTCCACGTCGGTGACCAGCGCGAGCCAGAGCGACGACATCTTGGGAGAGAGCAGCGGTACGGGGACGATCGGCAGGTCGCGACCGAGGATCGTCGCGACCCGCTGGAGCATTGCCTTGTAGCGCAACACATCCGGGCCGCCGATCTCGAGCGCCTGGCCCTCGGCGTCGGGGTTCTCCAGGACGCCCACGAGGTAGCGGACCACGTCGTCGATGGCGATCGGCTGGGTCCGCGTCATCACCCAGCGCGGCGTGACCATCGCGGGCAGGTGGTCGACGAGCTGTCGGGTCATCTCCCACGAGATCCCGCCGTCGCCGATGATGATTCCGGCCCGCAGCGTCGTCACGGGGACACCCGAGTCACCGAGGATCTCCTCGACCTGGCGGCGGCTGCGCAGGTGCGGGGACAGCTGGTCGGAGTCGTCGCCCAGCCCGCCGAGGTAGATGATCCGGCTCAGTCCCGCGCGTCGAGCCGCGGCCGCGAAGGCGCGCGCGCCGTCAGCGTCCTTGTCCTCGAAGTCCTCGGCGTCGAGGGAGTGGACGAGGTAGTAGGCCGCCTCACACCCGGCGAGCGATGCATCGAGGGACGCGCCGTCGGCGACGTCGCCGGCGACCGGGGTGCCGGCGCCGGCATACGTGTTGGGGTGTCGGGTCATCGCCATCACCTGGTGCCCGGCCGCCTCGAGTGCCGGCGAGAGGCGGCGGCCGACGAACCCGGACGCCCCCGCCACGAGGACCTTCACGCGCCGGCTCCGACCGCGACCGGCACGTCGAGGTGCAGCGCCTCGGTGACCGGGTCGCCGCGCAGCGCCATTGCGCCGGTGGCGGCGACGATTTCATCTGTGGCGCCGGCGCCAGCCAGGGCGACGCGGACGCGTCCGGCCAGGGAGCGCAGGGTGTCGAGGTCGGCGAGGAAGGGCGCACTCGTGGTCGCGGCGAGCACCACCACCTGCGGCCGGAGGTGGCGGACGGCGCTGTCGAGGTCGCTCACGGGGGTGTTGTTGCCCAGGAACGTCACCCGCCAACCGCAGCGGTTGAGGACGATGCCGAACACCATCAGCGGCAGGTCGTGCAGCTCGCCCTTGGGGCAGGCGATGACGGCGCGAGGTCCGACGCCCTGCCCCCAGCCGAGCGCGAGGCCGGCCAGCCGGCCGCGGATCAGGTTGCTGGCGAAGTGCTCCTGGGCGACGTCGATGGTGCCGGACTCCCACCGCTCGCCGAGCTCGGCGAGGTAGGGCATGACGATGTCGCGCAGGACGGTCGTGAGGCTCAGCTCGCGGAGCATCGTGTCGACGAGGTGCTGGGCGTCGGACTCGTCGTAGGTGTCGAGCGCTCGCTCCAGGGCCCGGTAGAGCCGCATCGCCGTGTCGGACTCTTCCAGCGTCGGGTCTTGGCCGGCTGCGGAGCGACGACCGGTCGAGGGGTATGCGGCGCTGGACGGGGCGGCCCGGCGCGCCACCCGTGCGGCTTCAGCCGCGGACAACCCGCGCGTGAGCTGGTCCTGCATCGCGCGAACCCGCAGCTCGTCCTGCGTCGTGTACAGGCGGTACCCCTTGGGGGACCGGGCCGGCTGGAGCAGCTGGTAGCGCCGCTCCCACGCGCGGAGCAGCTCGGTGCTCACGCCGACGCGGCGGCTCAGCTCGCCGATCCGGACCCCGACGGGTTCAGCGGGGTCGTCGGCGTGGTCGAGGGGTGCGGTGCGGTTGATGACCGAGGTCATGCGAACATGTTACAAACCTTGGACAGACCTGCAACCGGATCTGGTCAGCGGGCGAACGGTCCGATCTCCATGAGGACGACGTTGGCGTTGGAGCAGCCCTGCTGGGTCTGCGGCGAGAACTGGGCGGCGGTGTCGTCCGGCAGGAAGATCCGGAAGCCCATCGCCTGGGTCACGCCGCAGTCGGGGAAGTTCGCGGCCTGGGCCAGCTG
>DASTNV010000192.1:0-3603 GCA_035762725.1 Lapillicoccus sp. | reverse complement strand
CACGTCGGTCATCGGCTTGACCTCCAGCACCTCCAGCACCTCGGCAGGGACGTCGTCCAGGTCGGGCTCGTTGCGTTGCGGGATGAAGACCGTCTTCAACCCGGCCCGCTGGGCGGCGAGCAGCTTCTGCTTCACGCCGCCGATCGGCAGGACCCGGCCGGTCAGCGAGACCTCGCCGGTCATGCCGACCTCGGCGCGTACCTCGCGGCCGAGCAGCAACGAGACCAGGGCGGTCGTCATCGTGACGCCTGCCGACGGCCCGTCCTTGGGCACCGCGCCGGCGGGCACGTGCAGGTGGATCGGGTGGTCGAGCTGTTCCGGAGAGATGCCCAGCTCTTCGGCGTGTGCTCGGACGTAGGAGAGCGCGATCTGCGCGGACTCCTTCATCACGTCGCCGAGCTGACCAGTGACGGACAGGCCGCCCTTGTCGCCGGGCAGCAGCGACGCCTCGATGTAGAGCACGTCGCCGCCCATCCCCGTCACGGCCAGGCCCGTGGCCACGCCGGCGACGGCGGTGCGCTCGGACGACTCCGGGATGAACCGTGGCCGCCCGATCAGGTTCTTGAGGTCGGCGGTCTCGACGGTGACAGGCAGGTCTCGCAGAGCGACCTTGCGGAACGCCTTGGCGAGCAGCCGCTCGAAAGACCGTACGCCGGCCTCGCGGGTGTAGTTCGCGGCGATCTCGCGGAGCGCGTCCTCGGTGACCGTCACCTCGCCGACGGACAGGGCGGCCCGCTCCAGTTGCCGGGGCACGAGGAAGTCGCGGGCGATGGCGACCTTGTCGTTCTCGGTGTATCCGTCGATCGAGATCAGCTCCATCCGGTCGAACAGCGCCTGCGGGATCGTCTCCAGCACGTTCGCGGTCGCGATGAACAGCACGTCGGACAGGTCCAGGTCCAGATCGAGGTAGTGGTCTCGGAAGGTATGGTTCTGCGCCGGGTCCAGCACCTCCAGCAGCGCCGCCGCGGGGTCGCCGCGGTAGTCGCTACCGACCTTGTCGACCTCGTCGAGCAGCACGACCGGGTTCATCGAGCCGGCCTCCCGGATGGCCCGCACGATGCGTCCGGGCAGCGCCCCGACGTACGTCCGGCGGTGGCCGCGGATCTCCGCCTCGTCACGCACGCCGCCCAGGGCGACCCGGACGAACTTGCGGCCGAGGGTGCGCGCGACCGACTCGCCCAGCGAGGTCTTGCCGACGCCGGGCGGCCCGGCCAGCAGGATCACCGCGCCGGACCCGCGGCCGCCGACGACCGTCAGGCCACGGGACTCGCGGCGGGCGCGGACGCCGAGGTACTCGACGATGCGTTCCTTGACCTCGTCCAGCCCGTGGTGGTCCGCGTCAAGCACCGCCCGGGCCGCGCTGAGATCGGTGGCGTCGACGGTTCGGACGTTCCAGGGCAGGTCCAGCACCGTGTCGAGCCAGGTCCGGATCCAGCCCGCCTCCGGGTTCTGGTCGCCGGCGCGCTCCAGCTTGTCGACCTCGCGCAGCGCGGCCTCGCGGACCGCCTCGGGCAGATCGGCCGCCTCGACCCGAGTGCGGTAGTCGTCCTTGCCGTCTGCCTCGCCCTCGCCGAGCTCCTTGCGGATCGCCTTGAGCTGCTCGCGCAGCAGGTACTCGCGGTTGCGCTTCTCGACCGACTCGCGGACGTCTGTCTCGATCTTGTCGCTGACCTCCGACTCCGCCAGGAAGTCCTTGGTCCACTCGATGAGCAGCCGCAGCCGGGCCTCGACGTCGGGAGTCTCCAGCAGCTCCCGCTTGCGGTCGTTGGACAGGTACGGAGCCCAGCCCGCGGTGTCGGCCAGGTCGCCGGGGTCGTCGATGGCGCTGACCGACTCGATGACCTGCCACGCCTCGCGGCGCTGCAGGACCGACACGACCAACTGCTTGTATTCGGCGGCCAGTTCGCGGACGTGCTCGCTCGGCGTGCCGGCCGCGACCGGTTCGGCCTCGACCCACAGCGCCGCGCCGGGCCCGGTCACGCCGCTGCCGATGCGGGCCCGCCCGCCGATGCGCAGCACGGCGGCGGGGGAGCCGCCGCGGAGCTTGCCGATCCGCTCGACGCTCGCCACGACGCCGTAGGTCGCGTAGCGATCATCGAGCCGCGGAGCGATCAGCAGCTCGGAGCCGGCCGAGGTGCGGGCCGCGTCGACAGCGGCCTGGGCCGCCTCGTCCAGCTCGACCGGGACGACCATGCCCGGGAGCAGGACGATGCCGTCGAGGAACAACATGGGGAGTCGTTTGCTGGTCACGGAGTACCTCCGAGAAGTTGAGTATGCGCGACTCAACCGTGGAGCGGCCCGCCATCTTCCGGCGTTCACTGCGAGCGAAATATCTGCCGCATGTGACCCGCGAATCACCGTGATCCGGTGAGGTCTGCTCACCTTTCTGGCGGCAAGCCTGGTCGTGGCCCGCCTCCCGGAGTCCCTCTGGGGGCGCTGCCACGCCAACCCCGAACCGAAGGGAGCTCCTCGGTGAGCAGCGAACAGCGAGAGGCCCTCGACGCGATCCTGCGGCAGTCGGCCTTCCCCGCCGGCAGTGACGTCAACCAGCAGCGGCGGCAACTCCGGGAGTTGCTGTCGGCGCAGCCACTGCCCCCGGAGGTGACCGTGACCGCGGCCGTCCTGGGCGGCGTCCCGACCGCCGAGATCACCGTCGACGGAATCGAGCCCCGCCATACCGTCCTGTACTTCCACGGCGGCGTGTACGTGCTGGGGGACGCCTTCCTCGCCGCCGACCTGGCCGCGCAGGTCGGCCGGCGGACCCGCGCCAGGGTCATCTCCGTGGACTACCGGCTGGCCCCCGAGCACCCGTACCCGGCCGCGGTCGACGACGCTCTGGCCGCCTACGAAGCCCTCCTGCACGGCACAGCCCCGTCGGACATCGTCTTCGCGGGGGAGTCCGCCGGCGGCGGGCTCGCCATCGCCACCCTGGTCACCGCCCGCGATCACGGGCTGCCCCTGCCCGCCGCCGTCCTGGTCATGTCACCGTATGCCGACCTCACCCTGGCCGGGGCGAGCATGGACACCAAGCATACGGTCGACCCGCTGCTGAGCCGGGAAAGCCTGCAACCCCGGGTCACCGACTACACGGCCGGACACGACCCCGCTTCCGGGCTGATCAGCCCCGTATTCGCCGACCTGTCCGGCCTGCCACCCCTGATCATCCAGGCCGGAACGCACGAGGTCCTCCTCGACGACGCGATCCGCCTGGCCCGGCAGGCCGCCACCGCCGACGTCGAGGTCACCCTCGACATCACCCCCGGCGTGCCACACGTCTTCCAGGCCTACCACCCGATCCTCGACGAAGCGGCCGCCGCACTGGACAGAGCCGGACAACTCCTGACCGCGCACCTCGCCCATGCAGCACGCGTCACCGGAGAGCAAAAGGCAGAACGCAAGGTCGCGGCGCCGTGATCGACGTAGAGGGTGTCAGCAAGTCCTTTGGTGAGACCAAGGCGCTCGTCGGTGTGGACATGAGCGTCCCGGCGGGGGCCGTGGAGGGCCTGCTCGGCCCGAACGGGGCAGGCAAGACCACCCTGGTGCGGATTCTGGCCACCCTGCTCGCCCCCGACGCCGGGCGGGCCCGGATCAGCGGCGTCGACG
>DASTNV010000191.1:0-7889 GCA_035762725.1 Lapillicoccus sp. | reverse complement strand
AGCGTCCGGGTGATGCCGGGGACGTCCTGGATCTTGGCGATGACGAGCTTGCCGAGCTCGTCGACGGTGTTGGCCTCGACGCGGGCGATGACGTCGTACGGACCGGTGACGTCCTCCGCGAGCGAGACGCCCGAGATCCCGGCAATGGACTCGGCGACGGACGCCGCCTTGCCGACCTCGGTCTGGATCAGGATGTATGCCTGGACCACCTACGACACACCTTCTTCCGCAGCTAGAGCGTGGACGCGGCAGTGCGTCCGAAGGCAGACGCTACCGTGCGCCGTGTGGGCGAGGTGAGCAGGACGGTGGCCGACCTCGGCGAAGACGCCCTTCTGGCCATGATCTTCCCGATCCTCGCCGCGTCGGGTGAATCCCCCGATGTGACAGTAGGTCCGGGCGACGACGCCGCGGTTCTGGGCGTCGGCGGGGGAGGGTTGGTCTGCACGACCGACGCCGTGGTACACGGCCGCGACTGGCGTGACGAGTGGTCCACCGGGGCGGACGTCGGTGCCAAGGTGGCCGCCCAGAACCTCGCCGACGTGGCGGCCATGGGCGCCCGTCCGGTCGCGCTCCTGGTGACCCTGGTGATGGCGACGTCGACGCCACTGGACTGGGTGCTCGACCTGGCTCGCGGGCTTGCCACGGCGGGCTGCCCGGTCGTCGGCGGCGACCTGTCGTCGGCTCCGGAGGGCGTGCTGACCGTCTCGGTGACCGCCTTGGGCTCGCTGGACGGCCGGACGCCGGTGCTCCGGTCCGGCGCGCAGGTGGGCGACGTGGTGGCGGTGGCGGGGACGTTGGGCCTCTCCGAGGCGGGGCTGCGCCTGCTGGGGGCCGGTCGTGCGGCCGACGACCCCGAGGCGGTAGCGGTGCACCGGCGGCCGGTTCCGCCGCTCGCCCTCGGCCCCGTCGCGGCCGAGGCGGGGGCCACGTCGATGATCGACCTCTCCGATGGCCTGTTGCGGGACGCCTTCCGGGTCGCGTCGGCCAGCGGGGTATGCCTCGACCTCGCCTCAGCCGCGCTGGCCGGGGACGTGTCGCGGCTAGCTGGGCGGTTCGGCGAGGAGGGCGCGCTCGACTGCGTGCTCGGAGGGGGCGAGGAGCACTCCCTGCTGGCGACGTTCCCCTCGGAGGGGTCAGTTCCGGACGGGTTCCGGGTGGTGGGCCGGGTCGTGGCGGGGAGCGGGGTCAGCCTCGACGGGGTTCCTCAGCGGCCGCGAGGGTGGGACCACTTCGGCGGCTGAACATCGGTTCGTGCGGTGCGGGTACGGATTTCGGTGCGGTTCAGAGCACGAACGGGAGTGAATCAGGCGTTGCGCGCGACCTTGCCCGCCTTGAGGCACGAGGTGCAGACGTTGAGCCGCTTCGGGGTCACACCGTCCACCAGCGTCCGAACGCGCTGGATGTTGGGGTTCCAGCGGCGCTTCGTGCGACGGTGCGAGTGCGAGATGTTGTGACCGAAGGACGGCCCCTTGCCGCAGACGTCGCAGGTGGCAGCCACGGTGGATCTCCTGATAACTCGGATGAGGACGAAAAGGGCGCCCGCAGCACGACCGGCCGCAGGGCAACCGGTCAAGAATAGCCGAGTCCCGCACGGGCGACCAAAACGAGCCATCACGGCAGCAACCGCCTGGGGGTATGCGCCGGTGCCGGTGGGTGCCGACGAGTAGCCTGCCGTGCACGGGAGTCGAGCCGTCCGACGCGAGGAGACGAGGACCGCGGTGACGGGCAGTGACGTGCGGGACGACGTCCTCTCGCGCCTCGACACCGGCGCGGCTCGGCGCTGGGCGGTCGTCACCCGGGCGGCCTTCGCCGCCCGCCGGGCCGAGATCGACGCGCTCAACGTCTTCCCCGTCCCCGACGGCGACACCGGCACCAACCTCTACCTCACCTTCGACGCCGCCCTCGACGCCGCCCGCGTGGAGTACGAGGACCGCGCCCGGCGCGGGCACCCGGTGAGCGACGAGGACCTCGCCACCGAGGCCGACGTCTTCGCGCGCGCCCTGCTGCTCACCGCTCGCGGCAACTCCGGGGTGATCCTCAGCCAGATCTTCCGGGGCTTCGCCGACGAGGCCGCGGCCACCGGCGTCTCCGGCATCGGGGCGAGCGGCCTCGCCGCCGCCATGACCCGCGCCGACGAGCTGGCCTGGTCCAGCGTCGCCCACCCGGTCGAGGGAACCATCCTCAGCGTCTCGCGGTCCGCCGCTGCGGCCGCGACGACCTGCGCCGCCGAGCAGGGCGACGACCTGTATGCGGTCTCCACGGCCGCGCTCGAGGCCGCCCGCGAGGCGCTGGCCCGGACCCCCTCCCAGCTGCCGCGGCTGGCCCAGGCCGGTGTCGTCGATGCGGGCGGCGCGGGCTACGTCCTCCTTCTCGAGTCGCTGGAGCGGGTCGTCACCGGCGACGTCGGCGTGGAGTCGTTCGCCGGTGAGGACCCGTTGCGCCGACGGCCGGGCTGGACCCAGCCCGTCGTGCATCCCCGGCAGGGCGGCGACCTGGAACCGGGCGGACCGGCATACGAGGTGATGTACCTGCTCTCCGACGCCAGCGACGAGGCGGTCGAGGTGCTCAAACAACGGCTCGACGGGCTGGGCGACTCGCTGCTCGTCGTGGGTACCGGCGACCTGCACAACGTCCACGTGCACGTCGACGACGTCGGCGCGGCGATCGAGGCGGGCATCGCGGCCGGGCGGCCGCACCGGATCAAGGTCACCCACTTCCGCGACCAGGTGACGGCGCATCCCGACCAGGACGTCCAGGCCGTGGTGACCGCCGCGGCCGGCGAGGGGCTGGCGGGGACGTTCCGCGCGGCCGGCGCCTGGGTGGTGGCGAGCGGGCCGCGCCGGCGGGCGAACGCCGCCCAGTTCCTCGAGGCGGCCCGGTCCACCGGAGCCGGTCAGGTGATCCTGTTGCCCAACGACGGCGACACGCTCCTGGCCGCGAACGCTGCGGCCAAGGTGGCCGCCGAGGAGGGCATCGACCTCCGCGTCGTCCACGCGCGCACCGCGGTCCAGGGCATCGCGGCGCTCGCGGTGTACGACCCCGACCGGCCGCTTTCTGACAACGTCCTCGAGATGAGCAGTGCGGCGGCGGCCACGCGGAACGGCGCGGTCACCGTTGCGACCAAGGTGGCGCTGACCAGCGGTGGCCCGTGCCGTCCCGGCGACGTCCTTGGCGTCGTGGACGGCGACATCGTCATCGTCGGGAACGACCTCACCCGGGTGGGGGCCGAGGTCGTCGACCGGCTGCTGTCGAGCGGTGGCGAGCTGCTCACCGTCGTGGCCGGCGAGGACGCGACCCCGGCGCTGGCCCAGGACGTCGCCGATGCCGTTCGAGCTCACCGCCGCGACCTGGAGGTCACCCAGATCTACGGCGGACAGCCGCTCTACCCCTTGCTGCTCGGCGTCGAATGAGAGTGGAGTGACGTTGCTGCTCACCGAGGACTCGGCGGTCGCCAAGGTGGCGGGGCCCAAGGCCGCGGCACTGCTGGAGAAGAACAAGGGGGTCCGCACCGTCGGCGACCTCCTGGAGTACCTCCCGCGGTCCTACGTCGCGACCAACGCGCTGACCGACATGTCGACGCTCCGCGAGGGGCAGACCGTGCTCGTCGTCGCCCAGGTCGCCAATGCGGTGACCAAGCCGATGCGGCGCAACCCGCGTCAGAAGATGCTCGTCGCCACCATCACCGACGGTCGTATTGAGATCGACCTGACCTTCTTCAAGGCCTGGGGTCACGAGTCGAAGCTGGTCCCCGGACGGATCGGGATCTTCGTCGGCGCCGTCTCGCAGTTCAACCGGCGTTGGCAGCTGACTCACCCGGAGTACGAGATCCTCGGCTCCTCGGCCGACGGGTGGGACGTCGACGCGGAGGGCCACATACACACGGGGAGCAAGCTCGACGCCTACCGCGACCACCGGATCCCGGTGTACTCCGAGACCGGCACCGTCAGCTCGCTCAACATCCGCCAGATGGTCGAGCTCGCCTTCGACTCCGTGGAGGAGATCCGCGAGCCGCTGCCCGATGACGTGCGATCGCGGCGGGGTTTGCTGGGGCGGCGCGAGGCGCTCGAGCTCGTGCACCGGCCCCGGCTGACCGACGACACCGAGGTGGGTGTCGACCGGCTGCGCTATGACGAGGCGTTCGTGCTGCAGGCGATCCTCGCCCAGCGGCGCAAGAGCATCGAGGCGATGGAGGCGACCGCCCGGGTCGCACGGCCCGGTGGTCTGCTGGCGGCCTTCGACGAGCGGCTCCCGTTCACCCTGACCGCAGGCCAGGTGGCGGTCGGCGAGACGCTGGCCGAGGAGCTGGCCCGGAACCGTCCGATGCACCGGCTGCTCCAGGGCGAGGTCGGTTCGGGCAAGACCGTCGTGGCCCTGCGGGCGATGCTCGCCGTGATCGACGCCGGCGGGCAGGCCGCGCTGCTGGCGCCGACCGAGGTCCTCGCCATGCAGCACCACCGCTCGATCACGGCGATGCTGGGCGACCTGGCACTCGGCGGCCAGCTCGGCGGGGCGGACGACGCGACGCGGGTCGTGCTGCTCACCGGTTCGCAGTCGTCGGCGGCGCGGAGGTCGGCGCTCAACGACGCGGTGACCGGCGACGCCGGGATCGTCGTCGGGACGCACGCCCTGATCCAGGAGCACGTGGCGTTCCACGACCTCGCGCTCGTGGTGGTCGACGAGCAGCACCGGTTCGGCGTTGAGCAACGGGATGCGTTGCGGGAGAAGGGTCGAACCCCGCCGCACCTGCTCGTGATGACGGCGACCCCGATCCCGCGAACCGTGGCCATGACGGTGTTCGGCGACATGGAGACCTCGACACTGCGCGAGCTGCCGGCCGGGCGCTCGCCGATCCAGACCGTCGTCGTCGAGACGACCAAGCCGGCGTGGGTGGAACGGACCTGGGAGCGGATCGCCGAGGAGGTCGGCAAGGGGCACCAGGCATACGTCGTCTGTCCGAAGATCGGCGACCCGGCGGAGCCCGAGGCGGTCGACGACGTCGACCTCGAACCGGAGGAGGAAGGCGCGCCGCGGGAGCTGACCGGCGTCTATGACATGGCGGAGCGGCTTCGGGGCGTGCCGGCGTTGGCGTCGCTGCGGATCGAGGTTCTCCACGGTCGGCTCGACCCGGAGGTGAAGGACCGGACCATGCGGGCGTTCGCCGCGGGCGAGATCGACGTGCTGGTGTCGACCACGGTCATCGAGGTGGGTGTGGACGTGCCGAACGCCTCGGTCATGGTGGTCATGGACGCCGACCGGTTCGGGATCTCCCAGCTGCACCAGCTCCGTGGCCGGGTGGGGCGAGGTTCGGTTCCCGGGCTCTGCCTGCTGCTGACGGACGCACTCGAGGGGACGGCGGCGCGGGAACGGCTCGACGCGGTGGCCGCCACGACGGACGGGTTCGAGCTCGCCCGGCGCGACCTCATGCTGCGCCGCGAGGGCGACGTCCTCGGCGCCCGGCAGAGCGGCCGGGCGTCGTCGGTGCGGTTCCTGCGGATGGCGAACCCCCACGACGCGCAGATCATCGCCGACGCCCGGGAGGACGCCACTGCCGTCGTCGACGCGGACCCCACCCTCGCCGGCCACCCCGACCTGGCGGCCCGCGTGGCGGCCAGGCTCGACGAGGAGCAGGCGGCGTACCTGGAGCGCAGCTGACGTGACCCGGATCATCAGCGGTGCCGTCGGCGGCCGCCGGCTCCGGACGCCGGACGGCGCCCGGACCCGCCCCACGTCCGACCGAGTGCGCGAGGCGCTGTTCTCGCGGCTCGAGCACCTCGAGGTCCTCTCCGGCGCGCGGGTGCTCGATCTGTATGCCGGTTCGGGGGCGCTCGGGCTCGAGGCGGCCAGCCGTGGGGCTCGGTCGGTGCTCCTCGTCGACTCGGACCGCGGCGCGGCCAAGGTGGCCCGGGAGAACGCCGCCGTCGTCGGCCTGCCCGGTGTGGTCGTGCGGGAGGACACTGTCGAGCGGGTTCTCGTAGCGGGTCCGGGTGGTTCGGGCCGGTTCGACCTGGTCTTCCTCGACCCGCCCTACGACCTGTCCGAGGACGCGCTCGGGGATGCGCTGGCGCTGCTGGTTCGCCACGGCTGGCTCGCTCCGGAGGCGCTGGTCGTGGTCGAGCGCTCGTCGCGCAGCCCCGAGCCGCGGTGGTCCGAGGGACTGGACGCGGCGGGGGAGCGCCGATACGGCGAGACCCGGATGTGGTTCGCCGATGCGCCGGGACCCGACGACGTCGCCTGACGGAGCCGCATACCCGATGCACTCCCATTAGGCGAAATCGGGGGCGGGAGGGGCCGCGTTGGTAGCGTTCACGCGTGGCCAGTGACCTGCGACGGGCGGTCTGTCCGGGGTCCTACGACCCCGTGACCAACGGTCACGTCGACGTCGTCTCCCGGGCCGCCACCCTCTTCGACGAGGTCGTCGTCGCCGTGCTCTACAACCCGGCCAAGGAGGGCGCCTTCCCGGTGGACGAGCGGGTCAGCCTCCTCGAGGAGTCACTCAGCAGCACGGCGAACCTGCGCGTCGAGGCGTTCGCCGACCGGCTGCTCGTCGACGTCTGCCGCGACCTCGGCGCCACCGCCATCGTCAAGGGGCTGCGAGGCGGCACCGACTTCGCGTACGAGCTGCCGATGGCGCTCATGAACAAGCACCTGACCGGCATCGAGACGGTGTTCCTCCCGGGCGACCCTCGCTTCGAGCACGTCTCGAGCTCCCTGGTGAAGGAAGTCGTCCGGTACGGCGGCGACGTCACCGGCCTCGTCCCCGACACCGTGCTCGCCGCCCTTCGCCGCAGATTTGGGCCCTGACCTGCGGCTCCGGTAATCTGGTGTGTCGGTCTTCGTCCGTGCGTGGACGAGGACCGAACCCTCGACCTCTCCGAGAAACTCATGCCGCGCCTCGACCCCCGAAACCCCCTGGTCATCGATACCCGGGACCTCGTTCGGAGGCCGGGAACGATGCAGGAGCTCACCCGGAGGGTGACGGCCCCCGAGGCCATCGGGACCGACGTCATCGCCGTCCCAGCGGGCGAACCGCTGGAGCTGGAGATCCGTCTGGAGTCGGTGGTGGAGGGGATCCTCGTGAGTGGTTCGGTCCGCGCCACGGCGACCGGGGCTTGCGTGCGGTGCCTGGAGCCGGCCACCTACCCGGTGGACGCCTCCTTCCAGGAGCTGTTCGCTTACGCCGATCGGGCGGCGCACCACCACGAGGTGGGCGCCGACGCGAACGGGGCCGACGAGGACGTGGTGCGCGAGCTCGAGGGCGATCTCATCGACCTGGAGCCCGTGCTCCGGGACGCGGTGGTTCCGTCACTGCCGTTCCAACCGGTGTGCCGGGACGACTGCCCTGGGTTGTGCTCCGAATGTGGGGCGCTGCTCGCGGAGGACCCGGACCACCATCACGACACGATCGACCCGCGGTGGGCCGCCCTCAGCGGCCTGATGACCGAGAACTCGAGCACAAACCCAGAGAAGAGGACCTGACGTGGCCGTCCCGAAGCGGAAGACCTCGCGTTCCAACACCCGTTCGCGTCGCGCGAACTGGAAGGCGACGCCGGTCGCCCTGACGACCTGCCCGCAGTGCGGCCAGCCGACGCAGCCGCACATCGCGTGCCCGTCGTGCGGCACGTACCAGGGCCGTCACTACGCCACCGCTGAGCGTTCCGAGCACCAGGGCTGACCGGGGTCACCCAGAGTGACCTCGTGACGGCCGAGAGCAGTGCCGCGTTCCCGCGGCCCGTCGGCGCGCTGATCGACTACCTCGCCGAGGTGGTCGGCGAGCAGGTCGACGAGGCGCTGCTCGTGCGTGCCCTCACGCACCGCTCGTATGCGTACGAGCACGGCGGCCTGCCCAACAACGAGCGCCTCGAGTTCCTCGGCGACTCGGTGCTCGGCGT
>DASTNV010000190.1:0-17324 GCA_035762725.1 Lapillicoccus sp. | reverse complement strand
GGACGGCAAGGCCCTCTCGCCGCGGAGGGGCGGCTTCCTCGACGGCCCGCTCAGCTTCCCGCAGGGCGTGAAGTCCGACGTCGACGGCAACGTGTGGATCGCCAACTGCGGCGGCAGCAACCTCGTCGAGTACCCGAACGGTGACCACACCAAGGCCCGCAAGGTCGGAGCCGACATGGCCTACACCTTCGACGTCGCGCAGAACTCCCTCGGCAACATCTACGTCACGGCGAACCAGGGGAACCGGGTCTACGGCTTCCACCCGAACGGCACGCCGCTGCCGGGGTCGCCGTTCGGCACCGACGACACCGTCATCAAGCCGCTCGGCGCCGCCAGCGACAGCCTCGGCAACGTCTGGGTCTCGAACTCCGAGGCCGTCAACATCCCCTGCGCGGCCGACGACGGAGAGCTCCAGGCGCCGGAGGGTGGCAACCCGGGCGACCCGGACAACCCGGTCAACCCCGAGCCGCGCGGCAGCATGGCCCGCGTAGCACCCGACGGCCAGGTCACCCGGTTCGAGGGCGCCGGCATGACCGTGCCATGGGGGATCGCCGTCGACGGCGACGACAACATCTGGGTGGCCAACTTCTTCGGCCAGCGGCTCTCGCACCTGTGCGGTGCCCGGGTCGCCACCTGCCCGACCGGGCACGTCGGCGACGAGATCTCGCCGACCCAGACCGGCTACTTCTTCGACGGTCTGCAGCGCAACACCGGCGTGCAGGTCGACGCCTCGGGCAACGTCTGGTTGGCCAACAACTGGAAGACCGTCCCGACGCGGGCCGATCCCTATGGCGACGGGCTGGCGGTCTTCCTCGGAGCTGCCGCACCGATCGCCATGCCGCTGGTCGGCACGCCGAAGTAGGCCCCTGCCGAACCCTGCCCCAGGGTGCGGTCAGTGCGCGAAGAGCCCCCGCACCCCCTGCTCGGTCTCGGCATAGCTGCCGCCGGCCCGCGAGGTCAGCGCGGCGATCTGGGCGAGGTCGGCACGAACCCGCCCCTGCAGCGCGGTCCACTCGGCGACGAGGCCCTGGAACTCGGTGGCGGCCACGCCGGTCCACGACCCCTCGAGGGCGGTCAGTCGGGCGTGCATGGCGGAGACCGACGACTCGATCTCGGCGGCGATACCGGACATGTCAGAGGCCGCAGCCTGGATGCGGTCGGTGTCGACGGTGAACATGAGTAGCTCCTCTGGGCTCGAACGAGATGCGGTTTTCCCGCGACGCTAGGCGTTCCTGCGTTGGCCCCCACACCGTTGTCCACAGGTCGCCGCTAGCGTGAGCGGCGATGACCATCTGGATCGACCAGCCGATCTGGCCCCGCCACGGCACGGTCTTTGCGCACCTCATCAGCGACACGTCGCTCGACGAGCTGCACGCTTTCGCGCGTCAGGCCGGGCTGCATCCGCGCTCGTTCGAGGGCGACCACTACGACGTGCCCCAGGAGCGGTACGCGCTGGTCATCGCCGCCGGAGCGACCTCGACGACTGGGGCCGACGTGGTCCGGCGGCTCGTGGCCAGCGGGTTGCGGCTCCGCAAGCGCCGCGGGGACCGGCCGGTCGCGCGCATACCCGACCTGGCGTTCCCCGACGGAACGCACGCGTCGGTCGATCTGGTCATCTCCGACCGGCCGGTGACTGCGAGCGGGGTGTTCGCCGCGATGGCCTTCGTGCAGGACGGTGACGGCAGGTTCGCCGTCGTCCACTCCCCGCGCCGCGACGCCTGGGGTTCGCCCGGCGGGTGGCTCGAGCCGGGCGAGTCGGCAACGGAGGCCGCGGTCCGGGAGGTTCGCGAGGAGACCGGGCTGGTCGTCGTGACGGACGAGCTCGAGGTATGCGCGTACGAACGATTCACCGTCGACGGCGAGGTCCGTGGTCGCTGGCTTCCGGGCCGCAGCTACCTCCAGGTCTTCCGGACCCGGATCAACGGCGCCGCACCGGGGTTGGTCGCGAGCGAGGACGACGTCGACGGCTGGCGGTGGGCCGACCGCGACGAGCTGGAACGGCTCTGTGGCGCCGAATTCTGGTGGCCGCTGGTCCCGCGGCTGTTCGACTGACTGTCGCCTGGAGGGCCTAGTTTCCTCGACATGGTGATGACGGTGGGCATGTGCTTCGCGCGGGAGTTCCCCGGGGCGGCGGTGACCGAGTTCGCGCGCCGCCTAGACACCGGCGGGGTCGACGAGCTGTGGCTCATCGAGGACTGCTTCTACACGACCGCACCGCCGCTCGCGGCCGCCGCGCTGGCGACCACCGAACGGCTCACCGTCGGCCTCGGCATCCTGCCGGCCGTCGTCCGCACCGCTGCGCTGACGGCGATGGAGATCGCCACCCTGGCCAGCATCGCGCCGGGCCGGGTGGTCGGCGGCATCGGCCACGGTGTGCAGTCGTGGATGCGGCAGATGGGTGTCGCCACGCCCTCCCCGCTGACGACCCTCGACGAGGTCGTCACCACGGTGCGGCGGCTGCTCCGCGGCGAGACGGTGTCCTTTCGCGGCCGCGAGGTCACCCTCGAGGACGTCCGGCTCGACCACCTCCCCGACCCCGTGCCACCGGTTCTGGCCGGCGTCACCGGACCCAAGTCGCTGGCCCTCGCCGGACGGGTGGCCGACGGCATCGTCCTCGCCGGCCCGTCCCCGGTTCCCTACGTCGCAGCGGCCCGGGAGCAGGCGGCGGCCGGGCCCGACTTCCGCGTCACGACCTTCACGACGCTGGCCGTCGCCGACGACCCGGCTGACGCCTACCGCGCCACGGCCCCGCACATCGCCGACATGCTCGGCTCGGCCCTGCTCGCGCCCCTGCCGTTCCTCGCGGAGCTGACGGCGCGACACGCGCGCGACGGCGTGGACGGCATCGTCACGATGCCGCGGGACTGGTGGCTTCAGATCGGCGCCATCGGCACCCGGGACGACGCCCTGGAGCACCTCACCCTGCTGGAGGCGGCCGGCGCCACTGGCGTGGCCTTCTTCCCCAGCGACGACCTGGCCGTCGCCCGGCGTCAGGTCGGCGACGTCATCGCTCTGGCAGCCGCTCGCTGACAGCGCCGTACAGCTCGTCGCGTCGGTCGACCAGGCGGTCGTTGTATGCGCCGAGCGACTTGTCATGCGCCGCTGCGGTGTCGATGTCGGCCCACAGCACGACCGCTCGGGCCGTCTCACCCGGCGCGGTGGCCGGGCCGGCCAGCCGGTACCCGCTGGGCGCGATGATCGAGGTCCCGCCGACCCACCGGGTGCCGCGTTCCTCGCCGCAGCGGTCGGCGACAACGACGAACACGCCGTAGTACGCGGCTACGGCCTGCGCCTTGGCCACCTCGATCGCCGGCTGGTCGGGCGGGTGGTCGATCACCGGCCAGTTGACCGGTGCCGCGACGATCTCCGCCCCCGCCTCCGCGGCGCGGCGCACGAGCTCCGGGAACTCGAGGTCGTAGCAGACGAGGACGGCGACGACACCGCACTGCGTCGACACGACCAGCGGCCCCTCGTCCCCCGGGGTGAACAGCAGCTTCTCCCGTGACCACAGGTGGGACTTGCGGTAGACGCCGCATACCTCGCCGTTCTCGACGACGACGGCGGCGTTGGACAGGACCTGGCCCTCCCGCAGCGCGAGCCCGAGGACGACCGTCACCGACAGTTCACGCGAGACTTCCCGAAGGGCCGTCAGGGTCGGGCCGTCGAGCTCCTCACCGGCGGCCCAGGCCTCGTCCCGGTCGGTGAAGCAGTAGCCCGACGGCGCCAGCTCGGGGAGCACGACCAGCTGCGCGCCCTTCGCGGCAGCGGTACGGACCGCCCCCACCACCTGGTCGGTGGTGGGGGCGTGCGTGACGTCGGCAGCAACCTGCGCGGCCGCCACCCGGATGCGGCCGGCCGTCAGTCGTCCTCGGTAGCAGTGTTGAGGACGGAGGTGGGCGCCAAGTAGCCGTTCGCGTCGAGCACACGGCCCGCACTACGAGCGGCCGTCACGACCTCCGCGTCCCACTCGAGCGGGACCCGGCCGTCGCCGCCGTTGACGACGAGCAGCTCGCCCCAGCCGGGGGTGGCCGATTGACCAGGCTCGGGGTCGACGAGGGTGAAGGAGCGCCACACACCCGCCGGAACCGACAGGGTGTCCTGGGGTCCGAGCACCACCGTCTCCTCGTCGCCGTCCGTGTTGAGCCGGACCTCCCACTGACCGGACTTCACCGTGACG
Organism: Lapillicoccus sp.; assembly: GCA_035762725.1. Lineage (GTDB taxonomy): Bacteria > Actinomycetota > Actinomycetes > Actinomycetales > Dermatophilaceae > Lapillicoccus. The sequence goes on along the minus strand of DASTNV010000190.1, from coordinate 13,147 downwards.
ACCTGCGTTGCGTTGTGGCGGTGGCGCAGCATGCCCTCGCCGGGGGTTGCGCGCAGCCAGGCCAGGTTGAAGTTGTGCGGCTCGTGCAGCGGCGGGGTCACCCGCCGGTCCTCGACCATGCCGTACCCGATAACCGGCGCCAGCTCGGCGCTGCCACCGGGAAGGCCCGAGCAGAGGAACGGCCGATCCACCCACTGACGGTCGGCCGGTGCGATGACGCGCGTGCGGAACTGCTCGACGGTGAAGCGGTCCAGGCGGTCGATCTCCTCGGGGGCCATGGGCGTGATGAGCTCGACGTCCGTCGGCACCTCGTCGCCGGCCGCCGTGTCGATCAGCCGATTGTCCGCGGTCAGGTGCAGCCCGTAGCCCTCGGCCTCCTTGAGCACCGTCGGCCCCCAGATGATGCCGCCGGTGTCATCGCGGCCGAGGACGGTGAGGAGGATGCCGTCGTCCGGGCCCTCGTTGGTGAAGCCTCGGAAGATCCAGGTCGGTACCGAGATGATGTCGCCGTCCGTCGACACGTACTCGCCCTGGTTCCCGTCCGCGCCCCAGCGCAGGCGGTACTCGCCACCGAAGTTGATGAACACCTCGGCGGTGAAGTGCATGTGCAGGCTGTTCGTCGTCCCGCGCGGCATCCCGGCGGCTCCGAGGCTGAACCCGTGCGGCTCGGTGAGGTTGACGAACTGCTGCGCGCTCTGGGAGACGCCGGATCCGATGAAGGAGTAGTTGTCCTTCTGGTCCGAGCCGGGGGTCCGGCAGTCGATGAAGGCGGCCTTGCAGGGCACCCAGTCGCTACGCAGGATGGTTCGGCGACGCACCTCGTCGCGGGTCACGGTGGTAGTGCTCATGGCTGGCCCGAGAACGGGCGGTTCCTTTCAGTAGATGTTGGCGTTGACGTCGACCGAGCCGTCGCCGCGCGTGGCGTTGATCTGGGCGCGCAACGCGAGCTGGTCGTAGACCCGGACCTCGCGGACGATGCGGCCGCCCTGGACGAGGAACTGGGAGATCCCCAGGACGTCGACCGGCTGGTAGGTGAGCGGTCCGAAGCTGGCCCGCCCCCGGTAGGTGCCCTTCATCTGCCAGAGCAGCGCGATCCGCAGCCCGGCGTAGCGCTCGGCGAAGTTGGTCTGCACATCGCGCACCGTGAACGTCGCGTCGGGGAACGGCGCGACGAGGTCCAGCAGGTCGCGTTGGTACCCATCGGGTCGGATGATCGTCGTGTCGCCGACGGTCTGGAGCACCAGGTCGCGCACCATGAAGTCGGGCACCCGGTTGAGGTGGCGGCGGTTCCAGACCTCGTCCACGAACTCGAGGACCATCTCGCACTCGGGTCGGTAGTCATCCGGCCGGGGCCCGCTGTCACCCTCGGTGAGGACGTCGGTCGGGGCCGGCTGGGTCCAGGAGCCCTGGTACCCCGCGAAACCGAGACGGAGCGCGGCTTCCTCGGGGTCGATGCCGGCCTGCAGCGCTCCGGCCAGGGTGTCCCGGGCGACCCACTCCTCGACCATCCGCCCGCGCCGGTAGAGGCAGTTGGCGATGGTGCGGCTCCGGAAGAACGGGAACGTCGCCGCGTTGACGCCCGTGGTGTTGCGGTCGACGGACAGCACGAGGTGCGAGCTGAGGAACGCGTCGTCTCCGCGCGCCTCCCAGATGACATCCTCGGCCTGGCCGACCCGCTGCGGGGTCTGCGCGATGCGCACCAGGCTGCCGTCGATGACTCCCTGCCGTCCGACGGTCGTCCCGAGGGCGCCGTGGACGATGGAGTCGGGTTCGTAGTTGTCCTCGATGAAGGCCACGTCCCGCTGCACCCAGATGAGGTCGGTGACCTCGCGGATGAAGTCGTCCGGGTCTGCATACGGCTTGTAGGCCACCGGGTTGAGCGCCATGGTTCCTCTCACTGAGTGGGAAATCGCCTTCGACTCACTCAGTGTATACGTATGTATTGACGGGGTCTACACCAGGTCTGCGGCGTCTCGCGGCGGCCCGAGCGTGCGGCGCTGGACCAGGTGGCTGGGCAGCACGACGTGGTCGAAGGCGCTGGCCGGGGAGTCGACCAGAGTCACGACCAACCGCGCCGCCTCGCGGGACATCCACGCGAGGTCGTAGGCGACCGTGGTCAGCTGCACGAGCGGCCAGCTCGACGTCGGAAGGTCGTCGAACCCGACGATGGAGAGGTACTCCGGCACCTTCACGCCGCGCTCCGCCGCCGCGTTCATCGCCCCCAGCGCGACGACGTCATTCGCGCAGACCAGCACGGTGGGTGGCTCGTCGAGGTCGAGCAGCTCGAGGCAGGCGCGGTACCCCGTGTCGAAGTCGAACGGTCCGTGCCGGACGTCCTGGCGCCGCAGGTAGACGTCGTGCTCCTCGAGCAGGCTGCGCAGCACCGTTTCGCGGCTCTCACCGGTACTGGTGGTGCGCGGGCCGAACACGGCGCCGACGTGGCGGTGGCCGAGGCCGATGATCTCCTTGACGAGTTCTGCCATGCCCGGCTCGGGATCCACGATGACCGAGCTCGACTCGACAGATGGGGCCGTCCGGTTGAAATAGACGAAGGGCAGGTTGCGGTCGCGGAGCCGCCCGGGGAGGGCAGAGTCGACGGTCGTCGTGGCGAGGACCACTCCCGAGAGGCCGGTGGCCACGATCTGTTCGGCGATCGGCGCACTCTCGGAGGCCTCGGTGAGCAGGACCAGCTCGTACCCGCGAACGGTGAGCTCGTCGTGCAGGTGAGGGATCACGTGGCCGTAGAACTGGTTCCGCAAGTCGGTCACCACGAGGCCGACCCGGGTGGAGTGGCCGAGGGCCAGCGCCCGTCCGATCGCGTTGGGCGAGTAGCCGAGGGCCGCCGCCGCCCGACGGACGCGCTCCTTGGTCTCGTCCGAGACCTTGTCGCTGTTGCGCAGCGCACGTGACACCGTCGGTTGCGAGACGCCGGCCAGCCGCGCCACGTCGAAGCTGGTGATCACCGGACCTCCTTGATCGTTCGACCCGGAACGACGGCGTTGACGTGACCGGTAGCCATGACCACTATAGTTGACATACGCATGTCACCAGCGGATTCCGCGCGATGGTGGCCCGACGGGTCCGGAGGGCTCATGAACGCGGAGGATTCGACGGTGCCGTCCCTGAGGTCACGGCTGCGTGACGGCGACAACCTCGTCGGTGCGCTGGTACGGATGCCGTGCGAGGACGTCGTCGAGATGCTGGCCGTCGCCGGCCTGGACTTCGTCGTCATCGACTGCGAGCACGGCCCCGCCGACATCGTGCCGTTGCGGGCGCACATCGCGCTGGCCCAGGTGCACGGGGTGCCGGTGCTGGTCAGGCCGGGCGAGCGCGACCCGGGGCTGATCCTGCGGGCGTTGGACCAGGGAGCGGCGGGCATCGTCGCGCCGCACATCGAGTCGGCCAGCGAGGCAGCGGACCTCGTGGCCAGCGCGCACTACCCGCCGGTCGGGCGTCGAGGCTTCGCCACGTACCCGAGGGCGGGCCGGTTCGGCACCGTGTCGGCCGCCGACCACAAGACGCGCGCGGCGGACACGCTGGTCATCGCCATGCTGGAGTCGCCCGGCGCAGCGCGCCGCTCGGCCGAGATCCTCGGCACTCCCGGGATCGACGGGTATCTCATCGGGATCGCCGACCTGTCCGCGTCGACCGGGGAGGGCGACCCGACCGTTGCGGAGTCGGTGGCGGCGATTCATCGCGGTGGCGCGGAAGCGGGCTCCTGGCGCGCCGAGCTTGCGGGCGGTGTCGAGGACGCGGAACGGGTCCGCGAGGCCGGCACCCGGTTGGTGGTCTACAACGTGGCGCAGGTGATGATGCGGGTCTTCGCCGACCTGTCGGCAGTGTCCGGGCGCTGACGGTCAGCCGTCCACCCGCCGCAGCCAGCCCGCCATCGCCGCGGCGACCGATCGGCCGTGGGACAGCGTGGCGAGGTGCGGGGCTCCGGGGATGACGATGAGCTCCGATCCCTTTGCCAGGGAATGAATTTCGGTATGCCGGTCCAGCGGGCATAACTGGTCCGCGCCGGGGGCGACGACGGCGCAGGGGACGGTGACCGCCTGCAGCCCGGGACGCTCGTCCGTCCGGCTCTGCTGCAGCCGCAGCTGGGCCGTGAGCTCCTCCGAGCCGACCGCCAGCCGCAGGGCCCGGTCGGCCAGGTCCGGGTCGGCGTGAGCACCGACCAGCACGCCGAGCGACTCCTCCTGGAGCTCAGCGGCGGTGTGTCCCGCCGCCAGCCGGTCGAGCTGCGCCTGCCAGGCTTCCTGCTGGGCGGGCGTGGGCGGGCGCGCGTTGGTCGCGAGGAGGAACAGACCGGCCACCCGTTCCGGCGCGAGCCGGTGCACCGCCATGGCGACGATGGCGCCGAGACTGAGCCCCCCGAGGGCGAACCGGTCCGGCAGCCGGTCCAGCAGGTCCTCGACCTGGCCGTCGACGCTCGGCCGATCCAGCCGTTCGACAACCACCTCACGCGCCGCGCCCTCCGCCGACAGCACCTCGACAGGGTCGGCCCACAACCCGGGCCCGCAGTTCATGCCCGGGAGCAGGACGAGCGGGACCGGCATACCGACCATGTCGAGGAGCGAGTCAGCCCTTCACGGAACCGGCGTTGAGGCCGGCGACGATGTACTTCTGGGCGATGAAGGCGAACGCGATGGCAGGGATCGTGAAGAGCACCGCCGCGGCACCGGCCTGCTGCAGCATCGGCAGCGTCTGACCGAGCTGGGTGGCGATGAAGACGGGCACAGTCCGGGCGTTGACGTCCGTGAGGATCGTCGCGGTCAGGTACTCCTGGAACGCGAAGAGGAACACGAAGATCCCGGCGGTGAGGATGCCCGGCCCCATGAGGGGGATCATCACTTTGCGCAGCGCCTGGAACCGCGTGCAGCCGTCCATCATCGCCGCCTCGTCGAGCGTGTCCGGGATGTCGGCAAAGAAGTTGCGCAACAGCCAGATCGTGAAGGGCTGGTTGATCGCGACCAGGGCTAGCGCCAAGGCGAACGTCGTGTCATAGAGGCCGATCGAGCGAGCGATGTCGTACATCGGGAGCACGACGGCGAAGCGGGGAAGGGCCCGGAAGACCAACGCCAGCACGAGGAGAGCGGTCGAGATCCAGCCCGGCGCACGGGACAGCGCGTATGCGGCGGGGAGACCGAGCACGAGGGCCAGCACCGTGCTGATCACCGCGACGACCACCGTGTTGATGACGTACTGGTAGAAGTTCGTCGTCTCCCAGAGGTCGACGAAGGTTTGGAGCGTCGGCTCCCAGACGAACACCGGAGGGTTGAGGAACGCCACGTCGGTCGGCTTGGTGACCGACGCGGCCGTCCAGACGACGGGGCTGAGCATGGCCAGGCAGGTGAGCAGCAGGAAACCGCCCACGATGATCGAGGTGCCGCTCAGCTTGCGCTTCCGAGGCGCCGCCTCGACGGCCATGATCTGCTCGGCCCTGGCTTCGGTGGTGGCCGCGCTCATCATCGGCTCCCTTCTCGTGCGGTGGCCCGGATCGACGGAATGAGGAGGATGCCGATGAGGATGATCAGCAGGACGTTGATCGCGCTGCCCAGCCCGAGCTGCTGCCCGCCGTCCTTGAACGCGACGCTGTAGATGTAGAACATGATCGACTCGTTGCCGATCGCGGCCGCCTGTGGCGACAGGGCGACCAGCGGGTCGAAGACGCGGACGACGTCCATCAGCGAGATGAGGATGACGAAGCCGATCACGCCGCGAACGCTGGGAATGATGACGTTCCAGTGCAACCGCCAGGTGCCGGCGCCGTCGATCTTCGCGGCCTCGAGCACCTCGGGGCTGACCGACTGCAGGCCGGCCAGGATGACGAGCATCGCGAACGGCAGCAGGAACCAGACGATGTTGAGGACGAGCACCACGCGGTTGGGCCACGTGTCGGTGAACCAGAGCAGGTCCTGTCCGGTGATCTGGGCGATGAAGTAGTTGACCGGTCCTCCGAAGTTGGAGTCGAAGAGCCAGGAGAACATCGTGGCGCCGACCAGCCCGGGAATGACGTAGGCCAGCAGCAGCAGCCCGAGGACGAGGGGGCGCATCCGGTGCAGCCGGTTCACCGCCGTCGCCAGCAGGTAGCCGAGGACCAGCAGGATCGCCGTGACCACCAGGGTGAGACCCACCGTGAAGAGGACGGCCCGCTGGAAGCGGGGGTCGGCGAGGGCGGTCGTGTAGTTCTCGAGCCCGATGAACGTGCCGGGATCCCCGTAGTTGACCCGTTGCAGGCTCCACTCGATGGTCCGGTAGAGGGGTATGGCCAGCAGGGCGACCATCACGATCAGGCTCGGCGCCACCAGCGTCCAGTACTCGCGCTTCCTCATGCTCACCTCCGGTAGGGCGCCGGCCGTCTCCGAGTTGGTCCGGGAGACGGCCGGCGCCAGGTGCCGAGTCCTACTTGGCCGCCGCGATCGCTTCGGTAGCGGCTGCCTGCATCTGCGCCACGCCCTCGTCCACCGTCGCCTTACCCAGGACGACGTTGGCGATGATCGGCGTGATCTTGTTGCTGACGCTGGCCGTCCACGGGTACGGCTCGGCCGGCGGAGCCTGCGTGATCGAGACGTTGGCGGCCGCCGCATACGGGCTGCTCGTGTCGCTGACCATGCCGGTCCGGGCGGGGTACGCCGCGGGCAGTGAGGCCTTGGACGCGTCAACACTGACCGACGAGGCGATCATCTGGAAGAGCGCGTCCTTGTCGATGGCGGTGTTGTTCGGGATCGACCACCCGTCGACCGACAGCGTGTCGTAGAGCTTGGGGCTGTCAGCGGCCACCTTCGGCGGCGGTGCGAACGCGAAGTTCTTGGCGAACTTGCTGTTTTTCTCAAGGGTGAGGTCGTTCATCCGGCCGGAGAACATGATGGCGATCGCCGCGGTGCCGTTGTACATCTGCTGCTGCACGGCCGGCTGCGCGAAGGTCGTCACCTGCGGGTCCATGTAGGGCTTGAGGGCGAGCATCTCCTCGAGCGCCTTCTTGGCCTGCGGCTTGTCGAAGTTCGCCGTCTTGGTGTCGAAGTTCGTCATGTTCGTGCCCAGGCTGCCGAGGATGCAGTCGTACGAGGTGACGATGTCGCCGGTCGCGAGCCAGGGGAGGGCGATGGGGTACTTGATGCCCGCCTTCTCCTGGATGGTCTTGGCGGCCGACTTCATCTCTTCGAACGTCGTCGGAGGCTTCAGCCCGACCTGGTCGAAGACGTCCTTGCGGTAGGCCATGATGTACATCTGCGCCTGCATGGGCAGTGCGTAGAGCTTGCCGTCGTAGGTCATCGCGGCCCGCATGTCCTTGCTGATGTCGTTCAGCTTGTAGGCCTCCGCGTGCTTGGCGAACATGTCGTCCAGCGGCGCGAGCTTGCTCTGGGAGCCGTACTGCGGGATGACAAATCCGTACGTCTCGACGATGTCGTAGGTGCCGCTGGCTCCGGCGAGGGTCGCCGTCGTCTTCTGCACCTGGCCGGGGAAGTCGATGGGCTCGTGCTTGAGGGTCCAGTCGTTCTTGGTGCAGCTCGACACCATGGTGTTGGTGAACGGGTCGATCGCCGAGGAGTTGTAGGCGAGGACGTTGACCGTGGTCGGCGTGCTCGGCTTGGGCACGTCGCAGGCCACCTGGGTGGCGGTGGCCGACGTCGTCTTCGAACCGGCTCCGCAGGCGGAGAGGGCCAGCACGGCCACGGCGGTCAGGGCGACGGCCCCGTGGGTACGGAGGGTGGGTCTCATTACGGCTCCAGTTGGATGGGGATGGGGTGTTGGAGGGTTACTGCATGCGAATTCATGCGTGGAGGAACTCGAGGCGCAGCTGGGCGCTGTCACGGTGGGCCTGGAGCTTCTCGAAGTCGGAGATGAGGACGACCGGCTCGGCTTGGGCTCGGGTGGAGTCAGCGGTGGCCCGCTGGTAGGTCACGAGCTTGAGGAAGCCCGAGACGGACAGCCCACCGGTGAACCGGGCGTTACGGCCCGTCGGCAGGACGTGGTTGGTCCCCGACATGCCCTTGTCGGCGTAAGCGACCGTCGACCACGGTCCGAGGAAGAGCGAGCCGTAGCTGGTCAGGTTCTCCAGGTACCAGGGCAGGTCGTCAGCGAGCACCTCGAGGTGCTCCGGAGCAAGGGTGTCCATCAGGGCGACGGCGAGCTCGCGGCTCGCGACGAGGTAGATGGAGCCGAAGTCGCGCCAGGCGGCGCCGGCGATCTCCCGGGTGGACAGGGCGGCCAGCTGTCGGTCGATCTCCCCGGGTACCTCGCGGGCGAGTCGCTCCGACGTCGTCACGAGACAGGCAGGGGACGTCGGTCCGTGCTCGGCCTGGCCGAGCAGGTCGGCGGCGACCATCTCGGTGGTGGCGGTGTCGTCGGCAATGACGGCAACTTCGGATGGCCCGGCCAGCACGTCGATGCCGACGCGACCGAACAGCTGCCGCTTTGCCTCGGCTACGTAGGCGTTTCCGGCGCCTACCAGCATGTCGGCAGCAGGCGCGTCCAACAACCCGAAGGCCATGGCGGCCAGCGCCTGGACCCCGCCGATCGCGAAGACGCACTCGGCACCCGAGGCGTATGCGGCATACAGGACTGCGGGGTGCGGCTCGCCGTGGAGACTCGGCGGGGTGCAGCTGATGACGTTGGGGACCCCGGCCACGGAGGCCACGCCGACGGTCATGAACGCGCTGGCGAGGAGCGGGAACCGGCCGGCCGGCAGGTAGGCGCCGACGGTCTGCACCGGGATGTACCGCTGACCGCAGACCACACCGGGGAGGACCTCGTCCTCGAAGTCGACCAGTCGGTCGCGTTGCATACTCGCGAACCGGCGGGTTCGCTCGGCGCCGGCGTCGAGGGCCTCGCGCAGCTCGGGCGGAAGGCCGTCGCCGGCGCTGCGCAGCTGCGCAGCGGTCACCTCGAAGGACGTCCCCGACCAGCCGTCGAGCCGCTCGGCGTACTCGCGAACCGCGGTCAGGCCGCGTCCCTCGATGTCCGACAGCATCCGCGAGACCGTCGCCGCCACCTCGGGGTCGCGCTGCGCCGGGGTGTCCGGGCCGGGCGGCTCCTTGACGACGGTGATGCCGTCGCCGAGGCGAGCCTTGTCCTCTTCATTGAGATGCATACGCATACACTCCCAGTGCTGGGCCACGCGGGCAAGTGCGTGGCGAAATCGTTGCCGAGATGAGCCCCGGCCTGAACGTCAGCGCCCGACCATGCCCGCCGAGAGGTCGATGTCCGCGCCGGCGAGACCCGGCATGGCCAGCATGGCCAGCACCGCGCAGGCCACCTCGCTCTCGGTGACGAGCCGCTTGAGCGCGGATCTCGAGACCAGCTCCGCCTCGGCCGCAGCGGCCGTGGTGCCGGTCACTCGCGCTTCGCGCGCGAAGTTGCGGTCCATCCGCGGGCCGGTGACCGGTCCCGGAGAGAGGGTGTTGACGGAGACCCCCATCGGCCCGACCTCGTGGGCCAGGGTCGTCGTGAGGCCGATGACCGCCATCTTGGACGAGGTGTAGGGCGTTCGCCGGGCCAGCGGCCGCTTGCCGCTGACCGAGGCGATGTTGATGATGTCGCCGGCCTGGCGGCTGATCATCGGGGGGAGGAACGCGCGGCACATGAGGAACACCCCGCGGACGTTGACGGCGAAGACGTCGTCCCAGTCCGCGACGGAGACGTCGGTCAGCGAGGCCACCGGTCCCGCGATGCCGGCGTTGTTGATGAGGATCGAGACGGTCTCCTCCGCCAGGCAGGCCGCCAGGTCGGCGACTGACTGCTCGTCGGCGGTGTCGACCGTCGCGACCAGTGTGGAGCCGTCGATCTCCGCAGCGACCCGCTCCAGCTTGGCCCGGTCACGTCCGGCCAGGACGACCCGGGCGCCGGCGTCCGCCAACGCGATCGCGGTGGCGCGTCCCAGGCCGTTGCCGGCGCCGGTGACCAAGGCGGTACGGCCGGCGATCGGGTCGCCGGCCGAGAGGGGTCGGCTCACAGGCTGGCCGGTTTCCAGGGCAGGTCGGCCCCGGCGTACTTCCAGGCGCGGACGTCGCCGGAGCGGGCGTGGCCCTCGAAGAGCTCCACCCGAGCGGCCCGGCCGCAGAGCTCGCCGAGTGCAGCGCTGGCGGCGCGGTCGGTGACCTCCTGGTAGGTGACGGTCTTGAGGTACTTGCCGACCCAGAGGCCGCCGGTGTAGCGAGCCGCGCCCCGCGTGGGCAGGGTGTGGTTCGTCCCGATCACCTTGTCGCCGTAGGACACGCAGGTGCCCTCCCCGAGGAAGATCGCCCCGTAGTTGGTCATCTTCTCCAGCGCCTCGCGCGGGTTCGCGGTGAGGATCTGGACGTGCTCCGAGGCGTACTGGTCGGCGAGCGCGTATGCCGCGTCGAGGTCGTCGACGACGGCGACCTGACCGTGGTCGCGCCAGGCCGGCCCGGCGTAGTCGGCGGTCGGCATGTCGACGAGGATCTCGTCGACGAGTTCGATGACGCGGCGGGCCAGCGGCTCCGACGTGGTGATGAGGACTGCTGGCGACTCCGGACCGTGCTCGGCCTGGCTGAGCAGGTCTACCGCCACGACGAAGGGGTCCGCCTGGTCGTCGGCGACGATGAGGGTCTCGGTCGGGCCGGCGAAGAGGTCGATGCCGACCTCGCCGAACAGCTGCCGCTTGGCCTCGGCGACGTACGGGTTGCCCGGGCCGGCCAGGAGGTCGACCTTCCCGATCGTTTCCGTGCCGATCGCCATGGCGGCGATGGCCTGGGTACCGCCGAGCAGGAAGATCTCGTCTGCACCGGCGAGGTGCATGGCGGTGACCGTGGCGGCGGGAATCTCGCCCCGGATCGGCGGCGTGCACGCGGTCACCCGCTCGACGCCGGCGACCTTGGCCGTCACGACGGTCATGTGCGCCGACGCGACGAGCGGGTACTTGCCACCGGGGACGTAGGCGCCGGACGCCGCCACGGGGATGTTGCGCTGGCCGAGGAACACGCCGGGCTCGGTCTCGACCTCGAAGTCCTGCAACGAGTCCTTCTGGTGCTGGGCGAAGCGCCGGACGCGCTCCTGCACGACGGTGATGTCCTCGATGGTCTGAGCGGGGACGCTCGCGACGATCTTCTCGATCTCCTCCGCGTCGAGCCGGAAGCGGTCGGGCGACCAGCCGTCGAACCGCTCGGAGTACTCGCGAACCGCGGCGTCGCCGCGCTCGCGGACGTCGGCGATGACCGTGGCCACGGTCTCGCGGACGGACTCCAGCTGGGCTCGGTCCTGCTCGTTGTCGGCCGCGGTCTTGAGGTAGGTGGTCACCAGTGACTCCTTCGCGTGGGGTGCGTGGGAGCAATCTGGGCTGTATACGTATACATGTCAACTGCCACACAGAGATCGACAAGGAGGAGGCATGGCCAAGGCGATCACCTCCCACGACGTGGCCCGCGCGGCCGGCGTCTCGCAGGCCACGGTGTCGCGGGCGCTGCGCAACCTGCCGGGCACGGCTCCCGAGACCCGCGCGGCGGTCCTCGAGGCGGCGGCGCGGCTGGCGTACCTCCCCAGCGACTCGGCCCGCAGTCTCGCGACGCGAAGCACGCGTCGGGTCGCCGTAGTCGCCGAGGAGCTGACCAACCCCTACTACCCGGAGCTCGTGGCGCCGGTCCAGCGGTACCTCAGCCGAGCCGGCCTTCGCACGGTGCTGGTCACCGACAGCGGCGAGTCCGGCGTGACCGCAGACGATCTCGCTGACGGCAGCTACGACGGCGTCGCCCTGATGACTACCTTGCGGACGTCACGGCTGCCGCGCGACCTGACCGAACGGAACGTCCCGCACGTCCTCGTGAACCGCGTCCTCGACCATCCCGAGTCGCCCAGCTGCACCGTCGATAACGCGGCTGGGGCATTGGCGGTCAGCGGGCTTGTCGCCGGACTCGGTCACCGTCACGTGGCGGCGGTCCTCGGCCCGCTCGCGACGTCAACTGGGCGGGAGCGGGCGCTCTGGCTGCGCCGGGGTCTCCGGGAACATGGCGTCGCGCTGCCGCGAAAGCTGGTGCGGAGGGCAGCTTTCGGGCACGACTCCGGGATGGCGGCGGCGCACAGCCTGCTCGACGAGTCGCCGCGGCCGTCGGCCCTGGTCTGTGCCAACGACGTGCTCGCTCTCGGCGCCCTGTCGGCAGCCCGTCAGCGCGGGCTGCGTGTCCCCGAGGACCTCACGGTGGTGGGCTTCGACGACATCGCCGCCGCGCAGTGGCCGATCGCTGATCTGACGACGGTCCGGGTGGACCTCGACCTCCTAGCCGAGACCGCCGTCGAGATGCTGGTGGCGGAGATCGGAACGCCGCGCACCCGCCGACCGGTGGAGCGGCGGATCCCCGTCGAGCTGCGCCTGCGCGGGACCCACGGCCCTGCGCCCGCGGTCAGCTGAGGCGGGCCAGCTCCCGGTCCACGTTGGCGCGCGCGGGTTCGTCCCAGTGAGTCCGGCCGTGCTCGGTGAGGTAGATGCCAGTGGCGCCGATGAGGTCGCGGAGGATCTGGGCGCGGGCCGCGCGGAACAGGGGATCCGGCACCGCCGCATACTCCTCCCGGATCTGGCCGCAGTACTCGTCGAACCGGGCCTCCGGCGCGGCGAGGATCCACAGGTCGGCATCGTGGAAGGCGCGGTGCAGCGGGGAGTCGCGCCGTACCGCGTGGTCGGCCGTCATCCGAACCAGCTCGACCACGGAGGCGGTCGCTTCCGGCGCGAACCGCACTCGGGGCAGCAACGCCTCGGCCAAAGCAGCGCTCGCCGTCTCGTTGGCGCCGACGACCGCGGCGGGGTCGTAGACCGCGTCGTGCAGCCACGCCGCGATGCGGCCGAGGGCGGCGTCGTCCTCACCGAGCTCGCCGGCGTCGGTGAGGTCCTCGAGCGCCCAGAACATCTCCACCAGGTGCCGCGTCGAGTGGTACCGGCGGTGCGACTCGGTCCACCGGTCCAGCAGCTCGGCGCCGGCGGCGGCGACCTCGTCGGCGTCGGCACGGGGGCTCAGCGACCCGACGTCCTGGGTCCACCAGGTGATGAGGGCCGGCACGCCGTCAGTCTGGCAAGCGGTCAGCCGAGCTCGGCGGGCAGGTCCGCCGAGTGCACGACGGTCAGCTCCGAGACGGCCCGGGTCAGCACGACGTAGAGGCGGCGCAGGCCGGTCCGCTCGTCTGGTTCGTCGGCGGCGAT
>DASTNV010000189.1:0-11107 GCA_035762725.1 Lapillicoccus sp. | reverse complement strand
GCTCTACATGGTCAACCACGGGTTCACCACGGCCGCGCTGTTCCTCATCGCCGCGATGATGGTCAGCCGGCGGGGCAGCAAGCGGATCGCCGACTTCGGCGGCTGGCAGCGGGTCACCCCGGTCCTCGCCGGGACCTTCCTGGTGGCCGGTCTCTCGGGCCTCGCGCTACCAGGCCTGGGCGCGTTCGTGGCGGAGTTCCTCACCCTCGTCGGAACGTTCCAGCGCTACCCGATCCCGGCCGTCATCGCGACGACCGGCATCATCCTCGCGGCGCTCTACATCCTGCTGATGTACAAGCGAATGGCCACCGGACCGGTTCCCGAGAGTGCCGCCGGGACGCGTGACCTCGGGGCCCGCGAGAAGTGGGTCGTGGCGCCGCTCATCGCGTTGTTCCTCATCCTCGGCTTCTACCCGAAGCCGGCGCTCGACATGATCAACCCTGCGGTGTCGACGACGCTCGGCTACATGGGGGTCGTGGATCCGGCGCCGATCGTCCCGGTCAACGCCGAAGGAGGCGGACAGTGAGCACCATCGCGCCCGCCCAGTTCACTCCGGCGTCGCTCGACTACGCCGCGCTGCTGCCCCTGCTCATCGTGTTCGGGTTCGCCCTCATCGGGGTCCTCGTCGAGGCGTTCGTGCCGCGCACGAGCCGGTATGCGGTCCAGGTGGCCATCACCCTCATCGGCCTGGTCGGCGCGTTCCTCGCCGTGGTCCTCGTGGCCGTGAACAACCAGACGTCCACCGCGGGCCTCCCGTCGGGAGCCAGTGTCAAGGGGTCGGTCGTTATCGACGGGCCGGCGCTGTTCCTCCAGGGCGCGGTCCTCGTCCTGTCCTTCATGGGCGTCCTGACCATGGCCGAACGGCTCGGCGGCGTCGGGTCCGACGCGTTCACGCCGATGGGCGCCGCCACGCCCGGTTCGGCCACCGAGGCGCTCGCCGTCAAGGCCGGCCTGGCCACCTCCGAGGTGTTCCCGCTGGCGCTGTTCTCGATCGGCGGGATGATGCTCTTCCCGGCGGCCGGCGACCTCATCACGATGTTCGTCGCCCTCGAGGTCCTGTCGCTGCCGCTCTACATCCTCGTCGGGCTGTCCCGGCGGCGTCGGCTGTTGTCGCAGGAGGCGTCGCTCAAGTACTTCCTCCTCGGGTCGTTCTCCTCGGCCTTCTTCCTCTTCGGCACCGCCCTGCTGTTCGGCTTCTCCGGGTCGGTCTACCTCTCCGACATCGCCGACGCCATCGGCAGCAACGCCTCGACGATGAACGGGCTGCTCGTCCCGGGTGTGCTCCTGGTGTCGATCGGACTGCTGTTCAAGGTCGGTGCCGCCCCCTTCCACGCCTGGGTACCCGACGCATACGAGGGTGCTCCGACCCCGGTGACCGGCTGGATGGCCGCGGCGACCAAGCTCGCGGCGTTCGGCGCCATCCTCCGGGTGATCTATGTCGGCATCGCCGGCGACCGCTGGGACTGGGCGCCGGCGCTCACCGTCGTGGCGATCCTCACCATGGTCATCGGCGCCGTGCTGTCGGTCACCCAGACCGACATCAAGCGGATGCTCGCGTACTCCTCGATCGCGCACGCCGGGTTCATCCTCGTGGGCGTCCTGGCCATCGACAAGGCCGGCGTCAGCGGCGTGATGTTCTACCTCGTCTGCTATGGCCTGATGACCATCGCGGCGTTCGGCATCGTCAACCTGGTCCGCGACCACGGCAACCAGTCCGAGGCGACCCGGCTGACCCAGTGGGCGGGCCTCGGCCGGCGGCACCCGCTCACCGCGGCCATCTTCGCCTTCTTGCTGCTGGCCTTCGCCGGGATCCCGCTGACCTCCGGCTTCACCGCCAAGTTCGCGGTGTTCGAGCCGGCGCTGCGCAGCGGCGGGGCGGGCGCGCTGATGGTCGTCGTCGGCCTGCTCTGCAGCGCCATCACGGTGTTCGTCTACGTCCGGGTCATCGTCCTGATGTATTTCAGCGACCCGCAGGGCGACTCCGTCGGCGTCGTGACCCCGTCGGCGATGACCCAGGTGGCGATCGGCCTCGGCGCGCTGCTCACCCTCGTCCTCGGCGTTGCCCCGTCGTCGTTGCTGCTCCTCGCGGACAACGCGTCCCAGTTCATCCGGTGACGGGCGCGCCTGCGACAATGAGTTGATGAACGCCTCCCCGCCTGTCCTCGCGGTTCCGGGCCTGGCGCCCGCGCTCGCGGAGCGGGTGCAGGACGGGTTGGCCCGCGTCGACGACCTCATCCTCAGCACTGTCGACCACGACGACCCGCTCATCGCGCAGGCCTCCGCCCACCTGGCCGAGGCGGGTGGGAAGCGGTTCCGGCCGCTGCTGACCCTGCTCGCGTCCGAGCTCGGCACCGGCGTCTCCGACGAGGTCGTGGCCGCCGGCGCGGGGGTGGAGCTCACCCACCTCGCGTCGCTCTACCACGACGACGTCATGGACGAGGCCGAGGTGCGACGAGGGGTGCCGAGCGCCAACGCCAAGTACGACAACTCGACGGCCATCCTCGTCGGCGACCTGCTGTTCGGAAAGGCATCCGAGCTGGTCGCCGGACTCGGTGCGCAGGCGGTGCTCATCCAGGCGCAGGCCTTCGTGCGGCTCTGCGCCGGCCAGATCCGCGACGACCGGCCCTGCCCGCCCGGTGACGACCCCGTCGAGTACTACCTCGGCGTCCTCCACGACAAGACCGGCTCGCTGATCTCGACCGCGGCCCGCTACGGCGCGATGTTCGGCGGCTGCTCCGACGACGTGGTCGAGCTGATGGCCGCCTACGGCGAGAAGCTCGGCGTCGCCTTCCAGCTGGCCGACGACCTCATCGACATCGCCTCCGACGCGGCCGAGACCGGCAAGACCCCGGGCACCGACCTGCGCGAGGGTGTCGACACCCTCGCTGTCCTGTATGCCCGGCGGGGCACCGACCCGGCCGACGCGCGGCTGCGCGAGCTGCTGGCCGGTGACCTGCGCGACGACGACCGGCTGGCCGAGGCGCTCACCCTGCTGCGGGCCAACCCGGCGCTCGAGCAGGCTCGCGCGACGACCCGCGGCGTGGGTGCCGAAGCCGTCGCCCTGCTCGGCCCGCTGCCCGACTCCGACGCCAAGGCGGCGCTGACCGCCCTGGTCACGTCGGTGGTCGACCGGGTCGGCTGACGGTCTCCTTGTCGCCGCCGCACGTCCTGTCGGTGAATGTCGGCCGCCTTCGGCCGAACGCGAACCGCCGCAGCCACCGGCTCACCGGGATCGACAAGCATCCGACCGACGGGCGGGTCGAGATCCGTGCCCCCGGGCTACGACCGGCGGGCAGTGGACTCGTTGGCGACGAGATCGGCGACCACCGACACCATGGTGGAGACGAGCAGGCGGTGTATGCGTACGCCCGCGAGGAGCTCGACGACTGGGGCCAGCGACTGGGCCGGGACCTGCGGAACGGGATGTTCGGCGAGAACCTCACCACCCGCGGCCTCGTGGTCAGCGACGCCCTGCTCGGGGAGCGGTGGCAGGTCGGCGACACCGTGGTCCTCCAGGTGACCAGCCCGCGGATCCCGTGCGGCACCTTTCGGGCGCACATCGCCGAGAAGGGGTGGCTCAAGTCCTTCACCGAGGTGGCGAGGTCCGGCGCATACCTGTCGGTCGTCGTCCCTGGCACGATCCGGGCGGGGGACGAGGTGTCCGTCGTGCACCGCCCCGACCATGACGTCACCGCCCGGCTGGCCTTCCGGGCGCTGACCCGCGAGCGCGAGCTGCTGCCGCGGCTGCTCGCCGCCGGCGACGACCTCCCGGACGAGCTGCGCGAGATGGCCGAGGCCGGCCAGACCTACCACCTGTCCTGATCATGGACCGGGTGGAGATCGTCGTCGCACACTCCGAGCGGGCGACGCTGCGCGTCGGCGACGTCTTCCTCAAGATCGACGCCGACGAGGCCGGCGCCGACCGGGAGGCGGAAGCGATGTCCCTGGCCCCGGTCCCGACACCGACCGTGCTGTGGCGGACCCCGCCCGTCCTCGCCCTCGCCGCGCTGCCCGGGACGGCGCTCGGCCGGCTCGGCCATCCCGCCACCGCGTCGGCGGCGTCCTGGCGCGCCGCCGGCGCGGCGGTCCGGCGACTGCACGACGCTCCCGTCCCGCCCTGGCCGAGTCGAACGCTTCGGGACGCGGGGGCCATGCTCGACGACGAGTGCGCCTGGCTGCTGGCCAACGCCGTTCTGCCCACCGACCTGGTCAAGGGCAACCGCCGGATCGCGGAGGCGGTGTTCCGGCCGTTCACGCCGGTGTTCGCGCACGGCGACCTGCAGGTCGCGCACGTGTTCCTCGACCATGACCGCGTCACCGGGATCGTCGACTGGTCCGAGGCGGGGGCGGGCGACGGGCTTTATGACCTGGCCAGCCTGACCCTGGGTCATCGAGAGCAGCTCGGCGACGTCATCGACGGCTACGCGGGCGATGTCGACGTCGAGATCATCCGGGCGTGGTGGTCATGGCGGAGCCTGATCGCGATCCGATGGCTGGTCGAGCACGGCTTCGACCCGGAGCAGCCCGGCTGCGAGGTGGACGTCCTGCGGGCGCAGCTCGAGGGCTGAGATGCGCAGGAAGACGACGGCGCCTAGGTTGGTTGAAGAGGCAACTACTAGGTGAGGGAGACGTCATGTCCACCATCAGCATTCTCGGCAAGGGCAACATGGGGTCGGCCATCTCCGACCTGGCGCAACGCGCCGGTCACGAGGTCGCCGTGCTCGACAGCAGCTCCGGCGACACCCCGGTCACCGGGGACATCGTGGTCCTCGCCGTTCCGTACCCCGCGCTGGAGGGCATCGTCGACGCGCGGCGCGATCAGCTCGCCGGCAAGGTCGTCGTCGACATCACCAACCCGCTGAACTTCGAGACGTACGACTCCCTCACGGTGCCGGCGGACGGCTCCGCCGCCGCGGAGCTCGCCGCCGCTCTGCCGGACGCGAAGGTGGTCAAGGCGTTCAACACCAACTTCGCCGCGACGCTCGCCGCCGGCAGCGTCGGCGACCAGCCGACCACTGTGCTGGTCGCCGGCGACGACGAGGACGCCAAGCGCGCCGTCAGCGACATCGTCACGGGAGCCGGTCTGCAGGCGCTGGACGCCGGCGCGCTGCGTCGCGCCCGCGAGCTGGAGGCTCTGGGGTTCCTCCAGATCACCCTCGCGGCGGGCGGTCAGCTCCCATGGACGGGCGGCTTCAGCACCGCCGGCTGACGCCAGCAGGGGTCATCGGAGGGGTGTTGCCCTCCCCAGAGCTGTGGCCAGAGCCACACCCCTCCGATGCGCCGAGGCCTACGACGTCGTCACCGACTCAGCCGGTGAGTTCGGAGATCACCGACTCAGCCGGTGAGCTCGGAGATCACCGACTTGGCCCCCGTCATCGGGTTCCGGTTCCCCTCCAGGCGAATCGGCTCGGCGTCGCCGGGTACCTGCAACTCGAGGATCCGCACCGACACCCGGTCCTTCTTCGTGGCGCCCAGACCATCGCGGGTCACCCGGAACAACAGGATCGACGGCGTCTTACGGCCCGGCATGCTCGCGCCGTAGACCCACTCCTTGGAGACGCCGACGATGAGGTCCTTCGGCAGGTTGTGGATGTCGCCGGCGATCTTCCGACCGGCGTTCGTTCCGGCCAGGTCGCCCAGCGCCGACCCGACGACCCCGCCCAGACCGCCGCCGACGACATCGCCGACCAGCCCACCGGCGATCATCCCGCCGCTCGAGCCGCGAGGGGTGAAGAGGCCGACCGCCACCATCTCGTCGCTCAGCTCGCTCGCCGCCAGGGCTTCGTCGAGCGCCTTCTCGGCGTACTTGGGGGCCATGGTCGTCCTCGTCCGTTGTCGGATCCCGAGGCCTCGGAGCGTACCGCCGTCAGCGCGTCGGATCGACGATCGTGAGGCCCGCAACGCTCGCCCGGTCGAACTCCGGCAACAGGGCGGCCGCTTCGTCCAATCCGATAGTGCGCTCCACCAGCCGCTGGGGCTGCAGCGCACCACGCTCGATGAGCGCCAGCATGGCAGGGTAGTCCACCGCGGCCATCCCGTGGCTGCCGAGGAGTGCGAGCTCCCAGCCGATGACCCGCGCCATCGGGACGCGCGGATGTCCGTCGATCGGTGGCAGCAGGCCGATCTGGACGTGCCGGCCCTGCCGACGCAGGCTGAGGATCGCGTCGGCGCAGGTCTGCTCACTTCCGACGGCGTCGACGGCGACGTGGCTTCCCCCGCCGGTGAGGTCGGTCACCGCGGCGGCGACGTCGATCCCGTCGGCGAGAACGGTATGCGCCGCGCCCAGGTCCGCGGCAACGGCCAGGGCCGCGGGGGTCCGGTCCACCGCGACGACCTTCGCCCCGAGAGACTGCGCGATCATCACCGCGCTGAGGCCGACGCCACCGGCGCCGACCACGGTCACCCATTCGCCGTCGGCGACCTGGGCCCGTCCGACCAGGGCGCGGTAGGCCGTGGCGAATCGGCAGCCGAGGCTGGCGGCGGTGGCGACGTCGACGTCCTCCGGAACGGCCACGAGGTTGGTGTCGGCGGCGTGTAGGGCGACGTACTCGGCGAACGAGCCCCAGTGCGTGAACCCGGGCTGCTCTTGGTCCGGACACACCTGGGCCTGCCCGGACCGACACCACTCGCAGCTCCCGCACCCGCAGACGAACGGAACGGTCACCCGGTCGCCCACGCGCCACCGACGGACGGCGGCCCCGACCTCGACGACAACGCCGGCGAGCTCGTGTCCGGGCACGTGCGGGTAGGTGAGCTCGTCGTGCCCCGCCCAGGCGTGCCAGTCACTGCGGCAGATCCCCGTCGCCAAGACCCGGACCACGACCCCGAGGTCCGGGGCGGTCGGGTCGACCACCTCACGGACCTCGGGCCGGGCTCGGACTCCATCGACGACGAGGGCGCGCACCCGGACATGCTGTCAGCGCCCGCTACGGCCGGGTCAGGCCCCCGAAGCCGATGGCGCGGAGCTCGTCGCGCACCCGGACGGTGTCGCGGTCGTCGTGTCGGTCGGCGCCGAGCGGGCCGGCGGTCGGGCCGGTCGGACGGTTGTTGGTGCGCTCGAGGAGCGCCACGACGATGGCCAGCAGACCGATGACGACGGCCCCGGCGCTGATCGTCGAGAGGAAGGCGGTGTCGGCCTCGACCGCCGTGGATGTGATGACGGCCGCGAACGTGATCGCGCAGACACCGAGGGCGGACAGGACGACGGCGGTCAGCAGCTTGTGCATCTCGGCTCCTTCAATGGTCAGGGCCGACCGGGCTGGTCGGTGCCTCAAGGCTCTCCGGTCCAGGCCCCATGGCCGGTCCGCTGATCGTTCGGACCGCCGAACGAGCGTGATGTCCCCCGATCGGCGGACCGCGGGGCGTCCCGGTCTGCGTACGATGCCGCCGTGGAGATCGAGGGTCCGCCGCTCGCCGAACCTGCCCCGCCGCTCGACGACATCCTCCGGGAGGGCCTCACGGCCGAGCCCGAGAGTCTTGCCATCGAGTCCGCATACCGGCATCTCAGCTGGGCCGATCTGGAGGCGGAGAGCAGCCGACTGGCGGCCGGCTACCTCTCGATGGGCCTCCAGCCCGGCGACCGGGTGGCCTCGCTGATGCCGAACCGAGTGGCGCTCGCCGTGCACTACCTCGCCTGCTTCAAGGCCGGTCTCGTCGCGACGCCGCTGAACTACCGCTACACCGCTGCCGAGCTCGACCAGGCGCTGTCGGTCTCGACGCCGGCGGCGCTGGTCGCCCACGCCGAACGGGCCGCCGAAGTGGCCGGGTCGCCGCTCGCCATGGAGGTGCCCCGAGGCACCGTCGTCTTTCACGATGCGCCGGACGAGGAGGTGCCTGGTGCCGCGCAGGGCGCGGCCGCACTGCAGGCGGACAACGAGCCGACCGTGCGCTGGGACTACCGCTTCGACGACCTATTAGCTACCGAACCCCTAGGCGTGAGAACGGAACTGGCGCCCGACGCCCCCGCGGTGATCTTCTTCACCTCCGGCTCGACGGGGCGGCCGAAGGGCGTCACGCATACCCACTCCTCGCTGCGCTGGATGATCGCCAGCGCCGTCGCCGCGTTCGACCTGAGCGCTGGCGACGTGTTCCTTCCGGCGTCCTCGATGTCGCACCTCGGGTCGTTCCTCTGGACCCTGTCGACGCTCTCGGTCGGCGGACGCGTGGTCGTCGCGCGCACCACCGACGCGCACGAGATCCTCCCGCTGCTCCGTGACCACCGGCCGACGTTGCTGGCCATGCTGCCCGCCGCCCTCGCGGCGGTCATTCGCGACCACGACCTGCGAGCGGGGGACCTCTCGTCGCTCCGGCTGGTCCGTTCCGGCTCCGACAAGGTGTCGAAGGAGCTGCTCGAGGAGTTCGCCACGGCCGCCGGCTTCCCCATCGTCGAGGGCTACGGGATGACCGAGGTGGGCCTCGCCACCCTCAACCCGGTGTCCGAGGAGAACCGGCAGGGTTCCGTCGGTCGGGTGCTCGGCGGGTTCACCATCGCGCTGCGTGACGACGAGGGAAGTCCGGTGGGCGCCGACCAGGTCGGTCGGATCTTCATCCAGGCGAAGAGCCGGATGGCGGGGTACTGGGCGGCTCCCGAGGCGACGGCCGCGATCCTCGTGGACGGCTGGGTCGACTCCGGTGACCTCGCGCGGGCCGACGAGGACGGCTACCTGTGGCTGTTCGGGCGCCGGAAGCAGGTCATCGTCCACGACGGTGCGACGATCAGCCCGTTCGAGGTTGAAGGGGCGCTCCTAGAGCATCCGGCGATCGCCCTGGCCGGCGTCGTCGGCGTCCACGACGACGTCCACGGCGAGAACGTCCGGGCCTACGTCACGCTGCGCGACGGGGCCGAGCGTCCGGTCGTCGCCGACCTGATCCGGTTCTGCCGCGAGCGGGTCGGTTACCGGGCCCCCGAGGAGATCGTCGTGCTGGACGCGATGCCCCTCAACGCCACCGGGAAGATCGACCGCACCGGCCTCAAGCGGATGGCCGAGGAGCACCTTGGCTAGGGAGCCGGCTCGCATACCCCGTCGTCAGCGGCGTCCCGTGCGCGCCGGCGCCGCACGCCCAACAGCGAGTCGATGGTGAGGACCACCAACGCCACCCAGACGATCCCGAAGCCGACCCAGCGCTGCGTCGACATGCGCTCACCGAGGAGCACTACGCCGCACAGCAGCTGCATGACGGGGGTGACGAACTGGAGCAGTCCGATCGTGACCAGCGGAACCCGTCGCGCGGACGCCGCGAAGAGCAATAGCGGCGCCGCAGTGATGACGCCGGACAGCACCAGGAGCGACGTGTGTACCGGCCCCTCGGTCGTGAAGGTCTGGGCGCCGGTGACGCCCAGCCAGATCACCAGGCCGGTGGCCACGGGAGTCAGCACCGTCGTCTCCACGGCCAATCCGTGCAGCGCCGGCAGGGTGGCCCCGAGTCGCTTCTTGAGCAGCCCGTAGAGGGCGAAGGTCACGGCCAGGGTGAGCGCGACCCAGGGTATGCGTCCGGTGCCGATCGACAGGTACAAGGCCGCCACCAGCCCGATGCTGACGGCCACCCACTGCAGCACTCGAAGTCGCTCGCGCAGGACGACCACACCCAGCGCCACCGTGACGATCGGGTTGAGGAAGTAGCCGAGGGCCGCCTCGGAGACGTTGCCGGCGGCCACGGCGGCGACATAGACCACCCAGTTCACCGCGATGAGGACGGCGGCGACCGCGATCCCGCCGAGGAACTTCGGTCGGCGCAGGAGCGGCCGGATCCACGCCCAGTCGCGACGAATCATCAACAGCAGCAAGCAGAAAGCGAAGGTCCACAGGATCCGGTGCGCCAGGATCTCCCACGCGCCGGCGGGCGCCAAAGCATGGAAGTAGAGCGGGAACAGACCCCACAGCAGGTATGCGGTGAAGCCCTGCAGTGCCCCGCGTCGCTGCTCGTCGAGGGGAGCCTCGCTGACCGCCGGTTCCCGGGTTTCGGTGTGCTCCGTCACGCCTCGACGGCCGTCTCGACCATCCACGAGTCGCGACCGGCGAGCAGGGCGGCGAGGTCCTCGTCGGTGGCCGGCCCGCCGGCGCCGTCGACGGTGCCCTGGATCTGGGCCCGAACCAGGTCGTCGTAGGTGGACCGCTCGACGTTGCGGAAGACCCCCATCGGCACGTGCGCGAAGCTCGGGTCGTCGAGCCGGGAGAGCGCGAAGGCCAACGACGCTTCGTCGGCGTGGGCGTCGTGCCGGATGATCGACGCGGGATCGGCCTCGTCGCGGGGGATGACGTCGAGCGTGCCGTCCTCGCGACGCACGACGACGTTGACCCCGGCGCTGATCTCCTCGCCGTGGACGAGGTGGAGGATCCTCGCCTCACCCTCCGACCGGTCCTTGAGGACGTCGAACACACCGTCGTTGAAGATCGGGCAGTTCTGGTAGATCTCGACGAGCGAGGTGCCGCGGTGCGCCGTGGCCGCTCGCAGCACCTCCGTGAGGTGCTTGCGGTCGGAGTCCATGGTCCGGGCGACGAAAGTGGCGTCGGCCCCGAGCGCGAGGCTGACCGGGTTGAACGGGTGGTCCACCGACCCCAGCGGGGTCGACTTCGTCACGAGGCCGACCTGCGACGTCGGGGAGTACTGGCCCTTGGTCAGGCCGTAGATCTGGTTGTTGAACAACAGGATCGTCAGGTTGACGTTGCGGCGCATCGCGTGGATGAGGTGGTTGCCGCCAATCGACAGGGCATCGCCGTCGCCGGTGACGACGAAGACCGAGAGGTCCGGCCGCGACGTCGCCAGACCCGTGGCGATAGCCGGCGCGCGCCCGTGGATCGAGTGCATCCCGTAGGTGTCGAGGTAGTAGGGGAACCGCGACGAGCAGCCGATGCCCGAGACGAAGACGACGTTCTCCCGGCGCAGTCCGAGCTCGGGCAGGAAGCCCTGGACGGCGGCGAGGATCGCGTAGTCACCGCAACCCGGGCACCACCTGACCTCCTGGTCGGAGGTGAAGTCCTTGCGGGTCTGTGCAGGGGCGTCCTCGGGAAGGGTGGGCACCCCCTCGAGCCCGTGGCCCGGCATACCCAGCTGCACGGCGGTCATTCCGTCACCGCCTTCTGGATGACGTCCTCGAGGTCGGCGGCGC
>DASTNV010000188.1:0-9832 GCA_035762725.1 Lapillicoccus sp. | reverse complement strand
CGCACTCGGGCACGACCAAGGAGATCATCGAGGCGCTGGCCAAGGCCCGCAGCCGCGGCGCGACGACGATCGCCATCACGAACTTCCCGTTGTCCCGGTTGGTCAGCACCGCGGACATCGTCCTCACGACGGCTGCGCGCGAGACGTCCCTGCGATCCGGTGCCACGGCCAGCCGGATCGCCGCGCTCACCGTCGTCGACTGTCTGTACATCGCCGTCGCCCACCGCGACCTCGCCCGAGCGACCAAGGCCGTCGCCGAGACCCGGGCGGCCGTCGCCGGCCACCACGTCTGAGAGCCACGCCCATGGTCCCTGTCAGTGGTTGGCGTGATTGACCGTGGTTGTGGAGGAAACTAACATCCGCAACGTGCCCGACGCCGTGAATGTCAGTGCGCCGACCGAGGAGCGCAACCCCGCTTCGGTGCATATCGACCGGCTGCCCACGCTCGAGGTCCTGCAACTGCTCAACGCCGAGGACTCGATGGTGCCCACGGCCGTCTCGGCGGTCCTGCCCGATCTCGCGCGGTTGGTCGACGACGCCGTGGCCCGGATCCGGGCCGGTGGCGGAGTCCACTATTTCGGGGCGGGAACGTCCGGACGGCTGGCCGTCCTCGACGCCGCCGAGCTGATGCCGACCTTCAACTCCCCGGCCGGGCTGTTCACCGCGCACCACGCCGGCGGTACCGAGGCATTGCTCTCGGCTGTGGAGAACGTCGAGGACGACGTCGAGGCCGGGCGGGTCGAGGCCCAGGCCCTGGGCCCGAACGACGTCGCCATCGGGCTGACCGCCTCCGGGCGCACGCCCTATGTCCGGGGTGCCCTCGAGGTCGCCCGCGAGCGAGGCGCCCTCACCGCCCTCGTCACGGCTCACGCGGAGTCCGAGATCGGCGCGATCGTCGACCACGTGATCGCCCCGGCGACCGGCCCGGAGGTCGTCACCGGGTCCACCCGGCTCAAGGCGGGTACCGCGCAGAAGCTCGTCCTCAACGGGTTCTCGACGTCGGTGATGATCGCCCTCGGTCGGACCTGGTCCAACCTCATGGTCGATGTCGTCGCCACCAACGCGAAGCTCCGCGGTCGGGTCGTGCGGATCCTGCGCGAGGCGACCGGGGTCGACGAGCAGTCCGCTCAACAGGCGCTGGCCGAGGCCGGCGGCGAGCTGAAGCCGGCCCTCCTCCACCTGCTCACCGACGTGCCGGCGGCGGAGGCGCGAGCCCTGCTCGACGCCCACGGCGGCTCGGTCGCCGCCGCTCTCGGCGCCATCGCGCCCACCCGCTAGGAGCCCGGTTGAGTCTCGTTGTCGGCGTCGACGTCGGCGGGTCCGGGCTGCGCTGCCAGGTGGTCGCCGACGGGGTCCCCGGGCCGGTGCAGTCCGGTGCGGCGTTGAGCATCGGGCCCGCTGGGCTCGACATCGAGTCCCTGGTCGACTCCGTGGTGTCGCTGGTCCCGGCCGGTGCGGACGTCCTGGTCTGGTCGAGTCGCGGCCTCTCGCTTGCCCACCCACCGGCGCTCATGGCGATGATCCGCGAGCGCCTCCTGCCCCGGAGGATCGCACTGTGCGGCGACGCGGTCGGCGCCGTGGTCGGTGCGGTGGGCGCGGTGCGCCCCGGCGCCGTCGTCGCCGCGGGTACTGGGACGGTCGCCTTCGCGACGGACTTCGACCACATCTGGCACCGGGTCGACGCGTGGGGCCACGTCCTCGGCGACCGCGGGTCGTCGGCCTGGGTCGGGCTACGAGCCCTCGAGGCCGCGCTGCTCACTTATGACGGCGTCGAACTGGGCGGGGAGGCGCTGCTGGCCGCGGCGACCGAACGGCTGGGCCCGCCCGACGGCTGGCCCCGGATCGTCATGACCCGTAGCGACGCGGTGGCGGTCCTCGCTGGACTGGCCCCGGCCGTGACGTCGCTCGCTCCCACCGATGCCGAGGCGGCCCGCATCTGCGCCGACGCGGGCCGCGAGCTAGCCCGGTCGCTCGCCGCGGCCGCGTCGGGCATACCCGGGGTATGCGTCAGCCGCACCGGCGGGCTCTTCGCCGCACCGGCGGTGCGCCTCCCCTTCGAGACCGAGGCGGCGGCGTTGGGCTTGGACGTGCAGCCGCCGGTCGGGACCGGGCTGGACGGTGCCGTTCTGCTGGCCGAGCACCTGGCCGCGGGCCGGCCGCTGACCGAGCACGAGGCATACCTGCTCATCGCGTAGGGCTGTCCGTGCCGGTGCCGATCGACAGGAACGAGGACCGGTATCGGGCCGAACTGGCCGGTTTCCCGGGTTCGTGCCTGTCGATCGTGACCGCGGGGCCGGTGTCGGACGTCGGTGCGAGAATCCGAGCGTGGCGCGGGACGCACGGATGGTGTCGCTGGGGTTCGGCAAGTACGCCCGATCGGACCGGATCTACGCGCTCGTCCCGCTGACCGGCGAGGATCGTGGAGACGGGCGGCGTACCCAGGTCTGGGTCGAGGGTGTCAGCGAGCCGATCGTGGCGTCGCGCACCGAGGTGACGATCCTGCGTGACATGGGCCAGGAGGCGGCCGTCGAGGCGCCGCTCGTCGACGAGGCGCTGGACCTCGCCAGCCGGCTGGCCGCCGCGGCGGACGAGGGCCGGGTCGACCTCGGCGACCTCGGGCGGCGGGCCAGGAGGCTGCTCGCCGCGACCACCCGGACCTGACGATGTGGCGGAGGATAGGGGATTCGAACCCCTGAGAGCTTTCACTCAACACGCTTTCCAAGCGTGCGCACTAGGCCACTATGCGAATCCTCCGCCGCGCAGGGTATCCGAGGTCGCGGTGGCGGCTGAAATCCGGTTGAGGGTGTCGGTGGCCGACGAGAGGGTGGCCTGATGACCGCAGCACCCGACGGACGTCCCACGCTGCGCTCGTTCTGGACCGACCTGCCGCGCGAAGGCAAGTTCCTGCTGTCGACGATCATCATCGACTTCATCGGCAACGGCCTGGTCATGCCGTTCAACGTCGTCTACCTCCACGAGGTGCGCGGCTTCGAGCTGGCTCGGGTCGGTCTGCTGCTGGCCCTGCCGGCGCTCGTCGGCCTGCTCGTCGTCGGACCGGTGGGCGCGCTCATCGACCGGATCGGGCCGCGGCTGGTCGTCATCGGCTCGCTGGTCATCCAGATCACCGCACACATCGTGTTGGCATCGGCCACGACCGAGCTTCGGGCCGCGATCGGCTGCATCCTGCTGGGGTTCTCGGGCGGCATCATCTGGCCGGCGATCCAGACCCTCGTCGGCACGATCATCCCGAGCCACCTGCGACAGCGGTACTTCGGTGTGAACTTCACGCTGCTCAACCTCGGCATCGGGATCGGCGGCATCCTCGGCGGCCTGTTCGTCGACGTCACCCGCCCCGAGACGTTCGTCGCGATCTACCTCATCGACGCGGCCACCTTCCTTGCGCCGCTGGCCATCTTCCTCGGACCGCTGCGGCGCGTGCCGCGCCCTGTGACGCCGGTGACCGACGACGGCGCAGCGCCCCGCATCGGCTACCGCACAGTGCTTCGCGACCGCTCGCTGCTGCTGGTCCTGCTCATCGTCTTCGTCGGCTCGTTCGTCGGCTACGGCCAGCTCAACACCGGCATCCCGGCGTTCGGCCGCGAGGTCGGCGGCATCTCGACCCAGGCGCTGGGGCTGGCCTTCGCCGCCAACACCGCGGTGATCGTCGTGCTCCAGCTGTTCGTCCTCCAGCGGATCGAGGGCCGCCGCCGCACGCGGATGCTCGTCCTCATGTCGGGCATCTGGGCGCTGTCCTTCCTGGCCCTCGGGGCCACCGGGCTGGTCCCCGGCACGATCGTCGCAGCGATGCTGTTCGGCCTCTGCGCCGCGGTGTTCGGCTTCGGCGAGACCTTCTACCAGCCGACCCTGCCCGCCATGGTCAACGACCTGGCCCCTGACCACCTCCGCGGCCGCTACAACGCGGTGATGAGCATCGCCTGGCAGTCGGCGTCGGTGGTCGGGCCGGCGGTCGCGGGCATCCTCATCGGCCACGGGTGGTCCTCGTCCTACATCGCCATGCTCGTCGGCGGCTGCGTGGTCGTCGCCTGGCTCGCGCTGGTCGCCGAACGCCGCCTCCCCGCCAGGGTCAACGGCGTCCGCGACGACGCGGAGGCGATCCCCGAAGCGCCCGTCGTGCCCGGGCAGGCGTGAGGCATGACCTCCGCCGTCGTTTAGACTGGTCGTCGGCACCCCGCGTGGTGGTACCTCACTGAACTCCCCCAGGGCAGGAATGCAGCAAGGGCAGGTGGGCTCTTCCAGGTACGTGGGGTGTCTTCGTCGCTAGGCGGACTCGCGCTCCACCAGCTCGACGTCGAGCACGACGCTCGCAGGGGTATCTCGACCGGCGATCCGGTCGACGAGGACCCCGACCATCTGCGACGCCTGGGCCGCCCACGGCACGCGGATCGTCGTCAGCGGCGGGGTGCTGTATGCGGCCAGGTCGAGGTCGTCGAACCCGACTACCGCGACGTCGTCGGGTACCCGCCGGCCGGCCTCGGCCAGGACGTGCAGCGCGCCCAGGGCCATCTGGTCGCCGGCCACGAACACTCCCTCGATGCCCGGCGCGGTCTCCAGCAGCGCGCGCATGGCTCGCTCCCCACTCGCGGTGGTCCCGTCGCCGCGAACCACCTGCTCCACGTCCGCCGCCTGCCGGAACCCCGCCTCACGGTCGGCGGCGGCTGCGCTCTCGACAGGTTCGGCCACGATGCCGAGCCGACGCCGTCCTCGGTCGAGGAGGCGCTGCGCGGCGAGTCGGCCGCCGCCGACGTTGTCGACGTCCACGGTCGCGACGCCGGCGAACGTCGGTTGGACCCGGCCACCGACGACCACGGGTACCCGCCACTCCGCCAGCTGCCGGACCAGCTCGTCGTCGTCGGCGAGGAGCAGCACCCCGTCGACGTGGTGTCGGGCGTATGCGGCCACGCGAGCGTTCGCGGCGGCGTCGCCGGCCAGCAGGACGAGGAGCTGGAGGTCGGCGGCGGCCGCGGCGTCGCGGGTCTCGCCCGCCATGGGCCACGGATCGGTGTCCCCGACGATGAGGGCAACCACCCCCGTCCGCCGCATCGCCAGTGACCGCGCGGCGTGGTTCGGGACGAACCCGAGCTCGCTGATCGCATCCTCGACGGCCACCCGCAGCGCGTCCGCAACCCGGTCGTCCCCGTTGACGACGCGCGACACCGTCGCGCGGGAGACGCCGGCCCGCTCCGCGACGGTCTCGAGCGTAGGCGGCCTCGACACCTGCCCCACGCTAGTCGGAGAGCGCTCTCCTGCCGACGCCAGGTCCGTGTCATCCTGAGCAGGGAGCGAGCGATGGAGCGACTGGCATACGACGACTTCGAGGTCGTCCTGGAGCGTGTCGCGGAGGTGACCACGGCGCGCGTCTCGAGCTCGCCGGTCGGTCCGACGGCACCGGAACCCGTCGTCCTGCCCGCCGCCAACGTGGCGGCGCTGCGCGAGGTCGTCCGGCTCATGAACGCCACGAGAGGGGTGGCCCGGCACGAGGCTCGCGTCACTCCGGACCTGCGGGGTTACGGCGGGGCGCTGTTCGACGCGGTCTTCCGCGGCGCAGTGCTGCGCCAGCTCCGGGCCAGTCTCGCGGCCCAGGACCGGGCCGGCCGAGGTCTGCGGCTGCGGGTCCGGCTGACCGAGGCGCCCGCCCTCGCCCAGGTGCCATGGGAGCTGCTCTACGACGGGGAGCGGCACCGGTTCCCCAGTCAGTACGCGAAGTACCCGACGGTCCGTCAGGTCGACGTGCCCGAACCGGTGCCGCCGCTGCGCGTGGACGGTGCCATGCGGATGCTCGTCGTCACGGCGAGCCCGACCGACCTCGCGGAGATCGACGGCGACCAGGAGTGGCGCTGTCTGACGACGGCGCTGCGCTCACACGTCGAGGCCGGCCGGCTGATCATCACCCGGCTGCCGGTCCCGACCCTCGACGCGGTTCGCGAGGCCCTCATCGCCGCGCCGTACCACGTCTTCCACTTCTCCGGCCACGGCGCCGTCGACGCGACCTCCGGCGAGGGCACCCTGGCGTTCACCGACCGCTACGGCCGGGCCGAGTGGGTTCCTGGCGGCGACCTCGGGGTCATCCTCTCCAACGCGCCGATCCGACTGGCCCTGCTCAACTCGTGTGAGGGGGCCCGCGTCAACGAGGCCGACCCGTATGCCGCGACCGCGATCGCGTTGGTGGACAACGGGATCCCGGCGGTCGTGGCGATGCAGTTCGAGATCAGCGACAAGGCCGCGATCGCCTTCAGCAATGCCACCTATCTCGCGCTGACGTCCAGCCAGCCGGTCGACGCTGCCGTAACCCTGGCCCGGCAGGCGATCCTCACGACGAGTCGCAGCGAGTGGGCCACGCCGGTCCTGTATCTGCGCGCCTCCGACGGGACCCTGTTCGCCTGGGACCGCGACGGCGTGGCCGAGGCCGCGCGGGTGGACGTCCTGAGCGCGCCGCTGGGGCAGCCGGCCGGTCTGCAGGCAACAGCCGGGACTCACGGCGTCGTCCTGTCCTGGACGTCGGTCGCCGCCGACGCGGGGGTCCGGTACGAGGTCTACCGGGACGGCCGGCTCATCGGCGAGACGGAAGAGCTGGCGTTCACCGACGCGCCCGGCCCGGAAGCGGGCGACGTCGGAGCGGCCGAGGCCGCCTACAGCATCGTCGCCGTCGAGGAGGCGGGACGACGCTCCCCGTCCTCGATCGAGGTCAGCCCGCCGCCGCTGATTCCCACCGAGCCTTCTTTCCGCCGGAGCTGGCGGGGCCCGGTGCTCGGAGCCCTCTTGGCCCTGGTCATCGTCATCGTGGTCGCGTGGGTCGCTTCGGGCCGGCCGTGGCCGCCGGGCCCGACCCCGCCCACTCCGACGACGAGCTCGACGAGCTCGACCACGACCGGTGCCACGCCGACGACGAGTACCGCCTCGACCTCGACGACGGTCGCACCCTCCGGGGGACTCGCGGTGGCGCTCCCGCGCGTCACCCTTGTCGGCGCCGCGAACCAGATCTCCGTCGTGACGCAGGTCCGCAACCTCGGACCGCAGCCGTCGACGGCCGGCCGGGCACTCGTGGTGTCGGTGAACGGCCCGGTCAAGATCATCGGCCCGACCGAGGGGTGCACCACCGCTCCGGGCGGCGGGCTCCGGTGCCCCGTCCCGCCCCTCCAGAGCGGATCGTCGAGCCAGCGCGTGATCGCCCTGTCGGCGCCGCCGGACGGCCAGCCGGTCACGGTGACCGTCGTCCTGACGCCGGGAGACGGAGGCGGCAACGACACCGCGAGCCGGACCATCACCTGCGTCAAGGGCGTATGCGACGGCCTCGGGCCGTCGCCGACCTGACCTGTTCACGGCCCGGAACCCGTGTCCTCGGGCGCGACTAGGGTTCGTGGGTGACCATCGCCCTGTACCGGCGCTACCGACCGGAGACCTTCCGCGACGTCATCGGCCAGGACCATGTCACCGAACCGATCATGCAGGCGCTGCGTACCGGTCGGGTCGGCCACGCCTACCTGTTCAGCGGGCCACGTGGATGTGGCAAGACCACCTCCGCGCGGATCCTGGCCCGCTGCCTCAACTGCGAGCAGGGCCCGACCCCTGACCCGTGCGGCGTGTGTGAGTCGTGCGTGGCGCTGTCGCGCGGCGGGGCCGGCACGGTCGACGTCATCGAGATCGACGCGGCCTCGCACGGCGGGGTCGACGACGCCCGTGACCTACGCGAACGCGCGTCCTACGGCCCGGCCCAGAGCCGCTACAAGATCTACATCATCGACGAGGCGCACATGGTGACGCCGCAGGGCTTCAACGCGCTGCTGAAGATCGTCGAGGAGCCGCCGGAGCACGTGAAGTTCGTCTTCGCAACGACCGAGCCGGAGAAGGTCATCGGGACGATCCGGTCGCGGACCCACCACTACCCCTTCCGCCTGGTCCCGCCCGCGCAGCTCACCGCCTACATGGAGGACCTCTGCCGCCAGGAGGGCGTTGCCGTGGCGCCTGGAGTGCTCGGGTTCGTCACGCGGGCCGGCGGCGGCTCGGTGCGCGACTCGCTGTCGGTGCTCGACCAGCTGATCGCCGGGTCCGGCGACGAGGGGCTCACGTATGAAGGCGCCGCGTCGCTGCTGGGGTTCACCGACGGCGAGCTGCTCGACGCGACCATCGACGCGCTGGCCGCCGGCGACGGCGCGGCGGTCTTCACCCAGATCGACAAGGTCATCGAGTCGGGTCATGACCCGCGCCGGTTCGTCGAGGACCTGCTCGAGCGGCTGCGAGATCTCATCATCGTCGCCGCGGTACCCGAGGGTGCGGCGTCCGTGCTCCGCGGCGTTCCTGAGGACCAGCTCGAGCGGATGCGGGGGCAGCAGTCCCGGTTCGGTCCGGGGGCGCTGACCCGCGCGGCCGACATCGTCAACGCCGGCCTCACCGAGATGACGGGGGCCACCGCGCCGCGTATGCAGCTCGAGCTGATCTGCGCGCGGATCCTCCTCCCCGCGGCCTCCGGCCCGAGCGGGTATGCGGCGCGTCTCGATCGTCTCGAACGCCGCCTCGACCTCGGTGGGGTTCCCTCCTCGGCGCGACCCGCTGATGGGGCTCGGCCCGAATCCCGTTCAGAGGCAACGGAACCGGCGCCTCGGCCCGCTCCGTCGACCCAGCCACCGTCGACACCGCCGACCTCCGCGGGCGGCCCGCGCGAGTCGATCGCGTCGACGCCACCGGAGGCTCCGGCCATGCCGCCTGCCCCACCGGCTCGCGGCGAACCGACGCCGGCGCCGGCGGCAGCCGGGTCGGATGGTGGCGCCGGTCTCGACACCGCGGCGTTGCGTCGGGTCTGGCCGGACGTGCTGGCCCGGATCTTCACGATGCGCCGGGTCACCTGGACGTTCCTGTCGCAGCACGCCCAGGTCGTCGACTTCGACGGTCAGCGGCTCGTCCTCGGCATCGCGACAGTGGGGCTGGCCAACACGTTCCGGGCCGGCAACCACGCCGAGCTGGTCCGGCAGGCGCTGATCGACGAGATCGGCGTCGATGTCCCGGTCGAGGGCGTCCCGATGCCCGAGGCGGGCGCGTCGGCGCCAACGGCGGCTCCACCGCCTCCGCCGGTGCGGGCTCCCGAGCCGGAGCCCCGTCCGGAGCCGAGCTCCGACCCCTGGACCCAGCCGGGCGCGCCACCCGACTTCGTCCCCAGCGCCGAGGAGCGGACGAGCTCACGTCCGTCGGCACCGCCTGCCGCTCCCGCATCGTCCAGGGGCGCCCCCGCCAGCGAGGCGGCTCCGGCCAAGACTGCGTCCCGCCGATCGGTACCCGCTCCGAAGCCGGTGCCCGCCGCGGCGACCGTCGGTGAGCCGGACGACGCCGTGAGCGAGGACGACGAGAACATCGGCACCTCGTCCTCGGACGGTCGCGCCGTCGTCGAGCGCGTCCTCGGTGGCCAGTTCCTCGGCGAGCTCGAGGACTGAGGAACCGGGAGCTGTAGGCCGTTCCAGGAGCAATAGCCCGGAACGGCCGACGACCCCCGGAACGTCGGGCGCCTCGGCGAGTTCAGCCCTGAGGGGTGCGCGACTCCTGCCCGACGCCGAACTCGGACAGCAGGCCTGAGTAGGCCTTGACCGGCGGCGCCGCGTACTCGTTGATCGCGCTGGTCTGCAGCCCGAGCCGGACCAATCCCTCGACGGTGACCACCGCGGCCGCCACCCCGTCGACGACCGGAGCGCCGATCTCCGCCGAGATGTGGGCGCAGAGGTCGGCCATCCCGGCGCAGCCCAGCACGATGACGTCCGACTCGTCGAGGGCGAGCGCCTCTCGGCAGGCCTGGGTGATCCGCTCTCGGGCGTCTGGCGACGTCTCGAGC
>DASTNV010000187.1:0-6117 GCA_035762725.1 Lapillicoccus sp. | reverse complement strand
ATCGGGGTGTCGAACTTCAGCGTCGAAGAGCTCGACGCGGTTCTCGAGCTGGGTGGCGAGGCCCCGGTTGTCAACCAGGTTCAGTTCAGCCCCTTCGAGTTCCGGCGGGACCTCCTCGAGGGAAGCGAGCGCCGGCATATCGCGCTCGAGGCCTACAGCCCGCTCGGCACCGGGCGCCACCTGAACGACCCGTCGGTCGCGCGGATCGCGGAGCGGCTGGGCCGCACGCCCGCACAGGTACTCATCCGGTGGGCGGTTCAGCGCGACCTCATCGTGCTGCCCAAGTCCACCCACCGCGAGCGGATCGAGGCCAACGCGCAGGTGTTCGACTTCCAGCTCACCGACGACGACATGCGCACGCTCGACGGGCTCGACCGCACTGGCGGTACGGACGTCGCCCGCGAACAGCCTTGGTGGTAGGGGCGATCAGCCCACGACCGGGGTCATGTCGCCCGCGTCGCGGGCCGACACGTCGCCGCTGTTGCCCCGCCGAACCGCCCAGCGGCCCACGGTGAAGACGTAGGCCATGAAGGCGCCCCACGCGAGGAAGCCGATCGCGATCCGCGCCCAGGTCGGTAGCGGTGACGGCGTCACGAAGGCCTCGATGATGCCGCTGACCAACAACACGGCGGCCAGCCCCAACGCCACCGACATCGCCGCTCGCCCGGCCTGGGCCAGCGCGTCCAACCGTCGTCGAGGACCGGGTTCGATCCAGGACCAGAAGAGCCGCAGGCCCACCCCGGCCGCGACGAACACCGCAGTCAGCTCGAGCAGGCCGTGCGGGAGGATCAGGCCGAAGAACAGGTCGGCCCTCCCGTGCACCCACATCAGCCCGCCGATGACCGCGACGTTGAGGATGTTGTTGAGCAGCAACAGGATGACCGGTAGCCCGAGGACGCCGAGCGCGATGCAGAGGGCCGCGACCCAGGCGTTGTTGGTCCAGACCTTGAAGGCGAAGCTGCCCGCCGCATACTCGCTGTAGTAGCTCTCGAAGTCGTTGTTGATGAGCTGGTCGGCCTCGGCCGGCGAGATGAGTGCCGACTCGACGCTCGGGTTCGCGACGAACCAGGCGCCGATGATCCATGCGACGACGACGTTCGCCGCCATCGTCCACAGCCACCAGGCCCGCATCCGGTACAGCGCCGCCGGAAACGTGTCGGTGAAGAACGCCGTCACGTCGTCCAGGCTCAGCGTGCGCGTCCCGGCCGACCGCAGCCGGGCCGTCGCGAGCATCGAGGACAGGTGGGCCACCAGGGTGGGCTCGGGTGAGCGGGTGCGGATCTCCGAGAGGTGCGTCGCCACCCGCTGGTAGAGGTCGAGCAGCTCGTCGCCCTCGGCGCCGGTGAGCTTGCCACGCTTGCTGGCCAGCTCGTGGAGGCGGGCCCACTCGTGCTGGTGCGCGAGAACGTAGGCGTCGAGATCCACGCGGTCACTGTATGCGGTGGGTCGCCGACCCGGGACGGGTCCGGGATCGCCGCTGGCCCAAGGAGACGGCCACCTACGATGACCCGGTGAGCAGCGCGACCCTCGGCGTCGGTGACGACGACTTCGTCACCGGTGAGGCGGTCGCGCTCGACCTCCCGCCGGCCTCGATCGGGTCGCGGATGCTCTCCGGGTTCCTCGACTACCTCATCGTCTGGGTGGTGACGTTCACCTTGGTCTCGGCCGGGGCCGCGCTGTCTCGGCAGCTCGACGACGCGCTCGTCGCGGGCACCCTGCTGGTCTGCTTCCTCATCGCGTGGCTCGTCTACCCGGTGACGATGGAGACGCTGACCCGTGGCCGCAGCCTGGGCAAGATGGCCGCCGGCCTGCGGACCGTCCGGGATGACGCGGGGCCGATCACGTTCCGGCACGCGTTCGCGCGGGGACTGCTCGGCGTGGTCGAGGTCTATATGTTCTGGGGCGTCCCCGCGGTGATCGCCTCGATCCTCAGCAAGAAGGGCAAGCGGCTCGGCGACATGGTCGCCGGCACCTACGTCGTTCGGGACCGGGTGACGGCCCAGCTGCCGCCGCCGGTGCCGATGCCGCCGCAGCTGGCGTCGTGGGCGATGAGTGCCGATATCACCCAGCTGCCCGACGACCTGGCGATGGCGGTCCGGACGTTCCTGCCGGCCGCCCAGACGATGACCCCGCAGGCCCGCGACGAGATGGGCCGCAAGCTGCTCGCCGAGATGAGCCTCTACGTCTCGCCGCCCCCGCCCCCGGGGAACCACCCGGAGTACGTCCTGGCCGCCATCCTCGCCGACCGCCGCCGCCGCGACACCGTCCGGCTGGCCCGCGACTCGGCGCTACGGCACCGGCTGACGGCGCCGGACCGCATCGCCTGACCCAGCCCTGACCCAGCCAGGCGCCCCCCGCGCCTGGCCGCCCCCCAGCGGCGGTCAGGCGCTCCGGGTCCCCTCGACGAGGACCTGGACGAGGATGCCGGGGTGGTCCGGGTCGGACCCCACCGGGAGTGTGTGGCCCCATCGGACCAAGAGGTTCGCGATGAACGTCGCGGCACCGTCCCCGGACGACGCGGCGTGGAACCGCACGTCGGCGGTCCTGCCTGGCGCGATCGGCGTCCCGAACGGCGGCTCGACGGTGCCGAAGGCCAGGTCGGGGCGGTCGATCGAGCTGATCGTCGCCGAGTACAGGTAGATCTCCGCGTCGGGGTCCTGGTCGCAGATGCGCATCGGAAGGCGTAGCCGACCGCGTGGCCGGCCGCGGCCTCATGGGCCACGGCGGACAGGGCCTCGAACAGAGGCGGTGGCCCTGAACCGGCGTGGACGGACGCATCGAGGCCGGCCAGCGGCGGAAGCAACCACGCACGACGATGAGAGCTTCGACGACCAATGCGGGTCGTCGCACGAGTATCCACGAGCGCCACGGCTACCTCGATCTTGCACCGTCAAAGCAGCGCAACGAGACGCATCGTAACTATATAACGGACTTATCGGTATGTATCTCGACAAACTACGCAGGAAGCCCGTAGGCGGCATACCCCGGCTTGATCACGCCGTCGATGATCGCCAACCGTTGGTCGAAGGGGAGGAAGGCCGACTTCATCGCGTTGATGGTCACCCACCGCAGGTCCGCGAGCGTCCAGTCGGCCTCGGCGGCCAGCAGGGCCGCCTCGCGCGAGAGGGACGTGCCACTCATCAGCCGGTTGTCGGTGTTGAGCGTCACCCGGAACCGCAGGCGGGCCAGCAGGGAGATCGGATGCAGCCCGATCGACGCGGCGGCCCCCGTCTGCAGGTTGCTGCTCGGGCACATCTCCAGGGGGATGCGGGCGTCCCGGACGTACGCCGAGAGCAGCCCGAGGTACACCGAGTCGAGATCGACGTCGGCCAACGTGGTCAGTCCCCGAGCGGCAGCCTGGTCGAGCCACTGTGGGAACGGGACACCCTCGACGGTGATGTCGTCGACGATCCGCACACCGTGGCCGAGCCGGTCGGCACCGCACCACTGGATCGCCTCCCAAATGCTCCGCAGCCCGAACGCCTCGCCGGCGTGGATGGTGAAGTGGGCGTTCTCGCGCCGCAGGTACTCGAACGCGTCGAGGTGCCGGGTGGGCGGGTACCCCGCCTCCGCGCCGGCGATGTCGAATCCGGCCACGCCCTCGTTGCGGTACCGCACCGCGAGCTCGGCGATCTCCCGGCTCTTGGCGGCGTGCCGCATGGCCGTGAGCAGCGCGGTCACCCGGATCCCGTGGCCCGCCTCCCGGGCCAGCCGCTCCCCCTCGCGGAAACCGTCGTTGACCACCTCGACCACCTGCTCGAGGGTGAGGCCTCGCTGGAGGTGCTGCTCCGGCGCATACCGGATCTCGGCGTAGACGACACCGTCGGCCGCGAGGTCCTGCGCGGCCTCCGAGGCGACGCGGAACAGCCCTGCTTCGGTCTGCATGACGGCGAGGGTCTGGTCGAACGTCTCGAGGTATCGCTCCAGCGAGCCGGAGTCGGCGTTCTCGCGGAACCACTCGCCGAGCCCAGCCGCGTCGTGGGCGGGCAGGTTCTCCTCGACCTCGGGGTCGCCGACCGCCAGCTCGATGATCGTCTGCGGGCGCAGGCCGCCGTCGAGGTGGTCGTGCAGAAGGACCTTGGGAACGGCGCGCAGGACGTCGAGGCTCAGCTCAGTCGTCGTCACGGTGGGCCGCCTCCGGGGTGAACGCCGGGAGACAGACCGCGACGTACTCGGCGCCCTCGGGCCCCGTCGAGTACCGCACCCGCTCGCCGGGGCCGGTCACGACCCCTTGTCCCGCCTGGACGTCCAGGCGGCCGCCGTCGTGGTCGACGTGGACGGTTCCGCGCAGGACGACGGTCACCTCGCCGAATTCCGGCGCCTGGAACGGTTCCGACCAGTCCGCCGGAGCGTTCATGTGGGCGACGGAGACCGATCCGGGCAGTGTCGTCGTCGGCGTGTTGACGGCACCGACGTACTCGTCGATGACCTTGCCACCGGGGACCGGGATGCGCGTGGGCGCGCTGATGAGCTGAGGCACGCGCCCAGCGTAGGGGTCACTCGATGCGGTCGATGACGAGTGGGAGAAGGTCGGGGCGGGACCCTTCCGGCGCGATGAAGTAGGCCCCGTCGAGGGCCTCGATGGCGCGGTCGAACAGCTGGGCGTCGTCGGTGTGGAGCGTCAACAGACGGTCGCCGCCCCGGACGTACGCCCCGGGCTTGGCGTGCATCTCCACCCCGGCCCCCTCCTGGACTTCGTCCTCCTTGCGGGCCCGGCCGGCGCCCAGGCGCCAGGCGGCCACCCCCACCTTGTATGCGTCCAGCTGGGTCAGCACCCCGTCCGCGGGGGCCAGGATCTCGTGGGTCTCCTTGGCGACGGGCAGCTCCGCGTCCGGGTCACCGCCCTGCGCGGCGATCATTCGCCGCCAGACGTCCATCGCTCGACCGTCCTTGAGGGCGTCAGCGGGGTCGACCTCCTCATGACCGGCGGCCGCGAGCATCTCGCGGGCCAGGGTGACGGTGAGCTCGACGACGTCCTCGGGGCCGCCGCCCTCGAGCACCTCGACCGACTCGCGGACCTCGAGGGCGTTGCCCGCGGTGAGGCCGAGCGGGGTCTGCATGTTGGTGAGGACGGCGACGGTTTTCAGGCCCGCGTCCGTGCCGATCCCGACCATCGTCTCGGCCAGCTTTCGGGCATTGTCGACGTCCTTCATGAAGGCGCCCGAGCCGACCTTGACGTCGAGGACGAGCGCACCCGTGCCCTCGGCGATCTTCTTGCTCATGATCGAGCTGGCGATGAGCGGGATCGCCTCGACCGTCCCCGTGACGTCCCGCAACGCATACAGCTTCTTGTCGGCGGGGGTGAGCCCGGCGCCCGCCGCGCAGATGACGGCGCCGACGTCCTCGAGCTGTCGCATCATCGCGTCGTTGTCCAACGAGGCGCGCCAGCCGGGGATCGACTCGAGCTTGTCGAGCGTGCCCCCGGTGTGGCCGAGGCCGCGACCGGACAGTTGCGGGACGGCGACGCCGCAAGCCGCGACGAGCGGTGCCAGCGGCAGGGTGATCTTGTCGCCGACACCGCCGGTCGAGTGCTTGTCCGCCGTCGGCCGCGACAGACCGGAGAAGTCCATCCGCTCGCCCGACGCGATCATGGCTGCGGTCCACCGCTCGATCTCCCGGCGGGTCATCCCGTTGAGGAGGATGGCCATGGCCAGCGACGACATCTGCTCGTCGGCCACGACCCCGCGGGTGTAGGCGTCGACCACCCAGTCGATCTGCTGGTCGGTCAGCTCCCCCTTGTCGCGCTTGGCGATGATGACGTCGACGGCGTGGAAGGGCTCACTCATCCCGCCATCATGGTCGACCGCACACCGACCAGAGACCGACTTCACGGCTAGTTCGGGCCGACTTCACGCAGAGCGCAACGACTTCCGGCTGCCGGCCGGCTGGTGTCCGGCAGCACTCTCTTCGGGATCGCGGTGACTTTTCGCCCTCCTGAGGGTGAAATCTCACCGCGCTCACGCGCGGTCTCGGCAGGATCGCCTTCTCGCCGTGATCGTGGGAACCTGCCGGTCCCCTGGCACCGGAACGTTTCCACAATCAGTCCGTGCCGCCGCGCGCGGCGCCGCCGATCGAGATTGTGGGAACTAGTGTCGCGTGAAGGAAGTGGGTTTACCT
>DASTNV010000186.1:0-7719 GCA_035762725.1 Lapillicoccus sp. | reverse complement strand
CAAGAGCGGCAACCCGGCGAAGCGGGCGGCGGAGGAGCGGGCCGCTTCGGAGCGTGCGGCGGCGGCCGGGACGGCGGCGGCCGGTTCGGCGTTCGGCATGCCGGCATCGGGCGGCGACGGTGCGTCCCAGTTCGACGAGAGCAACTTGCCGGCCGGCTTCGAGAAGTTCTTAGGCGGTCGCTGAGCTCCGGGCCCGCTCTTCGGCTTCCTCGCATTGGTCAGAGTGCGCGTCAGAGTGCGCCTGGTGCTGTCCTGACGACACCAAGCGCACTCTGACAGGCACTCTGACACGCACTCAGACGCGCACTCAGACGCGCAGCATCACGGTGACGCGGTCGTCCACATGGTGTGGCCGCGTCGTCACGTCATCCACAACTCCCGGGCGGTCATTTGAGCGGTGTCATGCGGTCCAGCACGGTGTCCGTATGGACCTGCCCCAGGAACTTCTGCGTCGCGCCGTAGAGCAACTCGGCGTCGTTTCACGTGCCCAGACGCTTGAATCCGGGGTGTCGGCGACGGAGGTCCGCTGGCGCCTCGGGCGGTCCTGGCGGTTGCTGCTCCCTGGTGTTCTGCTCCTCTCCCCAGGACTTCCGAGCACGGGGCAGCGCCAGATGGCGGCCCTTCTGTATGCCGGTGCCGACAGCTGGCTGGCTGGGCCGACCGCGTTGGATCTGCACGGTCGGACGTCCCCGAGGACGATTAACCGCATCCATGTGCTTGTCCCGCCATCGCACCGGTCACGCGATGTCCGGTGGCTATGCATCAGACGCACCGCCTTCGTCGACGAGCGGATCATCGAGCGCGGCGCATTGCGCTTCTCATGCCTGTCGCGTGCGGTGGTGGACGCTGCCGCATTGTCAGCGGACGACGCCGACTGCCGAGCGTTACTGATCGACGCGATCCAGAACCGAATAGTCCGGCTCGACGATGTCAGTCATTGGATCGACGCGCGGCGGCCGAACGGCAGCGCGCGACTCCGCCGAACCCTCGCCGAAGCAGCCGCCGGGGCTTGGTCCGTCCCGGAAGCCGACCTGGCTCGGATCATTGCTCGCTCGAGGACACTGCCTCCGGCGTGGCTGAATCCCGAGCTGCGCGACAGCCGCGGTCGCCGACTGACCACCCCAGATCTGTGGATCGACGACGTCGCGATGGCCGTGATGGTGCACAGCCGGGAGTTCCACGCCGGAGTGCTGGACTGGGAGGCGACCGTTGAGCGGGACGCAGACCTGTCCGCCAGTGGGGTCGTGGTCGTGGGTGTGACTCCAGGGGCTATCGCGCGCGACGCGCACCGCGTCCTGCAGCGGATCGAGGAGGCCTACCTCACGGCCCGCGCGGTCGGCCGGCGCGCTGAGGTGACGGCCACGCCACGCATCGTCCCGGCCGCCCAGCTCCTCGGAAGCGACGTGCCCGACGTCAGGGTTATGGGGTCATGATGCCGGGGACCTGTCAGTCGCCAAGGGCGATGCCGAGCCAGAGTCCCGAAGCCGCGACGGCAATCGTCACGACGACGGTCCCGACGGCGTTGAGCAGGGCGAGCCCGCTGCGGCGCAGTTCGACCAGCCGGACCGTCTCGAACGACGCGGTGCTGAACGTCGTGTACCCGCCGCAGAACCCGGTCCCCACGACGAGCCGCCACTCATCGGGAACCGCGTGCCCGAGTGCCAGACCGGTCACGACGCCCAACACGAACGACCCGGTGATGTTGATGACCACGGTCCCCGACGGGAACGACGACGGAAACCGGGTCCGCACCAGGCCGTCCAGCACGAACCGGGCCACCGCCCCCAGCCCCCCGGCAAGGGCCATCCAGACCAGCGTCACCGTGTCGACTCCGAGACGCGGGCCCGGTGGTGGGCCGCCGCCACCCAGATCCCGAACATCGACGCGAGGAACCCCACGACAACCGAACCAGCCGCATACCCGAGGGCCACCGGCGCCGAACCGTCGCGCACCAACAACGAGGTCTCCACCGCGAGCGTGCTGTACGTCGTGAACGCCCCGAGGAACCCCGTGCCGAGGAGAAGCCGCAGTCGCAGCCGAACCCCCACGTCCGGCCCGCGCCGGCCCAGGGCTTCGAGCAGGACGCCGAGCAGGAATGCGCCGACGACGTTGACGCAGAACGTCGCCGCCGGCCAGGCGCCCCACGGCGCGAGCACCTCGCCGACCGCGTAACGGGCCAGGGTCCCGGCGATGCCGCCGACGAAGACCAGCCCGACGCCGGCCCAGGTCAGATGCGGGGGAGTCGACGGCGGCAGGTCCGGGTCGAGCGGCAGCTCGGGGTGTCCGTTGTGGCCCGGGCCACGCGGATGGTTCCGGTCAGGGGTCTCGCTCACGGGTGCCTCCTACCCACACGACGGATCAGCGGGTAGGAACCATCGGCCTGCCGAGGAGGCGGTTCGCGCGAGTGCGCCGGCGGGATCCATCGCCGCGGGCATCGTATGCCAGCCAGGACCGGTCCCGTAGGTTGCGTCCATGGCCGACGTCCTCCATCTCACCGGACCGGTGCTCGTCGGACCGGACGACGTGCGCTCCGAGGTCTGGGTCGTCGACGGCCGGGTGACGTTCACCAGACCGACCGCGGAGGCGCAGACGGTCACTGGCTGGGTGCTCCCCGGCCTGGTCGACGCGCACTGCCACATCGGCCTCGGTCCCGACGGGGCGGTCGACGAAGCGACCTCCGAGAAGCAGGCCCTCGCCGACCGGGACGCCGGCACTCTGCTGATCCGCGACGCCGGCACTCCGGTCGACACGCGCTGGGTCGACGACCGCGACGACCTGCCCCGGCTCATCCGGGCCGGCCGCCACATCGCCCGCAGCCGCCGATACCTCCGCGGTTTCGCCCACGAGGTCGAACCCGAGGACGTCGTCGCCTACGTCCGGCAGGAGGCCCGACGCGGCGACGGCTGGGTCAAGCTCGTGGGCGACTGGATCGACCGGGAGACCGGCGACCTCAGCCCGTCGTTCCCGCGCGAGACCGTCGTCGCCGCCGTCGCCGCCGCGCACGAGGAGGGCGCCCGTACGACGGCGCACTGCTTCGGCGAGGAGTCGCTCTACGACTTCGCGGCGGCCGGGACCGACTGCATCGAGCACGCCTGCGGGCTGGAGCCCGAGTCGATCGCCCAGTTCGCCGAGCAGGGGATCGCCATCGTCCCCACGCTGATCAACATCGCCCGGCTTCCCGAGATGGCCGCGCCCGGCCGCGACAAGTTCCCCACCTACTACGCGCACATGCTCGACCTCTACGAACGCCGCCACGCCACCGTGGCTGCCGCCCACGACGCCGGCGTGCCCATCTACCTCGGCACCGACGCTGGCAGCAGCCTCCCGCACGGGCTGGTCGCCGACGAGGCCGCCGAGCTCGTCGCCGCGGGCCTCACAACGATCGAAGCCTTGTCGGCCGGTATCTGGGGCGCCCGCGCATGGCTCGGTAAGTCAGGCATCGAGGAGGGCGCCTCCGCGGATCTCGTTGTCTACGAGGCAGATCCGCGTGCCAACATCGACGTTCTGCGCGCTCCGACAACCGTCATCCTTCGCGGGCAGACCGTGTGACCCAGCCGCGACCGCTGCGCGCCGACGGGGAGCGCGTCTGGGTGTCCAGCGCGACCGAGGCGGACGTCGAGGCATACGTCCGCGCCACGCTGCAGTCCTCCCCACGCCTGCGCGAGTGGAACCCGGTCGACCCCTACGGCCTGCCGTCCCTGCTTCGCGCCGCATCGGGGTACCACCGCACCTTCCTCATCCATGCCAACGAGCGGGAGGGCGACCACGACCTCGTCGGCAAGGTCAATGTCACCAACGTCGTTCGCGGTCGCGCGCTCAGCGCGACCCTCGGGTACGACGCCTTCGACCCGTATGCCGGTCGCGGACTGTTCGGCGAAGGGCTGAGGCTCGTCGTCGACCTCGCCTTCAATCCGGAGCCGCAAGGCCTGGGACTCCATCGCCTCGAGGCCAATGTCCAGCCGGCCAATGTGAGGTCGGCGGTGGTGCTGCGCAGCCTCGGTTTCCGCCGCGAGGGGTTCTCCCCGTCGTACCTGCTGATGCCGACCACCCAGGGAGCTGACGAGTGGCGGGACCACGACCGCTACGCGGTCACTCGCGCTGAGTGGCCCGCCGATCCGTGGCCCCCCTCAGCGACCCCGCGGATCGTGGTCCTGGTCAACGGGCCTCCGGAGTCGGGGAGAACGGAGCTGGCCCGTCGACTTGCGACCGAGCTCGGGGTTCCGTTGCTGAGGGAAGACATCGGCGGTGAGGCCCTCAGGGGCCTCGGTGAGGCGAGCCCAGC
This sequence comes from Lapillicoccus sp., assembly GCA_035762725.1. Taxonomy (GTDB): domain Bacteria; phylum Actinomycetota; class Actinomycetes; order Actinomycetales; family Dermatophilaceae; genus Lapillicoccus. Next base: position 3,437 of record DASTNV010000186.1, on the reverse strand, counting down.
CGGAGCGGTCGTGGAGGGCTGCTTCGGGCCGGACGACGGACGGAACATCCGCGAGGGGCTCCGGCGGGCCGGCCTCGACGCGACCCGGGTACCTGAGGTCTGGTGCGACGACCCGGACCGGGAGAGCTCGGTGACCACGGCTCGACCACAGGAGATCGGTCCGCTGTTCCGGGTCGACACCAGCCGGCCGCTGGGCGACGCAGCCGTGGGAGGGCTCGCCTTGGGAATACGCGCGAGCTACGCCTGACCAGACGCGACAATTCGTGCGTGGACATCTCGGCACGCACGGACTACGCGGTCCGTGCGCTGCTGACCCTCGCCGAGGCCGAGCGAGACCACGCCGGTGGCGACGAGGCGCATACGCCCGCGGTGTCCGTCGAGGTCCTGGTGCGGGAGCAGGGGCTGCCCCGGAAGTTCCTCGAGGCGATCGTCGCCGACCTGCGACGCGGCGGACTGGTCACCAGCCGGCGCGGACCCGGCGGTGGGTACGTCCTGGCCCGCCCCGCCGACGAGATCACCCTCGGCGACGTCTTCCGGACCGTCGACGGTCCCCTCGCTGAGGTGCGCGGGCTCCGGCCGCACGAGACCGCCTACGCCGGCGCCGCCGAGCACCTGCCCGTCGTGTGGGTGGCGGTTCGGGCCAGCTTGCGCCGCGTGCTGGACGAGACGACGCTCGCCGATGTGCTCGCGGGGCGACTTCCCCCGCACGTCGAAGAGCTCGCCGCGGCGCCCGACGCGTGGCGCAACCGCTGACTCCCGGCGAATCTTCAGTTTTTCGTCAAATTTCCCAGCCATTTGCCAGCCAGAGGGGTCCGCGATGGCATGCTCCGGCCTGCACGCGGCGGACCGCCGGTCGGGGGCGTGTCGAATCTGGGTAGGAGACTCCATGCGATCTCGTTCGCGCGTGCCAGCGATCCTGGCTGCGTCGGCAGCGGCCGCGGTGGCCGCCGCCACCTTGGCGACCGGAGCCGTAGCGGCTCCCGCCGCTGCGAAGTCCGGCGACACCGGGCTCGGTAAGAAGGACCGGGAGCTGGTCGCCGCGGCGATCGCCAAGGGCAGCCCGACGGTCACGCTCATCGTCTCGACCGCTTCCGGCGCCAACGCCAAGGTGGAGACGGCCATCAAGGGCCTGGGCGGCAGCATCGGCTATCGCGAGGACTCGATCGGCTACCTGCGGGCCGTCGTCCCGACCGGCAAGGTCGGCTCGGTGCCGGGCATCGGCGGTGTCGACGGCGTCGATGTCGACGACGTCATTCCGCTGGAGGACCCCTCGCCCGGCCAGAACGGCCAGCAGCCCCCGGCACCGTATGCGCCGCCCTCGGCGAGCACGCCGGTGGTCAACCCCTATATGCCGATCGGCGACACCGGCGCCGCCCAGTTCCGCCAGGCGCACCCGACCTGGGACGGCCGCGGGACGACCATCGGCATCCTCGACAGCGGCGTCGACCTCGCGCACCCTGCGCTCCAGACCACGACGACCGGCGAGCGCAAGATCGTCGACTGGGTCACCATGACCGACCCAACCTTCACCGACGGCGTCAACAACGAGGGCGACCCGACCTGGATCCAGATGGACACCCAGGTGTCCGGTCCGTCGTTCACCGAGGGCGACATCGCATGGACCGCCCCGGCCGGTGTCTACCGGTTCGGCATGCTCAACGAGCGCGACCCGAATCTCGGGGGCGAGCTCGGCAACGACGTCAACCGTGACGGCAACCCGGCCGGCTCCAGTGGCCTGTTCGGCGTGCTCTGGGACACCGCCAGCAACACCGTGCGGGTCGACGCCAACCAGAACCGGACCTTCGTCGACGACGCGGCCATGACCGACTACAAGGTCAACAAGGACATCGGGTACTTCGGTACCGACAGGCACGCAACGCCGTACGCCGACCGGATGCCGTTCGTCGTCCAGACCGACGGCAAGAACAAGGTCGTCAACATCGGCATCGTCTCCGCCGCCCACGGGTCCCACGTCGCGGGCATCACCGCGGCTAACGGGCTGTTCGGCGGGCAGGCGTCCGGCGCCGCCCCCGGCGCCAAGATCGTCTCGGTCCGCGTCTGCGTCCCGCTCGGTCCGTGCACTGCGCATGGCCTAGTGGAAGGCATGATCTACGCCGCCAAGCAGGCCAATGTCGACGTCATCAACATGTCGATCGGCGGCCTGCCGTCGCTCAACGACGGCAACAACGCCCGGGCTCAGCTCTACGACAAGCTGATCACCCAGTACAACGTCCAGATGTTCATCTCCGCGGGCAACAGTGGCGCCGGTCTCAACACCATCGGCGACCCGTCGGTGGCGTCCAAGGTCATGAGCGTCGGCTCGTACATCACCAACGAGACCTGGAAGAGCAACTACGGCTCGACCACGGTGGACGAGCGCCAGGACAACATGCACCCGTTCAGCTCGCGCGGTCCGCGTGAGGACGGCGGGTTCAAGCCGCAGATCATCGCGCCCGGTTCGGCGGTCTCGACCATCCCGACCTGGCAGAACCCGGCCGGCCAGTGCCTGCCGTATGCCTGCACCACCGGCTACGCAATGTTCAACGGCACCTCGATGGCTTCGCCCCAGGCGGCTGGTGCCGCGGCGCTGCTGATCTCGGCGGCCAAGGCGACCGGCGTGCAGTCCAAGCCCGACCAGCTGCGCCAGGCGATGAACAGCACCGCGCGGTTCATCCCGAACTACCAGGCGTACGAGCAGGGCAACGGCCTGATCCGGGTCGCGGAGGCCTGGGCTCAGCTGGCGACCAACGCCAAGACCGTCGACATCTCGTCCTCGGTTCCGGTCAACACCGTCCTGTCCGGGTTCCTCGCGACCCCGGGTGTCGGCACGGGCATCTACGACCGGGAGGGCGTCAAGTCCGGCGACAGCTACACGCGCACGTACACCTTCGTCCGCAACAACGGCGGCGGTGGCACCAAGACATATGCGGTGAGCTGGGTCGGCAACGACGGCACCTTCTCGTCGCCGACGACGATCGCCCTGCCGCTGTCGAAGCCGGTGACGTTCACGGTCTCGGTCAACCCGGCCACATCGGGCATCCACTCCGCGATCCTGCGACTCGACGACCCGTCGAACCCGGGCGTCGAGGCCGAGACGATGAACACCGTCGTCGCGGCGGAGCAGTTCACCGCGGCGAACGGCTACTCGGTGACCAAGGGTGGCACCGCGTACCGGAACCAGTCGGTGAGCTACTTCTTCAACGTCCCGGCGGGCACTCCGGCGCTCAAGGTCGACCTCACGGCGAACCCGCCGGGCACCGGCCAGATCCGGTTCCTCCGGTTCCACCCGTACGGCGTCGGTATCGACGCGAACTCGACGCCCAACTGGTACAACCCGCCGGCCTGCACGCCGTCTTCACTCGCCAACTGCAATGCGGGTCAGGCAGCCAGCCGGACGACCACGAACCCGCAGGCGGGTGTTTGGGAGGTTGCCGTCG
>DASTNV010000185.1:0-9666 GCA_035762725.1 Lapillicoccus sp. | reverse complement strand
CGGCACCGGTCGAGGCGGCGGTGTCGATCCCGACGACCTCCCCCTCGGCGTCGAACAGCGGGCCGCCGGAGTCGCCCGAGACGACGTCGGCCGTGGTCTCGATCATCGACGAGAGCGTCTCCGAGCCGGATGCCGAACCCTCCGACGCCGCGGTCACCGAAGCGTTGAGCGACGAGATCGTCCCCTCCGCGGCCGTCAGCGAACCGGTACCGCCAGCGTTCCCTACGGCCGTGACCGCGTCGCCCACCTTCGCGACGTCGTCGTCGACCTTCACCGTGGTGAGGCCCGACGCGCCGTTCAGCTGGAGCAGAGCGACGTCGCTGCTCGGGTCGGCGCCCACGACCGTGGCCTGGTAGCTCTCTCCGGTGGTCGCGACGGTGACGGTGATCGTGCCGGCGCCCTGGACCACGTGGTAGTTGGTGAGGACCTGCCCGTCGGCGGTGAGGACCATGCCGGTACCCGCGGCCTGCGCGTTCTGGTACGGCAGCACCGTGTCGATGAGCACCACGCCCGCCGACTGGGTCGCCGTCGCCGGCTGGGAGTCCGGCGCGGCATACCCGCCGTATGTGGCATACCCGCCGTAGGTGCCGTACCCGCCGGGTCCGCCGTCGCGGACGAGGATCGGCGCACCGAAGGCCGGCGCTGCGGAGCAGGCGATCGTCCCCACGAGCAGAGCGGTGATGCCCGCTCGGATGGTCCGTTGTCCTCGCGTCGCCATGGTGGCCTCCTCGACCTGTCCCGAGCCGGCCGGTTCGCGGGCTCTGTGCGGTCGATTTCACGAGCGGCGGCCATGAGCCGTCCCTGAAGTGGCCATGCGGATGTTGTGAACGGGGGGACCTGGCGCCCCGCGGACGAGGAGGATGCGGCAGCATGACGGAAGCCCCGCACGACACCCTGCCAGTACAGGAGGAGAGTTCTTCCGTGCCCGACCTCGACAACGTCAACCCCCAGACCGACGCACTGCCCGCCATCGCCGCCGACGACGCGGCCGCGCAGAACGGGCACGGGGACGTGCAGTCCGAGGAGCTCAACTACGACGAGCAGTTCTATCCCGCGAGGCCGTCTCGGCTACGGCCGCGGGCCCGGTTGCGGATGTGGCCGTGGCAGCGGCGCACTCCCGGTAACGGCCCGGCGTCGGGCGACAACCCGGAGTACGTCCAGTGGCTGGTCGAGGAGTCGATGCTCGGCGACGCCAAGGCGTTCGCCAAGCAGTTCACCGGCCAGGGCAGCATGTGGCAGAACCCGTTCGCAGACCCCGACCCCCGCGCCGCGATCGAGAAGGCGCCGGTGTGGTTCGCCGCATACCCCATCTCCCTCATCACCAAGGCCGGTCACTCCTTCCTCGGCACGATGGGTGACAGCGACCTCTGGGAGGCGTTCCAGGCCATCGGGATCACCGCGATCCACACCGGCCCGGTCAAGCGGGCCGGCGGGATCACCGGCTGGGAGGCGACGCCCAGCGTCGACGGCCACTTCGACCGGATCAGCACCCAGTTCGACGAGGCGTTCGGCACCGAGGACGAGTTCCGCACGATGTGCGAGGTCGCGGCCGCGCACGGCGGCACGATCATCGACGACATCGTCCCCGGCCACACCGGCAAGGGCGCGGACTTCCGCCTCGCCGAGATGGGCTACAAGGACTTCCCCGGGATCTACCACATGGTCGAGATCCCCGAGAGCGACTGGCACCTCCTCCCGAAGGTCCCGCGGGGTCGGGACTCGGTCAACCTCGACCACGAGACCGAGGACCTGCTGGCCAAGGGCGGCTATATCATCGGCCGGCTGCAGCGGGTCATCTTCTACGAACCGGGCATCAAGGACACCAACTGGTCGGCCACCGCGCCGGTCCTCGGTCCGGACGGCAACGAGCACCGCTGGGTCTACCTGCACTACTTCAAGGAGGGCCAGCCCTCGCTGAACTGGCTCGACCCGACGTTCGCCGGTATGCGGCTGGTCATCGGAGATGCGCTGCACTCCCTCGGCGACCTCGGGAGTGGTGGTCTGCGGCTCGACGCCAACGGCTTCCTCGGCGTGGAGAAGAGCACCGAGGGCGGCCCGGCCTGGTCGGAGGGTCACCCGCTTTCGGAAGCGGCGAACCAGCTCATCGCCAGCATGGTGCGCAAGGTCGGCGGGTTCACCTTTCAGGAGCTGAACCTCACCATCGACGACATCAAGAACACGCAGGAGCGAGGGGCCGACCTTTCCTACGACTTCATCAACCGGCCCGCGTACCAGCACGCGCTGGCGACCGAGGACACCGAGTTCCTCCGCCTCACCATGAACCTCGCCCGGCAGGCCGGCGTCGACACGGCGTCACTGGTTCACGCCCTGCAGAACCACGACGAGATGACCTACGAGCTCGTCCATTTCGCGACACTGCACGCCGGCGACGACTTCCGGTTCCGGCGCCGGTCGATCTCCGGTGCCGACCTGGCCACCCTGATCCGCGGCGAGCTGGTCGAGCGGCTGACCGGCGAACGCGGCCCCTACAACGCGATCTTCACGACCAACGGCATCTCGTCGACGACGGCCACGCTTATCGCTGCTGCCCTGGGCTACCGCGACCTCGGCAAGCTCGAGGACGAGGACGTCGAGGCCATCCGTCGTGCCCACCTGCTGCTGGCGATGTACAACGCTTGGCAGCCGGGCGTTTTCGCGCTCTCCGGCTGGGACCTCATCGGTGGGCTCACCCTCGACCGCAAGCAGGTCGGCGACCTCATCCGCGACGGCGACACGCGATGGATCCACCGGTCGGCCTATGACCTTATGGGGTACCAGCCGGACGCGCGCCAGTCGGCGTCGAAGATGCCCCGCGGTGTCTCGCTCTACGGCTCGCTTCCCGACCAGCTCGCCGACAAGGACTCGTTCGCCGTCCGGCTCAGCCAGATCCTCGCGGTCCGCGCGAAGTACGGCATCGCCACGGCCAAGCAGCTCGACGTGCCCGCCGTCTCGAACAAGGCGATGCTCGTCATGGTCCACCGGCTCGAGCAGGGTGACCAGATCACCGTCCTCAACTTCTCCGCGGCGCCGGTGGCGGGGACGGTGCTATCCCGTGAGCTGAAGCCGGGCAGTGCACTGGTCGACATGGTCACCGGCCTCGAGGTGGGCCAGATCGACGACCTCTACAGCTGCTATGTGACCCTCGACCCGCACGAGGGAAAGTCGTTCTTCGTCGCGCCACCCGAGGAGCTCGTCGACTGACTGGCGAGATCTCGGCGGTTATCTCCGCCAAGTTGGCTTCCTCGGCCGGAAAAAGATGTCATGTTGTCGCCCATGCTGCGTCCTCGGCTCTTGTCCGTTGTCGTCGTGTCGTTGGTCCTGGGCACGGCGGCCTGCTCCGCGGGGACGTCCACACCTCCAGACCCCTCCATCGAGCCGGGCACCGGCGCCGGCGTGCTCCTGCCCGCAGCGAACGGCGGCCCCCACGGCGTCCCGCCGGCGGACGGGACCGCCCCGAATGTCTACACGACGACCAAGATCTCCGAGGGCATGATCCGGTCGGCGGTCAACAAGCTCGACGACATCGCGGCGGCGACGATGAAGCGCTCCGGCGTTCCGGGCATGGCGATCGCCGTCGTTCATGGCGGAAAGGTGCTGTACGCCAAAGGGTTCGGCGTGCGCGAGCTCGGGAAGGCCGACAAGGTCAACACCGACACCGTGTTCCAGGTGGCGTCGGTCTCCAAGTCGGTCTCCAGCACCTGCATCTCCGCGGCCGTGACGGACAAGATCGTCTCGTGGTCGGACCCGGTGGTGAAGTACATGCCGGAGTTCACCCTCTCCGACCCGGCCGTCACGAAGATGGTCACCATCGGTGACTTCTTCTCGCACCGCTCCGGTGTGCCGGGACTGGCCGGCAACGACCTCGAGGGTTTCGGGTTCGACCGTGAGCAGATCCTCGCCAAGCTGAACCAGTTCCCGCTCCAGCAGTTCCGGACCACCTACGACTACTCCAACTTCGGGATGACCGCCGGCGCCGAGGCCGTCGTCCGGGCTTCCGGGAAGCCGTGGGACAAGCTCTGCGCTGACGAGCTCTTCGCCAAGACCGGGATGACCACGGCGTCGTACAGCTACGACGACTTCCTGACCCGGCCGAACCGCACCGCACTGCACTTCCCCGTGGGCAACGTGGGCGACGGCAAGTTCGCGCCGCTCTACACACGGGACGCCGACGCCCAGGCCCCGGCCGGCGGCCTCAGCGCCTCGGTCAAGGACATGGCGGCGTGGATGAACATGGTGCTGGCCACGGGCAAGGCAGGTAACACGCAGGTCATCGACCCCTCGGTCTTCATGGAGGAGTTCACCTCACAGGCGATCAACGCGCGGACCACGACGCCGGAGGGTCGCAGTCGTACCTACGGCTACGGCGTGAACGTCGACATCGAGTCGACCGGCCACGTCCGGTGGTGGCACTCCGGCGCCTTCTACGTCGGAGCCGGCACCAACTACCAGATCATTCCGGGGGCCGACGTGGGCATCGTCGTCCTCACGAACGCTGCCCCGCTCGGCATCGCGGAGACCGTCGCGACGTCGTTCACCGACCTGGTCCGGACGAGCACCGTCGAGCGGGACTGGCTCGGCTTCTTTGGTCCGGGCTTCGGAGCGCTCTACGACAACCACAGCGTGGTCGCCAACCCTCCGCCGGCCTCGCCGAAGCCGGCCCGGCCGCTGTCCGACTACGTGGGCACCTACACAAACCCCTACGTGGGTGACGTGTCGGTGACCGAGTCCGGCGGAAAGCTGACGGTCACGCTCGGCCCGAAGAACCTGTCGGCCCCGCTGACGCACTACGACGGCGACGTCTTCTCCTGGCTGGCGCCGGGAGGCAACGGCGACCCGGTGAGCGCCATCACGTTCGGCGGCCCAGCCGGACAGGCCACGACGATGAACATCGAGCTCCTCGTGGTGCCGCAGCTGACCCGGAAGTGACCAAGGTCGCGGTTCGCGGCGGCGACGGCTATGACCTCCTGGTCTCGGCCGTCGCCGTCGCCGACCCCGACTGGCGATCGGTATTGGCCCATGGCCCGGCAGTGTGGTCCGCGGTCCGCGGGTCGGGTGGGGGTGAGCTGACCCGCGCCGCAGCCCGTTTCGGTCGGTTCGGGTGGATCAACCTCATCGGCCTGCTCGCCACCTCCGGCGGCAAGGGCGACCGCGCCGCCCTGCTCGACCTCCTCACCCGGACGCCGCCGGACCGGCTGCGGTTCGTCGCCGCGGGCGGCGAACGGCAGCAGCTCCGAGAGCGAGTCGGTGTCGACCGGTTCCAGGCGGCGCTGGACGGCGACGCCGCCGCGAACCGCGAGCTGAACCGCGCACTGGCCAGCCCGGGGATGCTGCCCGAGGTCAGCCCCTGGATTCGCCGGGTGTCGGACGAGGGGCTGAAGGACACCCTGCTCGGCGTCGCGCAGGCTTGGCCGGACCTCCCGGTCGAGCACCGTCCCAACACGACCAGCGCCCGGCTTCGCGCCGTCGGACCCGCGGCTCTGCTGGGCGAGGTCACCCCCGGAATCCGTTACGGCCCGGACGTTCTGGAGCGCGTGGTCCTCGTCGGATCGGTCCTTGTCGAACCCATCCTCATCTCCGTCGACCAGTCCGACGCGACCGTCATCGTCCACCCCCCGCTGGGGGCCGAGGGGATGGCGGACGCCGCCAGCTCCCTGCGCGAACAAGGCAACGCCGTCGGCGACGAGACGCGCATCCTCGTCCTCCACGAGCTTCGCGCCGGGCCCCGGACCCTGGCCGAGCTCTGTGCCCGCCTCGACCGGCCGCGCACCACGTTGCTCCACCACCTCGCGCTGCTCCGCGCCGCGGGCTTCGTGACCCTGTCGGTGGCGGCCGGCGAGCCCAACGTCTACCGGATCGACCCGGCCGGCTTCGAACGGCTGGCTCGGGCGGCGCGGGGCTTCGTCCTGGAGTGAAGGTCATGGTGTCGAAAAATTTCGACACCTGAGCCCAGTTCGCTGCTACCGTCCGGGAATGCGGCGGTTGGCCATGGCGGTCCTCGTATGCGTGGGGTGTGCCGGTTGCGGCGGCTCCGGGAATGCTGGCGCTCCACCGGCCTCGGCCGAGACGTCGTCGACCACGATCGCCGCCGTCGACCCGGGCACCGTCGTCGCCGTCGGTAAGGGACCGGTCGGCCTGGCCGTCGACTCCACTGGCGCGGTCTGGGTCGCCCAGGCCGGCGACACCAAGGTGTCCCGGATCCGAGACGGAAAGGTCGACCTCGACGTCTCGGGCGTCGACGTCCCGCTGCGCGTCGCGGCCGCGGACGGTGCGGTGTGGGCCACGGCGTTCGCGACCGGGGAGGTGGTCCGGATCGACCCGGCCACCGGCAAGGTCGCCGGGCGCGTGGCGGTCGGGAAGGGCGCCGAGGGCGTCGCGATCGGACTCGGTTCGGTGTGGGTCGTCGCCCAGGACGCCGGCCGGCTGGTCCGCGTGGATCCCGCCGGTACGACCGTGACCGGCGGCGCCGACATCGGCCTCGGTGCGCGACTCGTCACGACCGGCGCCGGCGCAGTCTGGGTGTCGCACTACCGGGACGGGACCGTCCTCAAGGTCGACCCGGCGTCGCTGGCCACCACCGCCTCACCGAAGGCCTGCAACGGACCGCAGGGCATCGTCGCCACCGACACCGCCGTCTGGGTCGCCTGCACGCTCGACAACACCGTGGTCAGGCTCGACCCGACGAGCCTCGCCGTGACCGCCCGGGCCCCGGTGACCGGGGCGCCGGACGGTCTCGCGCTGGCACCGGACGGTCGCGTGGTCGTCGTGGCACAGGAGGGTCCGGCCCTCGCGACCGTCGACCCCGCGACCGCCGCGGTGGCGACCCGCCGCATACTCGGGCAGCTCCCGCAGTTGTTCGATGCCGCGAACCTGGCCGTGGCGGCCACCACCGACGCCGTCTGGGTGTCGTCGTTCTCCGACAACACGGTTCACCGCCTCAGCTCGTGACGAACGGGCGTGGCTCCTGGTTCACGCAGGACCGGTCGACTTGCTGCGTCGGGTTGTTGAGGAAGCCCGCGAGGATCTTCACGGAGCACGGCGACTTGCCGTAGACCGAGTGACCGAGCAACGGGAACGTCACGAACTGATCGCCCTGGAGACCGGGAGTGACGAGCCGGACCCACGACGGGGCGGTGGCGGCGTCGATCTCGCCTTCGAGGATGAGGGTCGGGATGGTGCTCGTGACCGGTGTCATCATCGCGGGGGCCGCGTCGCTCACGTCCCAGACCGGGCACTCCTGGAACAGCCGTCCCTGCTTCGGCTGCATGGTCAGCACGCTGTCGGGCATCTCCGGGAGCACCGACTTCGAGAAGGCGAGCGCGTCCTGCGCGCTGGTGAGGTTCGCCGCCTCGCCGCAGAAGACCGTGAACGCCAGCCCATGGCCACCCAGCCCGACGATCTGGGGCGGGGTCCGTTCGGCCAGCATCGCCTTGACGACCAGATCGGGGTTGCCGTGGGACATCTCCCAGATCAGCTTCGGCAGGATGGTCGGGTCGCCGTGCTCACTGCCGTCGACGACGGTGTAGACGAAGGCGAACGCGCCGATGTTCAGCGTCATCGGGGCGCCGGAGGCGTCCTTGGTCTCGACGACCACAGGGTTCGCGTCGAGGCGCTTCACGGTCGCGTAGAAGTCGGCGTCGAGGGTCGGGTAGGCGGCGGCGCACGCCGGCTGCGCCTTGCAGCCGGCGAAGATGCCGGCGAACGACTGGGCCGGTGCCGACCACCACTCCTTGGCGATGTTGAGGTTCGGTGGCGAGACGGAGTCGAGGGTCACGGTGCGAATCCCCTGTGGGTGGTCGCGCAGGGTGACGAGCGCGAGCTTCGTCCCGTACGAGGTGCCGAACAGGTTCCAGGACTCGATCCCCAGGGCCACGCGCAGGTCGGCGATGTCAGCGGCGTTCTCCGCGGTGTTGTATGCCGACAGGTCGACGCCCTGGGCGGCAAACCGGTCGCGACAGGTCTTGACGGCCGCGACGTCCGCCTCGGTGGCGGCGGGCGACGTGAAGAGGATGCTTTGGGCCCGGTTGACGGCCTCGTCGTACTCGGGACAGCCCAGGAGCGGCTGGGAGAGGTGAGTCCCACGCTGGTCGACGAAGATGACGTCGCGGTCGGCGTTCATGCCGGCCTTGATGCGGCCACTGAACTCGAACGACCCACCCCCACCCGGGCCTCCCGACAGCACGACGACGGGATCCGGCTTGGGTGTCGACGCGAAGGCGGGGATCCGGAGCACGAAGACCTTGATGGTCCGGCCGTTGGGGATGCTCCGGTTCTCCGGCACGGTGAGGTACCCGCAGCGCGCGTTCGCGGGGAAGTCGTACTCGGGTATGCCAGGGATGTTGGGCTTCGGGCACGGCGCATCGGCATACGAGGAGCGGCTCGCGCCTGCGCCCGTCGTGGTGGTGCTGTCGGGGGCGGTCGATGTGCAGGCGGTCGCGGCCAGGGTCACGACGGCAGCCCCCGCCGCGAGGACGACTCGGGCTCGACGGGATCGGGGAATGGAGCGGGTCATGGGGTCCCCCTTGATGTCTCGGTACGGTCGGGTTCTGGTGGAGAGTGAAGGACGCGTCGAGCGCGGTCGACCCAGTGCGGGTCCACCACCTCGTCCTCGGGACGGACGGCGGACGGGTCGAAGTCCGGGTTGAAGCAGCTGATCTCGCCCTCCAGCCCGTCCGGGTCCTGGAAGCGAACGGAGAGCATCGGTCCGAGCGGGCGGATGTCGCCGCTGGTGGCCCCGGCCGCGAGCAGGCGGTCCCGGACGCGACGCAGCGCGGCCTCGTCCACGACGGTGAACCCGAAGTGGTCCAGCCGACCGCGACCGAACATGGTCGAAGCCTGGCCGGTTGCTGCGGGGTCGTACCCGGGAACCTCGAAGACGTGGAGCATCGCGTCACCGGCGAAGACGACCGCCCCGCGACCGTGACGCGGCCCGGCGCCCTGGACGACGGCCGTCTCCAGCCCGATCACCTCCTCGTAGAAGGTCCGGAAGCCGTCGAGGTCGGCGGTGACGACGGCGACGTGGCTGATGCCGCAGGGCACATCGCTCGGCCGCTCGTCGGCTCGGGCACTCATGCCCTTCAGGCGTTCCATCGAAGGGAACGAAGTGTTCTGTCGCCGCGGCGGCTACGACTCCCCCGCGTCGACGGTCCAGGAGAGTGCGACCGTGGGGTCCGGCAGGTAGAGGCAGTAGCGACCGGTCCGGACGGCGTCGTCGAAGTGGGCGGCCAGCTGCGGCGCCTGCTGGCGGACCGCGGTGATTGCCCGGCGCAGGCTGCGGACCACGTTGACCCGGGCCCGTTCCGCGTCGGAGCCCGTCGGACGGTCGCGGCCACCGAGGCCGACCGCGCGGCGCAGCTCCCGCATCAACGCATCGATCTCGACATGGGCCTGTTCGGCTCGGGTGGCGTCGCCGGCGTCGGTCGCGTCGTCGACCTCGGCCTGCAGCTCGAGCAACCGCCGGCGATAGGTGCGCTTGGCCTGCGCGTCGAGGGCCGGCCCGAGATCGGCGTGCACCGGGGCGTCCGCACGCCCGGACAGGTCGAGGGCACTGATCTCGACCCCGGGCCGCGCGAGCAACCGGGCGAGCTGGGCGATCCCCGCCGTCTCGGTGAGTCGGGCGGAGCCGAGCGGAGACGCGATGACCCAGGACGGGCCCTCGCGTCGCATCGA
>DASTNV010000184.1:0-11077 GCA_035762725.1 Lapillicoccus sp. | reverse complement strand
GATGGGCGGTGTGAGAACTCCCATCCTGGGAAGACCTCGACCCTCACCCCGGCAACGACGCGCCCACCAGTTCAGACCGCCCAGCCAGGCCCACCTACACCGTCATTTGGGAAGAGCCCGTTATGGTGTGATCGCGGGCAGTTCCGGCGAGTGGCTTACTCCGGTGGGGTGGTGGCTGTGTGCCGTCTTACAGGGCCTTTTCCCGCTGACGCTGCCCCACGTTGCCCAACGGACAGGCCCACGTTTGTGCAGCTCAGAGGCCTGATCAATGGTGGGCGATACTGGGTTTGAACCAGTGACCTCTTCCGTGTCAAGGAAGCGCGCTACCGCTGCGCCAATCGCCCGAGGGTGGTCGTGCTGAGCCCATCGTCTCCCGTGGGTGTCGAGGTGGAGACGGGATTTGAACCCGTGTACGCGGCTTTGCAGGCCGCTGCCTCGCCTCTCGGCCACTCCACCGCGAAGGCAGTGCTGCTCGTGCCTCCGAGCGGACGACCGGGCTCGAACCGGCGACCTCAACCTTGGCAAGGTTGCGCTCTACCAACTGAGCTACGTCCGCGGGGTGATCGGCGGTGTCACTCCCCCGCTCGATGCACGGTAGACAGTAGCGGACCCGGCAGACGATTCCCAAACCGGCTCACGACGCGTCGCGCCAGGCCTTTGGTGAGGCCCCGCTCCCCCAGTCGAGGTCCAGATACTGCTGCTCTGCGGCCATCATCTGGTCCATCTCCTCGTCCCCGGTCGAGCGCCGCCGCTCGACCTCGGCGCGGGCCCACTCGACGAGGCGGGTGGTCGGCGACGACCGAACCGCGACCGGCCACAGCACCCGCGTCGCCGCGTTGAGACCGGCGCCGACGAGGACGGCGATCGCGACGGCATACAGCCAGATCAGCACGACGATCGGGGCCGACAGCGGGCCGTAGATCGACGTCCCGTCGAGCGAGAGGCCCACGGCGCCGCGGACAACGAAGGCAGCCACCACCCAGATCACCAGCGCGAGGACCGCGCCCGGCGACTCGCGCCACCACCGGCCCTTCTGCGGCGTCGCCACGTGGAACAGCGTCGTCAGCGCGGCGACGGTCGCTACGACCACCACCGGCCAGTAGAGCGAGCCGAGAAACCGGACCCGCTCGGGCAGCCAGCCGTCGATCAGCGTCGGTCCGAGCAGGACGAGCGGGATGATCACGACCCCGAACACCAACGCGGTGAGGTAAAGCGAGAAGGACAGGGCCCGGGTCCGGACGATCCCCCGGATGCCGCTCTGGCCGTACATGATCGCGATCGTGTCGACGAACACGTTCAGCGCCCGCGAGCCCGACCACAACGCCAGCAGGAACCCCAGCGACACCAGCTCGAACCGGCCGCTGCGGAACACGTCGGCGATGGTCGGGAGCAGCACCTGGCTGATGCTCTCCTCGGTGAGGAACTGCGCCGCATACTCGCGGATCGACCCCGTCACCTGGTCGACCGCCGCCCGCCCGACGAGCTGTCCGACGTACCCCACCCCGCCGAACAGGGCCAGCACCAACGGCGGTAGCGAGAGAAGCATGAAGAACGCCGCCTCCGACGCCAGACCGGTCACCCGGTAACGCAGACACGCGCGGATGGTTTCGAGCACCAGCCGCGCGGTCGTCGTGGCGCCGTGCACCTTGTCCAGCTCACGGCGGATCCGGGCCTTCACCGTCATCGTCGACCACGGTAGTCGCGCTCCCCGCCCATCCCTGCTGTGACACGAGTGACGGATGTGACTCGTTACCATCGGCAGGTGGCGACGCACTCGGTGACCAACCAGGTGCCGCCGCTCGTGGACTACGACGTCCTCGGCGCGGACCGGACGCTCACGACAGCGCTGGACCGCTGGGGCGGCCCCGCCGACGATCTGGGTTCACTGCGCGAGCTCGGCGTCCTCGCCGGATCGACGATGGCGCAGGGGTGGGCCGACGACGCCGACCGGCACCCGCCGCGGTTGCGCACCCATGCGCCGACCGGCGACCGGGCGGATGCCGTCGACTATCACCCGAGCTACCACGCGCTGCTCGGAACCGCGGTCGCCGACGGCCTGACCGCCGAACCCTGGACCCGGCCGCCGGGCAGCGGAGCCCACCTGCGACGGGCGGTGGGTTTCGTCGTCTGGAGCCAGACCGATGCCGGGCACCTCTGTCCGGTGTCGATGACGTATGCGGCGGCCCCCGCGCTGCGCCACGACCCCAACCTCGCGGCCCGCTGGCTTCCCCGGCTGGCCTCGCGCCAGTACGAGCCGGACCTTCAGCCGATCGAGCGGAAGGCCGGCGCCCTGTGCGGGATGGGGATGACCGAGAAGCAAGGGGGTTCGGACGTCCGGGCCAACACCACGCGCGCCGTACCGGACGGGGACGCATACCGGCTGACCGGTCACAAGTGGTTCTGCTCGGCGCCGATGAGCGACGCGTTCCTCATGCTCGCCCAGGCGCCCGGAGGCCTGACCTGTTTCGTCGTGCCCCGCGTCCTGGACGACGGGGCCCGGAACCCCTTCGCTCTGCAGCGACTCAAGGACAAGCTCGGCAACCGGTCTAACGCCTCGTCCGAGGTCGAGCTCGACGGCACCTGGGCGGCGCGGCTCGGTGACGAGGGACGCGGCGTCCGAACAATCATCGACATGGTCGCGGCTACCCGGTTGGACTGCGTCCTCGGCTCGGCCGCGACGATGCGCGCGGCGTTGACTCGGGCGGTCCACCACGCCCGCCATCGCGCCGCGTTCGGCGCCCTACTCGTCGACCAACCGCTGATGCGAGCCGTTCTCGCCGACCTGGCCGTCGAGTCCGAGGCGGCCACCCTGCTCGGTATGCGGCTGGCCCACGCGGTCGACGAGGGGGACCCTGCGTTCCTGCGACTCGCCGTCGCGGCGGCCAAGTTCTGGGTGTGCAAGCGGACGCCGCCGATGGTGGCCGAAGCGCTGGAGTGCCTGGGTGGCAACGGGTACGTCGAGGAGAACGGTCTGGCCCGGCTCTACCGGGAGGCGCCGCTCAACTCGATCTGGGAGGGCTCGGGCAATGTCAACGCGCTCGACGTCGTTCGCGCGGTGGTTCGCGAACCGCTCGCCGTCGAATCGCTGGACAAGGAGCTCTCGACCGTCCGTGGCGCGGACCGTCGGCTGGACGCCGCGGTCGAACACACCCTGACCGCCGTGCGGCAGACAGCGACCGCGGATCCGGTGGACGCTCAGCTCGGCGCGCGCCGGCTGGTCCGCGACGTCGCTCTCACGCTCCAGGGGGCGCTGGTCGTCCAGTACTCACCGGTGGTGGTCGCGGAGGCGTTCTTGGCCAGCCGACTGGGCGACGTCGACGGCCGAGTGTTCGGAACGCTCCCGATTGGGTCGACGGAGGCTCAGGAGGTCGTCGACCTGGCCGTCACCCTCTGAACGTCTGGTCACTCCCCCGTGGCGCCGTCGGCCAGCTCCCGCACGATGTCGAGATGTCCGGCGTGGCGGGCGAACTCCTGGATGAGGTGTAGCAGCACTCGCTCCAGGGGCGGTGGCATGTCACCATCCCAGCGGTCGCTGGGTGCGCCGAGATCGCCAAGCGAGTGGCTCATCACCACCTCCCGCGTGTGCCGGCCGCCCTCGTCCCACGCATCCAGGAGATCGTCGAGGCGCTCGTCCGGACCGGCATACCACCGCTTGTCCCGCTCCTCCGCCCACGGGTCCGGCACGTCAACGCCCTCGAATCCCCAGACGATCCAACGGCGTTCGACGTTGAGGAGGTGCTTGACCACCTCCAGCGGCGTCCACCCTGAGGCCAGCCGGCTCGACCGCAGCTCGCCGTCCGAGAGGCCGGTCACCTTCTCCCGAACGGTGAACCGGTAGAAGTCGAGGTACTCGAGCAGCACCTCGCGCCGGTCATCCCGCAGGTTCGTCGGCCCGGGGAAGTCCATCAGCTCGCGTCGAGCCGCTTCAGCTCAGCGGCGACATCGAAGTCCATCACCGGCCAGGTCGGCGCCATCTCGGTCAGGGCGTTCAACAGCAGCTGCTGGACCGCGTACCGCGCGTACCACTTCTTGTTGGCGGGCACGACGTACCACGGTGCGGCCTTGGTCGAGGTCCGGGTCAGGGCGACCTGGTAGGCCTCCATGTAGTCGTCCCAGTGCAGCCGCTCGTCGACGTCGCCCGGGTTGTACTTGTAATGCTTGTCCGGCCGCTCCAACCGCTCGCGCAGCCGTGCCTTCTGCTCGTCCTCGGAGATGTGCGTCATCACCTTGACGATCCGCGTACCGGACGCGATGACCTCCCGCTCGAAGGCATTGATCTGCGCGTACCGCTTGAGCCACTCGGTCTTCGGTACGAGGTCGTGGACCCGCACGATGAGGACGTCCTCGTAGTGCGACCGGTCGAAGACACCGAGCTTGCCGGGGCCGGGCAGCGCGTTGCGGATCCGCCAGAGGAAGTCGTGCTGCCGCTCCTCCTCGGTCGGCGCCTTGAACGCGGTGGCACGGATGCCTTCCGGGTCGATCTGGCTGACCACGTGGCGCATGATGCCGCCCTTGCCCGAGGTGTCCATGCCCTGCACGACAAGCAACACCGCGCGCTTGCCCCCGCCCTTGGACTCGGCGTAGAGCTTCTCCTGCCAGTCACCGAGCTCGGCCGCGTGGCCGGCGAGCGCCTTCTGCCCCTTGCTCTTCCCGCCGTCGAACCCGGGCGTGCTCTCGCAGTCGACATCGTCCAGTCGGAAACCGTCGCCGACCCGCAGCAGCTCCTCGATCGACGGAGCGTCCTTCGCCTTCTTCGCCATGCGGTCATCCTGCCGGAGATACTCGCGGCATGCGCCTCCTGCTTGCGGACCTCGCCGGTATGCGGGGGCTTTCGCCTGGCGGACCGCTGGACGATGCGGCCCTTGCCTCTCTCTACCTGGAGCAACCGCGCCCTAGAGCGTGGGTCCGCGCCAACTTCGCGACCAGCCTCGACGGCGCCATCACCGGGCCGGACGGCAAGTCCGGCACGGTCAACTCCGCGGCCGACCACGTCGTGTTCCAGCTGCTCCGGGCGATCAGTGACGTTGTCCTCGTCGGCGCGGGCACGTTGCGCTCCGAGGGCTACACCGCTCTGTCCGTCGAGAACCGTTGGCACGCAACCCGTTCCGAACTCGGCCTACCACCAGAGCTACCCCTGGTATGCGTGTCCAACAGCGGGCTGGTCCCTCCCCGACTGCGCGGGGCACCGCTCGGAAGGGTCCTCATGGCCACGCATACCGACTCTCCCGGACTCGCCGAGGCGCGGGAGCTCCTCGGTGACGACCACGTCCTGGTATGTGGCGAGGACGCCGTGGACGACCGGCTGCTCGTGACGCAGCTGGCCGAGCGCGGCTGGGAGCGCATCCTCACCGAGGGCGGTCCGCACCTGGCCAGCTCGATGGTCGCGGCCGGCGTCCTCGACGAGGTCTGCCTGTCGGTGACCCCGGTCGTCGTCGGCGGGACCGGGCCGCGAATGACGACTGACGTCGCGACGGTGACGGGCTACCAACCACGCGTCCTCGTCGAGGAGGACGGCACCGTGATGGGCCGCTGGTTCCGCACTGACGCCTAGCGGCTGAGGAACTCCGAGACCACGCGCTCCCACCGCTGCGTGTCGAGGTTCCACTCCTTGCAGTGCCGCGCGGTGTCCCACGGTTCGAGTGTCACCAGATCGGGACGGGCCTCGGCCAGGGCCAGCGAGGGTCCGGCGGGGACGAACTCGTCGTCGACCGAGTGCTGGATGAGGATCCGGTGCTCGATCTCGTCGGCCCGGGCGACCCAGTTGGTGAGCGCCACGTCCACGGGGTCATGCACGCCGACGAGGTGACGGGTAGCGCGACGGCCCATGACCAGCGTGCCGAGGTCACGCAGCGGCGGCGGAATGTGGTGCAGCCGAGCGTGATGCGCGATCACGTCACCCCAGTCGACGACCGGAGCGTTGAGGAACACCGCGTCGACCAGGTCGCCCCGCGCCGTCTGCTTGAGGGTCTGCAGGACAACGGCTCCACCCATCGACCACCCGCCGAGAACCACCCCCTTCGCGCCGGCCGCCGCCGCATACTCCAGAGCCGACTCGACGTCGCGCCACTCGCTGAGGCCGAGGTTGTACCGGCCGTCCGGAGCGGGTGGGGCGGTGGGGTCGTTGCGGTAGCTGATCACCAGGCAGGTGAAACCCAGGCGCAGCAGGACCGGCAGCGCCCGCAGGCACTCCTCGCGTCGGGCCGCCCGGCCGTGGACGAGCACCGCCCAGCGACCGTTGGCCACTCTCGGCTCGAGCAGCCACGCCGGCATCGGGCCGAGCTCGCCCTCGACGGCGACGTCCCGATACGGCAGACCCATGCTGGTGCGCGGGTCGGTCCAGTAGTAGTACGAGTTCCACCGCGCGCTGCCGGGAGTCAGCTCGCCACGGTCGACCGCGACCAGCTCTCGCACGACCGTGCCCGCCTGGCCGTCCCGTTCGACGATGTCGCCGACGCGCGCGTGACCGGCGCCGCCGTCGAGCCAGATCCCGTAGCGGCCCGGGACCACGGTCTCGGGGTCCTCGGCGAAAGTGACCCGAGACTCGTCCACCGCGAGGATCTCGATGTCGTCCGGGCGACGGTGGTCGGGGATCAGCACCTTCCGCGCGAAGTAGGTCGCCGTGGCCAGCGAGCCACTCACCGCGGCTCCGACGACGGCCGCGCTGCTGGCCCCGGCGACGAGCAGCACCTTCTGGGCGGTGGCGGCGTCGACGCGGGCCGGAGGCACGGTCCCATGGTCTCAGGTGCTCCGTGGGTAGGTTGACCGGGTGAAGCAGCCCGTTGACCTGCCCGTCTCGCCGATGCTCGCCAAGGCGGTCAAGGAGGTGCCGGCGGCGGACAGCGTCGCCGGCGGCCTGGTGTACGAGCCGAAATGGGACGGGTTCCGCTGCATCGTCCTGCGCGACGGCGACGAGGTCGAGCTGGCCAGCCGGGGCAGCCGGCCGCTCACGCCGTACTTCCCGGAGGTCGTGGAGAACGTCCGGCGGCTCCTCCCCGAGAAGTGCGTCGTGGACGCGGAGATCGTCGTGCGCAGCGGCCCGCGCGGCGAGGAGCGGCTGCAGTGGGAGCACCTGTCCCAGCGAATCCACCCGGCCGAGTCGCGCATCCGCAAGCTGTCGCAGGAGACGCCGGCCGAGCTCGTCTGCTTCGACCTGCTGGCCATCGGCGATGAGTCGCTGATGGACCTGCCCTTCCGGGAACGCCGGGCCCGACTCGAGAAGGCCCTGAAGAAACTCAAAGACAAGGACCCGATCCACCTGACCCAGGTGACCACCGACGCGGATGTCGCCCGCGACTGGTTCGAGCGGTTCGAGGGGGCCGGGCTGGACGGCGTCGTGGCCAAGCCGCTGGAGCAGGCATACGCGCCGGGCAAGCGAACCATGTTGAAGATCAAGCACGCTCGCACGGCGGACGCGGTCGTCTACGGGTACCGGATCCACAAGTCCGGCCAGGGCGTCGGCTCCCTGCTCCTCGGGCTCTACACCGATGTCGACGGCGAGGACCGCCTGGTCGGCGTCGGGGGGATCGCGGCGTTCACCCAGCAACGCCGGCTGGACCTGGTCGACGAGTTCGAGCCGCTCGTCGAGCGCGACGAGGACGGCACACCGAAGGCGGCCGAGACCGACCGCTCGCGGTTCTCCTCGGCCAAGGACGTCTCCTACGTACCGGTCCGACCGGAGCGGGTCGTCGAGGTCGCCTTCGACCAGATGGAGGGAATGCGGTTCCGACACGCGGTGACGTTCCTGCGCTGGCGGCCCGACCGGGACCCGACGTCGTGCCGACTGGATCAGGTCGAGCGCGCACCGGCATACGACCTGGCCGAGGTGCTCACGAGCGGTTGAGCACCGCCGTCATGATCGGCAGCTGGAAGTAGGCCGCTGTCGCGCGCGCATCCGGGGAGCCGAGGGTCGGGTCGGCCCCGGCCGCCAACAGGGCCTCCACGACACCGAGGTTCTGGCGGAAGACCGCAGCCACGAGCGCGGTCTGGCCGCGGCCGTTGACGCGGTTGGGGTCGGCGTCGCGCGCCAGCAAGGCACGGACGAGGTCGGCGTGCTCGTGGTATGCCGCGAGCAGCAGGAGGGTGTCTCCGTTGGCGTTCGTCAGGTTCGCCGGAACGCCACCGTCGATGTAGGCCGCCACCCTGCTGGTCTCGCCGGCACGGACGAGGTCGAAGACGGAGTTGAGGAACTCGATCTGCTCGTCGCTGAGCTCGGGTCCGTCGGTCACCGGCGCCTCCTGCGGTGTGGAGAGTCCCAGCCGCCGGGCGGCCCCTGAGGGTTGTCGCGCAGGTACCCGCCCTCGTCGGGCAGGTACTCCGAGTCGTCGTCGTACTTCTTCTTCGACGGCTGGACGCGTGGTGGCTCGCCGGGCATCTTCGGGTAGTCCGGCGGAAAGTTCAGCTCGGGCAGCCCGTCGGCCACGTCGCGCTCCCACCACTCGAGGGCCCCGTCGATGGTGCCGACCGAGTCGGGCATCGAGCCCCAGGGATCCTTCCCCTTCGCCACGAGCGCGGGCACCGTGCGCACGGTGAAGTCGGCCGGGCTGACGCCGGTGAGGTCGTCCCACGCCACCGGCATACTCACCGGCGCGCCCAGCAGTGGGCGGGGGCTGAACGCCGACGCGATGGTCCGGTCGCGATTGGCCTGGTTGAAGTCGACGAAGACCTTCTCGCCCCGTTCCTCCTTCCACCACGACGTCGTGACGAGATCTGGGAGCCGGCGCTCCAGCTCGCGGGCGATGGCGATGACGCCGTGCCGGACGTCGAGGAACTCGTGGGTCGGCTCGATCCGCGCGTGGACGTGCACGCCGCGGTTGCCGGAGGTCTTCGCGTATGCGGTGAGGTCCAGGTCCGCGAGCACCTTCCGGAGCTCGAGGGCGGCCACCGCGGCGTCGTGGAAGTCACGGCCCGGCTGCGGGTCGAGGTCGATCCGCAGCTCGTCGGGGTTGTCGGTGTCGCCCTTGGTGCCGGTGATGGACACCGGCCAGGGGTGGATCGTGATGGTGTTCATCTGGACCGCCCACACGGCGACGGCCAGCTCGTTGAGGACCAGCTGGGGGTGCTTCCGGCCCGACGGGTAGGTCAGGGTGACCGTCTGGGCGTAGTCGGGGACGCCCCGCGGCGGGTTCTTGGCGAAGAACTCCTCGCCGTCGATGCCGGTGGGGAACCGCTGCAGGGTGATCGGCCGGTGGCCGACGATCGGCATGAACCAGCCGCCGACAGCGACGAAGTACTCCGCCAGCTCGAGCTTGGTGATACCGGTTCCGGGCCACAGCTCACGGTCCGGGCTGGAGATGCGCACCTCGCGGTCGCCGTCGGGTCCGGGGACCTGCACTGTCGTCGCGTCCTTCGCGGCCATGCTCGCCAGCCTAGACAGGCGAGCGCCCGGATTTCTTGACCGGCTGTTTACCTCAAGGCTCTCGCCTCGTTCCCCGGGTGGCATTAACTTTGGCCGATTCGCGGCGTCACCCGCCGTGCCGTCTCTGCGTTCACCCCGAGATCCGGAGCCCATCGTGTCGTTGTCGTCGCTGTCCTCGCCCGCCCGCCGCCTCGCGGCCCTCGCGCTTCTCCCCCTCGTCGGGACCGCCGCCCTGGTCGCCTCAGCGCCCTCTGCGTCGGCCATCGACCTCACCTCACCGGTGGTGATCAGCGAGGTCTACGGCGGTGGCGGCAACTCCGGCGCCACCTTGAAGAACGACTTCATCGAGCTCTACAACAACAGCACTCAGGCAGTGGACCTCTCCACCTGGTCGGTTCAATATGCGGCCGCACCCGCTACGGGCACGACGTACCAGCGCACCAACCTCAGCGGCAGCATCGCGGCCAAGTCCTTCTACCTGATCCAGCAGGCCGCCGGCGCCGGTGGCACCGCGGACCTTCCTGCACCCGACGCCGTCGGCGCAATCGCCATGGGCGGCACGGCTGGCAAGGTGGCGCTGGTGAGCAACCAGACGACCCTCACCTGCGGTGGCGACTGCGACGGAGCCGTGGGGGTCGTCGACTACGTCGGGTACGGCGCGGCGACCGACTTCGCGGGCACCGGCCCGACGGCGGCCCCGAGCAACACGACCTCGGCGCAGCGGAACACCTCGCCGTTCACGAATACCGGCAACAACGCCAGCGACTTCACCGTCGCGGCGCCGACGCCCAAGGCGCCGCTGGTCAGTGAGCCACCTGCCGTGGACTGCTCGGTCACCCCCCTCCCGGCCGAGTGCGTCCCCGGGGGGAAGACGATCCAGGACATCCAGGGCGACGGCTTCCTCTCGCCCGAGCGCGGCAACATCGTCGAGCGGGTCGCTGGCGTCGTCACCGCGGTGCGCGATACGGGCAGCAGTCGAGGCTTCTGGATCCAGCAGCCGAACCCGGATGCCTCCCGGCCGACCGCCTCATCGGGGATCTTCGTCTTCACCAGCACCCCAGCGGCCGTGGGCGACTCCGTCCTGGTCACCGGTCGCGTCACCGACTTCTACCCCTTGGGCACCGGCGAGACCGTCGCGACGACGTCCAACCTGTCGATCACCGAGATCACGCCGACGCTGGTGACCGTGGTGAGCAAGGGGCAGACGCTGCCGGCGCCGCTGGTGATCACTGAGACCACGGTTCCTGGTCTGTACGCCCCGACTC
Source organism: Lapillicoccus sp. (assembly GCA_035762725.1). Taxonomy (GTDB): domain Bacteria; phylum Actinomycetota; class Actinomycetes; order Actinomycetales; family Dermatophilaceae; genus Lapillicoccus. Next base: position 457 of record DASTNV010000184.1, on the reverse strand, counting down.
CGCCGAGCGGCAACAACATCGAGACGATCTCGCCGGTGGTCCCCACGCGTTCAGTGCTCGAGTTCTGGGAGGCCCACGAGGGCATGCTCGTCACGGTCAACGACGTCCGCGTCGTCGGGCCGGGGAACAGTTTCGGCGAGATCTACGTGACCACCAAGCCCGCGGAGAACGCCACGCCCCGGGGTGGCACCTACATCACCGACTACAACGTGCCGACCGGACGGTTGCTGGTCATGCCGGTGAGCGGCCAGGTGCCGCCGGCCAACACTGGTGACCAGCTCACGGGTGCCACGACGGGCCCGGTGGACTGGTCGCGGTTCGGGGGCTACATGATCGCCGCCACCACACTTGGCGAACGGAGCGACAAGGGCCTGACCCGCACGATCGCCACGGCCCAGGCGATCGACCAGCTCGCTGTCGGCACCTACAACGTCGAGAACCTCGCCCCGGGCGACGC
>DASTNV010000183.1:0-3038 GCA_035762725.1 Lapillicoccus sp. | reverse complement strand
GGCTCGTCGGCGCTGAGCCAGCGCGCCTCGTCGTCAACGGCCTCCACACTGCGCAGGACCGGGTCGTAGCTCCAGAGGGCCTGGCGCTGGCGGCCACCGGCGGCGAAGGTGAGGACGACGGTCCAGTGGGTCTCGTCGATGCCACGCCAGGAGTCCCAGGCGTTGCTCTCGGGGTCGACGCCGCGCTCGCGCATCCGCTGGGTGACCCGTCCCTGCAGTGTCGGCGGGGACGCGGAACCGGATGAGCCGCCCCGCGACCGGACCCGGACCAACCGAGCCTGCTCCGCCACATGGACCCGCTCGGCGATGATCGGCCCCTCGTACTTCCGCACCTTCTCGACGGTCCAGCCGGCGCGCTCGGCCACCTCCTCGGCCGTCGCCCCGGCCCGGATCAGCGTCTGGACCTCGCGTGGACGCATACCGCCCTCCATCTCGATCTGGAGCTGTCCCAGCCGCGGGCGGTCGCGTCGTGCCGCGGCGCGCAGGGACTCGTCGAGGGGAAGCCGGTAGTGCTCGCCGTCCGCTCCCGAGAGGAGGAGGTGCTCGCCGTCGTCCTGCACGCCGATGAGTCTCAGGTCCTGCATCACGAACTCCTGACCACTCTCGCCGTCCGGCCGACCTTCAGATGCTGCTGGGACTCGACTCTGCCATGCGACCCGCCGTGGCGCCCAGAGCCACGCCGCCGCAGGAGCCCTGGGAGACATCCCGCCACGGGTAGCGTTGGCGCCGCCATGCCGACCAACCCCGTCGTCTCGCCGCTGCTGCTCGACCTCCTCGGCGTGTTCGCCTTCGGGTTGTCCGGTGGGCTGGTCGCGGTCCGGAAGCGGCTGGACCTCTTCGGCGTGCTCGTCCTGGCCGGGGCGACCGGCCTCGGCGGCGGGGTGCTGCGCGACCTCCTCATCGGGAACGTCCCGCCGTTCGGCATCAGCGACTGGCGGCTCGTCGCCACCGCGCTCGCCGCCGGTCTGGTGACCTTCGTCTTCCATCCCGGCGTCGAGCGGCTGTCCCGGCTGGTCAAAGTGCTCGACGCGTTCGGTCTCGCCATCTTCGCCGTCGGCGGTGCCCTGCTCGCGCTGGCCTCTGCTGGCATACCGCCCCTGACGGCGGTCATCGTCGGTGTCCTCACCGCCGTCGGCGGGGGCGCGCTCCGCGACGTCTTGGCCGGCCAAGTGCCCGAGGTGCTCCGTCGCGAGCTGTACGCCCTCCCGGCGCTGTTGGGCGCCGTTATCGTCGTCGTCGCCTACCAGGTGGGGTTCATCTCGCCGTTCGTCGTCTGGGGCGCCGCCGCGCTGGTCTTCGGAATCCGTATGGTGGCGATCGTGCTCCACCTCAACGCGCCGCAACCGTTCCGACTCGGGGAGCGTCGATGACGGCGGAGGCGCTCGGGCCCTACGACGCGGTCCTTCTGCTGTCCTTCGGAGGGCCGGAGGGGCCGGACGAAGTCATGCCGTTCTTGCGCCGGGTGACGGCCGGACGCGGCATCCCCGACGAGCGGCTCGCTGACGTCGCGCACCACTACGAGCTGTTCGGCGGCCGCAGCCCCATCAACGACCAGAACCGGGCGCTCATCGCCGCGCTGGAGGCGGAGCTCAAGGAACGCGAGCTCGACGTACCCGTCCTGTGGGGCAACCGGAACTCACCGCCTTTCCTCCCAGACACGCTGCGTGACGCTGCGGCGCGCGGGCTGCACCGGATCGTCGTCGTCACGACCAGCGCCTACTCGTCCTACTCCTCGTGCCGGCAGTACCGCGAGAACCTCGCCGACGCGTTCGCGGAGGTCAGGGAGGAAGGGCTCGTCCTCGAGATCGACAAGATCGGCCCGTATGCGTTGCGGCCCGCCTTCGTGGGGCCGAACACGCGCCTCGTCGTGGATGCCCTCCGCTCGCTCGGCGACGTCCCCGACAGTGAGCTCGCGCTGCTCTTCGTGACCCACTCGATCCCCGACGCGATGGACGAGACGTCCGGACCCGGCGACGGGGAGGGCCGGCTCTACCAGGAGCAGCACCACGCCCTCGCTCGGGCCGTCGTGGACTCGGTGCGCACCGAGCTCGGCCGGGAGCTGCCGCCCGAGGTCGTCTACTGCTCCCGGTCCGGACCGCCGAGCCAGCCCTGGCTCGAACCCGACGTCAACGACCGCCTCGAGGAGCTGGCCTCCGACGGCCGTCGCGTCGTCGTCCTCGCCCCGGTGGGCTTCGTGTCCGACCACATGGAGGTCGTCTACGACCTCGACACCGAGGCGGCGGCCACTGCCGAGCGCCTGGGCCTGCGGCTGGTCCGCGTTCCCACGGTCGGCGTCGACGAGGCGTTCGTCGCCGGCCTGGTGGACCTGCTCGAGGAGCGAGCGGCCGAGGCACGCGGCGAAGCGGTGCCCGCGGGACCGGGGGTTCGGCCGCCCGTGTGTCCCGCCGGCTGCTGCCCGAACCTGCGTCAGGCCCGACCGGCCTTGTGCGGGAGCGACTGATGGACGTCGCCGCTCTCGAGGACCTCGCCACCCGGGTCGCCATCGCCGCCGGGCGCCTCGTCGTCGACGAACGCCCGGGCGAGGTCGAGGCGTCGGCCACCAAGTCCTCGCCCACCGACATCGTCACCGTCATGGACACCCGCGCCGAGGAGCTGATCCGGGAGCTCCTGCTCGCCGAGCGCCCGGACGACGCGGTCCTCGGTGAGGAGGGCGACGACCACCCCGGCACCACCGGCATCACGTGGGTCGTCGACCCGATCGACGGCACCGTCAATTACCTCTACGACATCCCCGCGTATGCGGTCTCGGTCGCCGCCGCGGCGGGCAACCCGAAGGTTCCGGGGGAGTGGCAGGTCCTCGCCGGCGCCGTTGCCGACCCGGCACTGCGCCGGGTATTCCACGCGGCGGCGGGCGGTGGCGCATACGAGCGCGGGTGGGACGACCCGGCGGACCGGTCCGAGCGCCTGCGGGTGGGCTCCGTCGAGCTGCTCAGCGGCGCCCTGGTGGGCACCGGGTTCGGGTACACCCCGCAACGGCGGATCGAGCAGGGCCAGACCCTTCTCCAGGTCCTCCCGCT
>DASTNV010000182.1:0-3986 GCA_035762725.1 Lapillicoccus sp. | reverse complement strand
CACCGCGGGTCGACCACGTCCATGCCGAAGACGCGGTGGGTCGTCGCGGCGTCTGGGGGCGAGTCGCTGGGATGGTCGGGAAGCACCCACGCCGGACCTGGGTCGCGACGTTCGTCGTCCTGGCCGCGTGCGCGGCGTTCGTGCCGACCTTCGAGGCCAAGGGCGTGACGCAGTCCGACCTGTTCCTCACGACGGTCGACTCCGTGACCGGTCAGGAGGTGCTGGCGAAGCACTTCCCGGCCGGTTCCGGCTCGCCGGTCGAGATCGTGACTCCCCAGGCCAAAGCCGACCAGGTCGTCCAGGTGCTCGGGACGATCGACGGCGTCGCCAACCCACAGATCGGGAACATTCCGGGCCAGCCCCCTAAGGTCGTCGACGGCCAGGTCCTGGTGCAGGCGACCCTGGTCGCGCCGGCCGACAGCGTCGAGGCGGAGGCGGTCGTCGAGACGATCCGGACCGAGCTCGACCAGGTGGGGACGGAGGTCCTCGTCGGCGGGAGCACCGCGGTCAACCTCGACGTCCGGCAGGCCAGCGAACGCGACGTCCGGGTGATCATCCCGACGATCCTCGCCGTCATCTTCGTCGTGCTGCTGATCCTGCTGCGGTCGATCACGGCACCGCTCGTCCTCGTCGCCGCCAACGTGCTGTCGTTCGCCGCGACGATCGGCGTCTCCGCGCTGGTCTTCAACCACGTGTTCCACTTCCCGGGGTCAGACCCCTCGACGCCCCTCTACGGGTTCGTGTTCCTTGTCGCGCTGGGCATCGACTACTCGATCTTCCTCATGACTCGAGTACGCGAGGAGTCCCGGGTGCGGGGTACCCGGCCGGGGATCCTCGTCGGGCTCGCGGTCACCGGTGGGGTCATCACCAGCGCGGGAATCGTTCTGGCGTCGACGTTCTCGGCCTTGGCGGTGCTGCCGATCCTCTTCCTGGCCCAGATCGCGTTCATCGTCGCGTTCGGGGTGCTGCTCGACACTCTCGTCGTCCGCAGCCTGCTCGTGCCGGCGGTGTCCTACGACCTCGGCGAACGGATCTGGTGGCCGTTCGGGCTGCGCCGGGCCGGAGCGCACGAGTCGTCGTCGCTGCGGGTGGTCCACCACGATGACGAGCTCGTGGCGGCGGAGGTCGACGACCTGGTCGGGGACCGCGGTCTCTCGGACGAGCCCCGCTAGGTTGGACCGCGTGACACGCGTCGGCCTGGTCGGCTACGGCGGAGCCGGACGGGCCTTCCACGCGCCGCTGCTCGCGCGAGCCGGCCTGGATGTCGCCGCCGTCGTGACCTCGAACCCGGACCGCGCCGCGCAGGTCCGCGACGACCTGCCGGATGCTCGGGTCGTCCCGGATCTTGACGCGCTCCTGTCGGAGGGCAAGCTGGACCTTGTCGTCCTCGCCTCGCCGACCGGGGTACACGTCGAGCAGGTCCACCGCGTGGTGGACGCCGGCATACCTCTCGTCGTCGACAAGCCCCTGGGCGTCGACGCGTCCTCGGCGCTCGCGGCGGTGGATACCGCTGCGCGAGAAGGGGTTCCGCTGACGGTCTTCCAGAACCGCCGGTACGACCCCGAGTTCCGCACCCTGGACAGGGTCTTGTCCGAGGAGCTGGTCGGGGACGTCGTCCGGGCCGAGATGCGCTGGGAGCGCTGGCGACCGGTGCCCAAGCAACGCTGGCGCGAAAACGCTCCGCCGGAAGAGGGCGGCGGCCTGCTGCTCGACCTCTTCCCGCACCTCGTCGACCAGGTCCACGTCCTGTTCGGACCCGTCGAGACGGTGTATGCGGAGCTGTCCGCCTTTACGACGGTCGGCGAGGACACCGCCTTCCTCAGCTGCCGGCATACCTCCGGCGTGGTGACCCACCTCGGGTCGACGTCGCTAGCTGCGGCCCCGGGACCTTGGGTGCGGCTGCTCGGGCGCTCCGGCGCATACCTCGTCGGCGGGCTCGGCGACGAGCCAACGGCGTTCTCCCAGTGGCAGCCCGCTGACGCCGAACATCTCGGCTGGCTCGTGCGCGAGGACGGCGAGCTCGAACCCGTGGCGCGGGTACCCGGCGACCAGGCCGACTTCTACCGCGAGGTGGCCGCGGCCCTCAGCCAGGCGGATCCGCAGTCGGCCATGCCGGTCGACCCGCGCGACGCGGTGCATGCGTTGGCCGTCATCGACGCGGCCCGCACCAGCGCCGCGTCGGGACGAGTCGTCGAGGTGGTGACCCCGGGCGAGGCACCCTGACCCCGCTGTGGATAACTCGACGGGGGGTGTGCGGGGTTCGGTCACGATGACGGGATGACCACGACCGTCCCCCTGCTGAGCCGGTATGCCGGCCCGCCCACCGTGCCGGGGTTTGCCGTCGACCGGTTCCTCGGCAGGGGCTCGACTGGGGTCGTCTGGGCGGCGACCGAGGAGGACAGCGGCCGTCGCGTGGCACTCAAGGTGCTCGAGTCGGACGGGGTTGCCCTCGAGCTCCTGGACCGGGAGGAGGCGCTCGGTTCTCGGCTGGGCAGCGCCCACCTCGTGACGGTCCGCGGGCGGGTCCCGCTCGACGACGGTCGCGTCGCGGTCGTCATGCGCCTGGCCGGCGGAGGAACGCTGCGCGACGTCGTGACGGTTCGCGGCGCCCTGCCTCTCGGCGAGGTCGTGACGGCATTGACCCCGATGGCGACCGCCCTCTCCGAGCTGCACGCGGCGGGGGTGGTCCACGTCGACGTCGCGCCGGGCAATGTCCTCTTCACCGCCGACGGCCGGCCGCTGCTGACCGATCTCTCGTCGGCGCGGTCGATCGATGACGGCTGGCCGACGCGGTCAGCGGGCACGCCGGGGTTCGCCGCACCCGAGGTCGTGCTGGGCCGGCCGGCGGTTCCGGCCAGTGACGTGTGGTCGCTCGGGGCATTGGCCTGGTACGCCCGGACGGGCGGCCACACCCCGCCGACGTGGGTGGGGGAGCTGCACTGGGCCATGTCGGTCGGACAGGTCCCGGTCGGTGGCCCGCTCGAGGACGTCGGCACGGTCGACGATGTCACGGCCGCCGTCGGTCCGGAGCTGACTCCGCTGCTGCTCCGGATGCTCGCCGAGGATCCTGAGGTGCGGCCGTCCGCGGCCGAGGTGGCCCTCGGCCTGTACCGCGCCGGTCCTGCTGCACCGGTCGGGTTGGTCGGCCACCATCCCGACCCGGCCGCGGCGGTGACGACCCGGATCCGCCGCGAGGCGGCCGAGACCCGCTCGCGGACGCAGCTGCGCGCGGAGGAGCGGGCAGAGCTCCGGCTCCGGCGGCGGGAGGTCCGCCGGAGCCGGCTTCGTCGACTCGTGGTGCCGTGGCGGCTGCGGCTCGCCATCGTCGTGGTGGCGGGCCTGGTCCTGGCTGGCGGCATGCTCGGGCTGCTCCGGCTCACCGGCGGCCCGCTCGAGGTTGTCGCGACGACGGTGGCGGACACGTCGGGTTCGATTCCGCCCGATGCGGCCACCAGCTCGGCAGAGAGCGTGACGTCGGCGCCGAGTAACGGGCCACCGGCGAAGGAGTCGGCCCAGGGCAGCGCGGCCCCGGGCAACGCGGCCCCGGGCGATTCGGGCCTGAGCGACGCGGCCCCGGGCGATTCAGTCCCGGGCGATTCAGACCCGAGTCGCGCGACGGCGAGTCCGTCGTCGGCGGGTGCGTCGTCCGTGATGGCGGCGACGTCCCCGGCTGAGGTCGTGGCCCGTGACCCGGTGGGCGCATTGCAGCAGCTCGCCGACCGGCGAGCCGCGGCGCTGATGGCGGCCGATGAGGTGCTGCTGGCCGGGCTCGAGCCGGCCGGATCCTCCGCCCACGAGAGTGACCGGCAGGCCATCGAGTGGTTGCGGGAGCAGCACCAGCGCTACGCCGACCTGGCCTTCGTGGTGACGTCGGCGGAGGTCCTGTCCGCGACGAGCGATGTCGTGGTGCTTCGAGCGGTGGTGGACCGGTCCGCATACCGGGTGGTCACCGACGGCGGCGAGGCGCAGGCGGTGGCCGCGGCGCC
>DASTNV010000181.1:0-14008 GCA_035762725.1 Lapillicoccus sp. | reverse complement strand
GCCAGCCAGGGGCCGATGATGGCCGCCGCCCCGAGGAGGTGGAGGACGACGACGATCCCGATCACGACACGCATACGCCGCAGCATGCCAGGCTGACGTCATGGCCCCGACCGCGGCGTCCGTCGACGAGTACATCGCCACCTTCCCGCCGGCCACCCAGGAGGTGCTCCAGGAGCTGCGCCGCCGGGTGCACGCCGCGCTGCCCGACGCCGAGGAGTGGATCAGCTACGGGATCGCGACGTTCGGGGTGAACCGCGAGTACGTCATCTATGTCGCCGGGTGGAAGCAGCACGTCAGCATCTACCCGATCCCCGACGGTGTGCCCGAGCTGGAGCCCTACCTCGCTGGAGCGGGCACCATCAAGCTGCCGCTCAACACACCGATCCCCTGGGACGTCGTCGACCGGGCGATCGCCGCGCAGGTCAGGAGTCGCCGAGGGAGCTGAGCAGCCGCTCGCCGGCGCTGCGCATGTGCTGCTCCATGGCGGCGGCCGCGGCGGCGCCGTCCCGGGCGTCGATCGCCTCGGCGATCTCGCTGTGCTCGCGCAGCGTGAGATTGGTGTGCTCGACGTCGTTGACCGCTCGCTCGACCCAGACGCGGATCAGCGAGCGAACCGTGGTGAGCAAGTCGGTGAGCAACGTGTTGCCGGCCGCCTCGGCGATGACCTGGTGGAACCGCATGTCCGCCTCGACGAAGACGCTGAAGTCCTCGCGGTGGTCGCGCATCGTGTCGAGGGTGCCGCGGATCGCCGCGCGTTGGTCGTCGGTGGCGAGGTCGGCGGCCAGCCGGGCCACCTGCACCTCGAGGATCTGACGGACCTGGATCAGCTCCACGGTCTTGGGTTCGCCCAGCCAGAGCCCCCAGCTGAGGGTCTGCGGCAGCAGCTCGGAGACGCTGCCCTTGAGGTAGGTGCCGGAGCCCGGCCGGACGCTGACGATCCCCAGCAGCTCCAGCGCCGCAAGCGCCTCGCGCACGGCTGACCGGCCCACTCCGAGCTGGGCCGCGAGCTGACGCTCGGCGGGTAGTCGGTCACCGGCGGCGATCTCCCCAGAGGTGAAGAAGTCGAGCAGCCGCCGGGTCACGGCCGACACCGCGCTGACCGGCTCGATGGTCTGCAGCGGAGCAAGACGAGGCGGGCTCGAGGCGGTCGCGCCGGCGGCGGTGGTCACAGCGGTCACTCTAACAACGCGATCCCTTCTTTGGCTAACCGGTTGACTGGTTGACCAATTTGTGTCAGAGTCGTCTCCACAACGACGTACCAGCAAGGGAGACACCGCGGTGAGCCGCAGCAGCATCGGGCTGAGCACCTACAGCTTCTTCTGGCAGTGGCACGAGACCGCTCCCCGACCGCTCACGCTGCCCGAGCTCGTCGCCAAGACAGCGAGTTGGGAGGTCGACCTCCTCCAGCTCTGCGACCACCCCGCGCTGGACCGGTTCGACGCGGACCAGGCCGCCGACCTGCTGGCCACCGGCCGCGAGCTCGGAGTGCGGTTCGAGCTCGGCACCCGTAGCCTCGACACCGCTCACCTGCTGCACTACCTCGACCTCGCCGGCCGCCTCGACGTGACCCTGGTCCGCTCGATGGTCCGCCGCGAGGAGGTCCCCGACGCGGCGAACCTGCTCGCCAAGGTCGTCCCCGCCTACGCCGAAGCCGGCGTCACGCTCGCGCTCGAGACGTACGAGCAGATCCCGACCCCGACGCTGGTCGACCTGGTGCGGGAGGTCGACGACGCATACCTCGGGATCGTGCTCGACCCCGGCAACTCGGTCGCCGCGCTCGAGACCCCGCGCTCCACCATCGACCTCACCGCCGACCTCACCCGCAACCTCCACGTCAAGGACTTCGCGTTCAGCCGGCAGGCCGGCTGGGTGGGGTTCACGTATGCGGGCGCTCGCCTCGGTGAGGGGCTCCTCGACTACGACTACCTCGTCTCACAGGTCCGCCCGCACGAGCGCGGGATCAACCAGATCGTCGAGCACTGGCTGGTCTGGCAGGGCGACAGCGAGACCACCTGCCGGCTCGAGGACGACTGGACCTTGCACAACCTCACTTACCTGCGGCACAAGGCCGCCGCGCACACCCATCCCGAAGGAGCACCACTGTCATGACCCAGAACCTCACCCTCGCCGTCATCGGCGCCGGCGGCAAGATGGGGATGCGCGTCTCCAACAACCTCGCCAAGAGCGCCCACGACGTCCGCTACGTCGAGACCTCCCCCGCCGGCCAGCAGCGCACCATCGAGGCAGGCCGCGAGGTCACCGAGCTGTCCGACGCCATCAAGGACGCCGACGTCGTCATCCTCGCCGTCCCCGACATCGCCCTGCAGCCGGTGACCGAGCAGGTCGTCCCGCAGCTCGCCGCCGGAACCGTCGTGCTCACCCTCGACCCGGCCGCTGCCTACGCGAACCTGCTCTACCCCAGCGACGACGTCCACTACGCCGTGGCCCACCCGTGCCACCCGTCGATCTTCCTGCGCCGCACCACCGAGGAGGAGTACGCGGACACGTTCGGCGGCATCGCGGCGCCCCAGGACGTCCTCGCGGCGTACGAGGGCGGCGACGAGACCAAGCGCGCCCAGACCGAGGAGGTCATCCGGGCGATGTACGCGCCGGTCATCGACGTCCACTGGGTCACCGTCAAGCAGCTCGCCCAGTGCGAGCCGACCCTCGTCGAGACCATCGCCTGCATGATCGGCGACTTCCTCAAGGAGTCGCTGCACGAGGCGGTCCACACCATGGGCATCCCCGAGCCGGCCGCGCGGTCGATCCTCCTCGGCCACACGCAGGTTGCGCTGGCCAACGCGCTGCAGGGCGACAACCCGTTCTCCGACGCCTGCCTCATCGCCATGGACTACGGCCGCTCGAAGATCGTCAAGGACGACTGGAAGGTCATCTTCCAGGACGACGAGCTCGACAAGAACCTCCAGGCGATGCTGCACCTGCGCGAGCCGATCCGGCGATGACGCTCATCCTCAACTCCCCCGAGACGTTCGCCGCGGAGAGCCTCGCGGGGTTCGTGGCAGCAAACGGCGCCCGCGTGCGGTCGGCCCCGGGTGGCGTGGTCCGCTCGACGGCGCGGCGCCCCGGCAAGGTGGCCGTGGTCGTCGGCGGTGGCTCCGGCCATTACCCGGCGTTCGCGGGCGTCGTCGGCGAGGGCATCGCAGACGGGGCCGTATGCGGCGACATCTTCGCCTCGCCGTCCACCCGCCAGGTCATGGACATCTGCCGGGCGGTCGACCAGGGCGCGGGCGTCTGGCTGAGCTTCGGCAACTACGCCGGCGACGTCCTCAACTTCTCGGCCGCCGCCAGTCGGCTGCGGGCGCAGGGTATGCGGGTCGCCCTCCTGGCCGTGACCGACGACGTGGCTTCGGCGTCGGCGGCCGAGCGGCACCGTCGTCGTGGCGTCGCCGGTGACCTCGTGGTCTTCAAGGTCGCGGGGGCCGCGGCCGAGGCGGGGTACGACCTCGATGCCGTGGAAACCGTTGCGGCGCGGGCGAATGACCGAACCCGCTCGTTCGGCGTGGCCTTCGACGGCTGCACGTTGCCCGGCGCCTCCGCTCCGCTGTTCACGCTGCCTCCCGGACAGATCTCGTGGGGGCTCGGCGTCCACGGCGAACCGGGGATCGGCGAGGGGGCGCTCCCGTCGGCCGCCGAGCTGGCTGCGGAGCTGGTGGGGCGGGTCCTCGAGGACGCGCCGGCCGACGGTGGGTCGCGGGTGACGGTGCTGCTCAACGGACTCGGCACGGTGAAGTACGAGGAGCTGTTCGTCCTCTGGTCGTCGGTCCTCCCGCTGCTGGAGGCGGCCGGGCTGGAGGTCGTCGCACCCGAGGTCGGCGAGCTGGTCACCAGCCTCGACATGGCCGGCTGCTCGCTCACCGTCTCGTGGCTGGACGACGAGCTGGAGCAGCTGTGGCTGGCTCCCGCCGACAGTCCGGCGTTCCGGCGGAGCGCGCCGGCCCCGCTCGACGTCACCCCGGTTCCGGTGGGGACATCCCTGCCGGCGGTCCAGGCCTCGTCGGAGGCCGGCCAGCAGGCCGGGGTATGCGTGCGGCAGGCCGTCGAGATCGTCTCCACGTTGCTCCACGACCTCGAGGACGAGCTCGGCCGCCTCGACGCGATCGCCGGGGACGGCGACCACGGTCGCGGGATGGCACGCGGTTCGGCCGCGGCACTCGCTGGGGCGACGGCGGCCTCCGAAGCCGGCGGCGACGCGCGGACGGTGCTGCAGCACGCCGGCGAGGAGTGGGCCGACAAGGCCGGTGGCACGTCCGGGGCCCTGTGGGGCGCCGGGCTGCTGGCGGCGGCTGAACAGCTCCCCGCTGACTCGATGCCGTCCGATGCGGACGTCGTCACGGCGGTCGTGAGCGCCTGGGAGCAGGTCGTCGCGATCGGCGGTGCCCAGGTCGGCGACAAGACGCTGGTCGATGCCCTGGAGCCGTTCGCGCTAACGCTGCGCTCGCGCTTCGACGCGGGCGACGACCTCGAAATCGCCTGGGATGCAGCGGTTTCCGCCGCATCCTCGGCGGCATCCGCTACGGCCGACATTGCGGCTCGGATGGGCCGCTCCCGCGTGCTCGGCGCCAAGAGCCTCGGGACGCCGGACCCTGGCGCCACCTCGTTGGCCGCCGTGATGGGCGCACTGGCGCCGGTGGTGTCACGCCGGCGAGCCGCCTCACTGACCTGACCCGACGCATACCTCGAAGGAACCTCATGACCGACCAGCTCCGGATCCTCGTCGGCAGCGACAGCGCCGGCGCGGAGTACAAGGACGCCATCGCCGCAGACCTGCGCGCGCACCCGCGGGTGGCCGAGCTCACCGACCTCGGTGTGCCTCGTGACGACCCAGGCGCGCTGACCTACCCCAGCGTGGCCATCGAAGCGGCGACACGGATCGCTCGTGGCAACGCCGACCGCGCAATCCTGTTCTGCGGCACCGGTATCGGCGTGGCGATCTCGGCCAACAAGGTGCCCGGGATTCGCGCGACGGTGGCGCACGACTCGTTCAGCGTCGAGCGCTCGATCCTCTCCAACGACTGCCAGATCCTCACCATGGGCCAGCGCGTCATCGGGCTGCAGCTGGCTCGCCGACTGGCGGCGGAGTGGCTCGAGTACACCTTCGACCCGTCGTCGCACTCGCAGGCCAACGTGGCCGAGATCGAGGCGTACGAGGCGGCCTCCGCCTGACATGACCACCGTTGCGGTCAGCCTGAAGATGTACTTCGGGCACCGGCGCGCGCAGGCGTACTGCGCGGCGCTGGCGACCCTGGCTGCTCGACAGCCCGACGTCGTGTCAGGGGCTTCCGAGCTGGTCGTCCTGCCGACGTACCTCGCGATCCCAGCCGCCCTCACAGCGGCCGGGCCGACGCGACTCCGGGTGGGGGCGCAGGACCTCGCGGTCGAGGACGTCGGCGCCTTCACGGGCGAGGTGTCCGGGGCCGAGCTGGCCGAGATCGGCGTGACGCACGTCGAGGTCGGGCACGCGGAGCGGCGTCGGCTGTTCGGGGAGACCCCCGAGGTGGTCGCGGCCAAGACCGCTGCGGCGCTGCGCAACGACCTGGTCCCGCTTCTCTGTGTCGGCGAGCCGTCCCGGGGTGCGCCGGCTGCGGCGGCTCAGGTCGTCGTCGACCAGGTGACGTCGGCGATCCCGGACAGTACGGGGAAGCGGGTGCTCGTCGCCTACGAGCCGGTCTGGGCGATCGGAGCGGCGGAGCCGGCGCCGGCATCGTACATCGCCTCGGTGTGCGACGAGGTCCGTGGGACTCTCGGCGAGCGGCTCGGCGACTTCGGCATTCTCTACGGCGGCAGCGCGGGTCCGGGACTGGTGGGGGCGTTGGGTTCGAGCGTCGACGGGCTGTTCCTCGGGCGGTTCGCCCACGAGGTCTCTGCGGTCGCGACGGTTCTCGACGAGCTCGCCGCCATCCGCTGAGCGTCACGCAGCAGTTGTGGGAAGACGGCCGCACGCGGTCCGTGCAGCAGGCAGCCTTGCCTTGAGCACCGTCTCGAGGGAGGACACGGGTGGGTGGCGTGAGCGTGCCTTCGAGGTCTCGCCGCATCACGCGGACGACGCTGGCCGTCGTCATCGTGACTCTCGGGGTCCTCGGAGGTTGCGTCGACGCTGAGCCCACCGTCGACCAGGTTGACGCGACGACGTCCGTTCCCGGATTGAGCCTGACGCCGGTCGACGGCGGCACCGGCTACTACGAGAAATTCGCCAACCCGATGTCGTCGAGTGTGTCGTTCTTCCCCATCGGCGTCTGGCTCGAGAGCGTGACGTCGTCCGAGGACGTCCTGCTGGACCAGAGTGCGGGGCTGAACACCTACGTCGGGCTGACCCCCGACTCCGACCTGTCGCTGGTGCGGTCCGCCGGGATGAACGCGATCCACGATGGTGGGCCGGCCGACGTGGGCAGCGAGACGACGGGCTGGCTGCTGCAGGACGAGGCGGACATGTGGGCCGGCCCGGGGGACGCCGAGTGGACGGGTCACGAGTCCGGGTCCGTCTGTGTCCCGAGCTCATCCGCGTGTGGCTACACGGTGATGTCGACGCTGAACGACCGGAGACCCGCCGACGGACGACTGCGCTACGCGAACTACGGAAAGGGCGTGCTGTTCTGGGAGACGGACTCGGAGGCGGCGCGGTTCGTCAACCGGTACCAGCAGCTGACGAGTGCCGACGCGTACTTCTACAGCGACGACGACCTCTGCGACGCCACCCAGGGCGGCTTCCTGCTGGGATACGGGCGGGCCCTCACCAGCGCTGAGTGCCGCCGGGCCTCGAACTACGGCAGGGTCGTCGACCGGGTCCGTGGCCTCGTTTCGCCAGCCGGCCGGATGCCGGTCTGGGCGTACGTCGAGCTCGGACACCCGGGAACCACAGGTGGCCAGATCACGCCCGACCAGGCGGCGGCCGCAGTCTGGAGCTCGCTGATCCACGGCGCCCGGGGGATCGTCTACTTCAACCACAGCTTCGGCGGAACCTGTCCGACACACCACCTTCTCCGAGACCCGTGCTACGCGGACATCCGCTCCAGGATCAGCGCGCTCAACGCCCAGATCACCCGCCTTGCCCCCGCCCTCAACGCTCCTCGGGTCGACGGCCTGACCTCCGTGACGGGAGGGGTTGACGCGTTGACGACGTGGTCGAACGGCACGTTCTACGTGTTCGCCGGCAACCAGACGGTGGCCAGCACCTCGGCGCGCTTTTCGTTGCCCTGCGTGGGCGACGCCACCGTCACCGTGCTCGACGAGGGCCGAACGATACCCATGTCCGACGGCGCCTTCTCCGACGACTTCGCCGACGACACGTCGTACCACCTGTACCGGATCGACGGCGGTCGTGCCTGCGGGTTGCGCTGACCGGCCGATCCGTCACCTCGTGAGGCAAATGTCCGTTTACCCTTGGTACGCCTCACCTTTCACGTTTTCCGTACCCCGCACGGGTCGCTCAGTATGCTGCCAAGCAAGGGGCACACGGGACCGGCGGAACACAGGCTGGTGGGGACATGTGGCGCTCGCAGCAGGGTGGACGACACCGGTACGGCCTCGCCGTCGCGGTCGCTCTGGGGGTCGCGCTCCTCGCCTCGCTCGCTCCCCCGTCGGCGTGGGCCGCCGACACGAGCCCACCGACCGGCACGGTCGTGATCAACGGCAATGCGGCGGCCACGAACACCCGAACGGTGACCTTGACGCTGGCGGCCACCGATGACGTGAGCGACGTCACCCAGATGCGGTTCTCCAACACGGGGAGCTCGTTCTCGGCTGCTGAGGCCTACGCGACCACGAAGACGTGGACCCTCTCGTCCGGCGCAGGGACGAAGACCGTGTATGTGCGCTTCAGGGATGCGGTCGGCAACTGGTCCACCCTCCCGATTACCGACACGATCGTGTTCGACAGCTCGGCCCCGACCATCTCGTCGCGAACCGCCACGGCGATCACCAGCGGCGGCGCGACCATCACCTGGACCACGAGCGAGAACGCGACCTCGCAGGTCGACTACGGAACGACCACGAGCTACGGCTCGACGACGACCCTCGACCCCGCGCTCGTCGCGTCGCACAGCGTGGTGCTGAGCGGGCTCACGGCGAACACGACTTACAACTATCGAGTCCGGTCCCGCGATGCGGCTGGCAATGAACGCGTCAGCTCCAACAGCACGTTCCGGACAGCCGTCGCCGATGTCGTACCGCCGACGGTGCAGTCCATCAACCGCGTGGGCGCGTCCCCCACGAACGCTGCGAGCGTGTCGTGGACGGTGACGTTCAGCGAACCCGTGACCGGGGTCGATTCGACGGACGTTGCCCTCACCACGGCCGGCTCCGTCTCCGGGGCTGCGGTCTCCACCGTGACCGGATCCGGCAGCCAGTACACCGTGACGGCGAGTACCGGCTCGGGCAGTGGGACCCTGGGCCTCAACCTCCTGGACAACGACTCCATCGTCGATGGCGCGGCGAACCCCTTGGGCGGGGCCGGCGCAGGGAATGGCAGTTTCACGACCGGTCAGAGCTTCTCGATCGACAAGGCGGCGCCGACCGCGACGATCAACCAGGCCGCAGGCCAACCGGATCCGACGAGCGCCAGCCCGATCACCTTCACGGTGGTCTTCAGTGAGCCGGTGACCGGCTTCGCCGCGACCGATGTCGGGTTTGCGGCCAGCACCGTGGGCGGCACGTTGGTGGCGTCCGTGTCGGGCACCGGTCCCAGCTACACCGTCGCGGTGACGGGGATGTCGGGGAACGGGACCGTCGTGGCGAGTGTCCCGGCCGGCGCAGCGAACGACGCGGCGGGCAATCCGAGCGCCGGTGCGACCAGCACGGACAACGCCGTGACGTTCAACTCGCCCACGGACGGGACGCCTCCCACGGTGTCGATCAGTGCACCGGCCGCAAGCTCGACGGTAACGGGCACCGTCACCGTGTCGGCGGCCGCCGGCGACAACGTCGGTGTGGCCGGCGTGCAGTTCCTCGTGGACGGGGCGAACCTGGCCGCCGAGGACATCTCGGCTCCCTACACGGTCAGCTGGGACAGCACCACGGTCGCCGACGGCTCGCATACCCTGCTCGCTCGCGCGCGTGACGCGGCCGGCAACGTCACCACGTCGGCCCCGGTCACGGTCACCGTCGCCAACTCGCCGACCGCCGGGCTGGTCGCCGCCTGGAGCTTCAACGAGGCGTCGGGGTCAATCGCCACCGACAGCTCGGGCAACGGCAACACCGCGACGCTGCTCAACGGGGTTGCTCGAACGCCGGGGACAGCCGGTGGCGGCCTCACGTTCGACGGGAGCGACGACTACCTGAGCGTGCCGAACTCGCCATCGCTGAACATCTCGGGTACCGGCCTGACCCTGCGGATGTCGATCAAGCCGCAGACCGGCGGCGGTGACTCCGTCGTCGTAGGGAAGTTCTGGGGCTCCAGCATGGCGAGCCCGTACTACCAGTACGGACTCGAGCTGCTGGGTGGCACGATGCCGAGCCTCCTCATCGGCACCACGACCGGGGTGCTCGCCGCGTCGATGGACACGCCCCTCGTGGTCAACCAGTGGAGCGATCTGGCGATCAGCTTCGACGGCGTCAAGGTCCAGTTCTACGTCAACGGTGCGTCGGTCAAGGAGGTGACTCTGCTCGGGTCGATCACCGCTCGGAGCACTTCCCTCCGGGTCGGCGCCGATGCCTCGCCGTCGCAGTACTTCAGGGGCTCGCTGGACGAGGTGCGGATCTACGCCCGTGGACTGACGACGGCCGAGCTGGCATCCGGCAGCCACTTCCAGAACGAGGTGCTGACCACCGGACTCAGCCAGCCCACCACGATGACGTTCCTTCCGGGCGGGGCGATGCTGGTGGGCGAGCTCGGCGGGACCGTCCGGCGGGTACTGCCGCCGTACACCCAGCCCGACCCCACCCCGTTCCTGCAGATCACCAACATCGCCAGGAACTACGCCAACCAGGGGCTCTACACGATCGCGCTCGATCCCGCCTTCGCCACCAACCGTTACCTGTACGTCGCCTACACCCTCGGCACGCCCAACCACGACCGACTGTCCCGCTTCACCGTCAACCCGGCGTTGACCAGCGCGGGCAGCGAGCTGGTCCTGTACGAGGACCCGGGCGAGAGCGGCGCCGACCACCATGGCGGCGCGATCATGTTCGGCAACGACAACATGCTCTACTTCACAACCGGGGAGCAGTTCTGGGGTCCGAACGCACAGGACATGGCCAACCCGGAGGGCAAGATCCTCCGCCTCAACCCCGCCGACGGATCCCCCGCGCCCGGGAACCCGTTCCTCAACACGCCGGGTGTCGATCCGCGCATCTGGGCCTCGGGGCTACGCAATCCGTTCCGCGGGTTCTACGACGCGCCGACCGGCCTGATGTTCATCGGCGACGTCGGCTACCAGACCACGGAGGAGATCAACATCGGCGCCGCCGGGGCGAACTACGGGTGGCCGAACGCCGAAGGGCCGAGCACCAACCCCGCCTACACCGACCCGGTGTTCTCCTATCCGCACGCCGGCCATGACTCGGCCGTCGTGGCCGGGTTCGTCTATCGCGGGACACAGTTCCCGAGCACCTACCACGGCAGCTTCTTCTACTCCGACTACGCCCAGCACTGGATCAAGCGGCTGACGTTCGACGCCAACGGCAACGTGACCGGTGCGTTCAACTTCGTGCCGACAGACGGATCCCCCGACGGGCCCTTCGGCGACATCGTGTACCTCACCGAGGGACCCGACGGCGCGTTGTACTACGTCGATCTCGGCTACCAGCTCGGTGGCAACGGTGCGGGGACGGTCCATCGGGTCAGCTACGTCAGCAGCAACCAACCGCCGGTCGCAGCGGCGACCGCGACGCCGACGAGCGGGGCCGCACCGCTCACCGTGACGTTCTCGAGTGCCGGATCCGTCGATCCCGAAGGAGCGGCGCTCACTTACGCATGGGACTTCGGCGAGGGGACGGTGTCGAATGCCGCCAACCCGACGCATACCTACACCACGCCCGGCGTGCGTCAGGCGCGGCTCACCGTGTCGGACGGGGTCAACAACGCCCTCTCCGCGCCGCTGAGCATCAGCGTCGGCAGTCCTCCGGTGATCACGGGGTTCACCACCTCACCGGCCGACGGCGGCTCCTTCAAGGCCGGCGACGTCGTGACCTTCAGCGCCACCGCATCGGACCCCGACGGCGCGTTGTCACCGAGCTCCTACGCCTGGACCGTCGACTTCCTGCACGACAGCCATGTCCACCCTGGTGCGGCGAGCAGCGGCACCAGCGGCACGTTCACGATCCCGACGAGCGGTCACGACTTCAGCGGGAACACGAGGTACCGGATCACGCTGACCGTCACCGACGCCAGCGGGCTTACGGCCACCCGGTCGGCGACCATCTACCCGACCAAGGTCAGCCTCACCTTCGACACCGCGCCCTCCGGGCTGACCGTGTACGTCGACGGGATCGCCCACACGGGACCGTTCGTCTACGACACGCTGGTGGGCTTCCACCACACCGTCGAGGCCCGCGACCAGTCCGTGGGTTCGACCACCTACACCTTCGCGTCCTGGTCGGACGGAGGCGCCCGCCAGCACGTGGTCATCGTTCCGGCGGTTCCCCCTCCGTCGTACACGGCGACCTACACCGTGGCCTCCACGCCGGTCGCGATCGCCTTCGTTCAGGTGAACGCGGCGACTCCGCAGACCAACCAGTCCTCGGTGAACATCGTCTATCCGAGCGCGCAGACCGCCGGCAACACGAACATCCTGGCGATCGGGTGGAACAACACCACCTCGACCGTCACCTCGGTCGTCGACTCCGCCGGCAACACGTATCGGTTGGCGGTGCCGAAGGCGTCGGCGAACGGGGTCAGTCAGGCCATCTGGTATGCCAGCAACATCAAGGCTGCCGGGCCCGGGGCGAACACCGTCACAGTGACCTTCAGCGCGTCGACACCGTATGTCGACGTCCGCGTCCTCGAGTACAGCGGCCTCGATCCGGTCAACCCGTTCGATGTCGGAGCCTCCGCGTCGGGCGACAGTGCCTCGGCAAACAGCGGCACGGTCACCACTACTGCGGCGAATGAGCTCATCGTTGGGGCCGGCATCACCGGGGGTGTGTTCTCGGCCGCGGGGACCAGCTTCACGAACCGCGTCATCACGACCTTCGGGGATATCGCCGAGGATCGGATCGTGACCACGGTGGGCGCCTACGGCGCGACGGCGACCCTGACGGGAACAGCCGGCTGGGTGATGCAGGTCGCGACCTTCAAGGCAGCAACCGGCGCTCCGTGAGAGCGGTCTGAAAACGCATACCGAGTATGCGTCGAAGGGGCAGCGCCGCTCTCGGCGCTGCCCCTCCTGTGCAGAGCACCTCGCGCTCAGTGCCCGACCGGAACCTCCGTACCCGGGGCCAGCTCGACCCGCTTCTGGCGGCTGAGCGCCACCATGAGCAGCGCGGACAGGAGCATGAACCCGCCCACCACGAACATCGACACCTTGTAGTCGCCGGTCGCGTCCTTGAGCCAGCCGGTGATGTACGGAGCGGCGAACCCGGCGAGGTTGCCCATCGTGTTGATCAGCGCGATCCCCGCCGCGGCGGCGACCCCGGTGAGGAACTGGGTCGGCACGGTCCAGAAGTTCGGCAGGGCCGAGAAGATGGCGCACGCCGTGACCGTGATGATCGCGATCGTCAGAGCCGGGCTTCCCGCATACAGGGCCGCCGGGATGCTGAGGCCGCCCACGACCGCCGGGATGATGATGTACGCCGGCTTGACGCCGTGCTTCGTCGCGTGCCGGGTGACGAAGTACAGCGCGACCGCCGCCGGCAGGTACGGGATGGCCGTGATGAAGCCCTTCTGCAGGTAGTCGAACTTCACACCGAACTGCGTCTCGAAGCCACTGATGATCGTGGGCAGGAAGAACGCCAGGGTGTAGAGGCCGTAGACGAACCCGAAGTAGATGAACGAGAGGGTCCAGACCCGGCCGTTGCGGAAGACCGCCCGCACGCTGTGGCGCTCATGACCGTTCGTCTTGGACGCGGCCTCCGCGGCCAGCTCCGAAGTCAGCCACTCCTTCTCGTCGGCGTTGAGCCACTTCGTCTTGGCCGGGCTGTCGGAGAGGTAGAACCACGCGATGACGCCGACGATGATCGCCGGCAGGCCGACGCCGAGGAACATGAACCGCCAGCCCTCGAGGCCGAAGACGCCGTGCTGGCTGATCAGCCATCCGGCGAGCGGGGCGCCGATGACCGTCGTGAGCGGCTGCGCCAGGTAGAAGAGCCCGAGGATGCCGCTGCGGTACCGCGCCGGAACGAAGAGGCTGAGGAAGAGGATCGCGCCGGGAAAGAAGCCGGCCTCGGCGACGCCGAGCAGGAAGCGCAGTGTCGTCAGCTGGGTGAAGTTCTGGACGAACGTGAAGAGCACCGCGACGACGCCCCAGCTGATCATGATCCGGGCCAGCCACCGCCGGGCGCCGAACTTGTGCAGCGCGAGGTTGCTGGGCACCTCGAGCAGGATGTAGCCGAGGAAGAAGATCCCTGACGCGAACCCGAACTGCGCGGCCGAGAGGCCGAGGTCGGCGTTCATGCCGCTCGGGGCGGCGAAGCCGATGGCCGTCCGGTCCAGGTAGTTGATGAAGAACATCAGCGCCACGAAGGGCACCAGGCGGACGGAGATCTTGCGAATGGCCGAGGCTTCGACGCTGCGCGCCTTCGGCTCGTGAACGGCAGTCATGCCCACCGTGACTCCTTTGGCAGTCGGTACAGAGGCCCGGGTGGACCTGGCGATGACCGATTACAGCGTAATGCCGGTCAACCTGTCAACCGGTTGACCAATATTTCTGGATCAGCGATGTTCGAAAGCGCTCGGCTTCCGGTGCGACGACACCCCTCAGACGCCGGTATGCGATGGGTCGGGCCCCGTAGGCTCGCGGCCCATGAGCGTGGTGGAGGTCGTCGCCGCGCCGCTGGTGAGCTACCCGATGGCCCACGGCGGAATCGCCTTCCTCCACCGCATCGTCGTGACGGTGCC
>DASTNV010000180.1:0-3542 GCA_035762725.1 Lapillicoccus sp. | reverse complement strand
CGGTGACCGCGGGGTCGACCTTGGGGGCGGGCGAGCCCTCGATGCCCGGCTCGACGGCGCCCTGAGCGGGCGCGTCCTGCACCGTCGTCGGCGCACCACCCGAGGTGTCGACCGAGATGATCGGGGTGCCGACCTCGACTGTCTCGCCCTCGTTGACGAGAAGCTCGGTCACGGTGCCGGCGAACGGGACCGGGAGCTCCACGAGGGACTTCGCGGTCTCGATCTCGACGACGATGTCATTGACCTTCACGGTGTCGCCCGCGGCGACCCGCCAGGTGACGATGTCAGCCTCGGTGAGGCCCTCGCCGGGGTCGGGGAGACGGAACTGCTGCACAGGCATACGAGCGAATTCCCTTGTTCTAGAAGGTGAGGGCGCGGTCGACCGTGTCGAGGACGCGGTCGAGGTCGGGAAGGAACTCCTCCTCGAGCCGGCTCGGCGGGTAGGGGAGGTTGTACCCGCCCACCCGCATGACCGGCGCCTCCAGTGAGTAGAACGCGCGCTGCGTCACCGCCGCGGCGACCTCGGCGCCGAGGCCGAGGTTCGTGGACGCCTCGTGGACGACGACCAGCCGGCCGGTCTTCTCGACCGAGGCGACAAGAGTGTCGAGATCAATGGGGCTGAGCGAGCGCAGGTCGATGACCTCGAGGCTCTTACCCTCGTCCTCCGCCGCCTGCGCCGCCTGGAGGCAGGTCTTCACCATCGGTCCGTATGCGACGAGGGTGCAGTCGGTGCCCTCCTTGAGGACCGCCGCCTCGAACAGGCCTCGGGTAGAAGCCGACTCGTCGACCTCGCCCTTGTCCCAGTAGCGCCGCTTGGGCTCGTAGAAGATCACCGGGTCGTCGGTCTCGATGGCCTGCTGGATGCCCCAGTAGGCGTCCTGCGGGTTGCTCACCGAGACGACGCGCAGACCGGCCGTGTGGGCGAAGTAGGCCTCGTTCGACTCGCTGTGGTGCTCGACCGCGCCGATGCCGCCGCCGACCGGGATGCGGATGACCATGGGCAGCTTCACGTAGCCGAGCGAGCGGGCGCGCATCTTGGCGACCTGGCTGACGATGTGGTCGAAGGCGGGGTAGACGAACCCGTCGAACTGGATCTCGACGACCGGCCGGTACCCGCGCAGGGCGAGACCGATGGCCGTGCCGACGATGCCGGCCTCGGCCAGCGGGGTGTCGATGACGCGCTCCTCGCCGAAGTCCTTCTGGAGGCCTTCGGTGACGCGGAAGACCCCACCGAGCTTGCCGATGTCCTCGCCCATGAGGACGACCTTCGGGTCGTTCTCCATGGCCTTGCGCAGGCCGGCCGTGAGCGCCTTGGCGATGGTCAGCGAGGTCATGCCGGTACCTCCTCGTGCGCGAAACCGGCTTGGTAGGCCGCAAACTCGCGACGCTCCTCCTCCACGCGCGGGTGCTCCTCGACGTAGATGTTGTCGAACATCGACTCGGGCGTCGGGTCCGGCATGGTCAGGCAGCCCTCTCGGACGTGGGCGGCCAGCTCGTCGGCCTCACGGTCGACCTCGTCGAAGAAGTCGTGGTCGGCCTTGCCCTCATGAGCGAGGTAGGCCTTGAGCCGCTGGATCGGGTCGCGCAGCTTCCAGACCTCGACCTCGGCGGAGACGCGGTACTTGGTCGGGTCGTCGGAGGTCGTGTGGGCGCCCATCCGGTAGGTCCACGCCTCGACGAGGAACGGGCCCTGACCGGAGCGGGCCTCCTCGAGCGCGTGCTTCGTCACCGCATACACGGCCAGCACGTCGTTGCCGTCGACCCGGACGCCGGGGAAGCCGTACCCGCGAGCGCGCTGGTAGAGCGGGATGCGGGTCTGCCGGTCGTTGGGCTCGGAGATGGCCCACTGGTTGTTCTGGCAGAAGAAGACGATGGGGGCGTTGTTGACGGCGGCGAAGACGAAGGACTCGGCGACGTCGCCCTGCGAGGTGGCGCCGTCGCCGAAGTAGGCAATGACGGCCGCGTCACGGTCGGGGTCGCCGGTGCCGACCGCGCCGTCCCGCTGGACGCCCATGGCGTAGCCGGTCGCGTGGAGGGTCTGGGCGCCGATGACGATCGTGTAGAGGTGGAAGTTCTTCTCGTTCGGGTCCCAGCCGCCGTGGTTGACACCACGGAAGAGGCCGAGGAGGTTGAGCGGGTCCACCCCGCGGCACCAGGCGACACCGTGCTCGCGGTAGGTGGGGAAGGCGTAGTCCTGCTTGCGCATCGCCCGCCCGGAGCCGACCTGGGCGGCCTCCTGGCCGAGCAGGCTGGCCCAGATGCCGAGCTCGCCCTGCCGTTGGAGGGCGGTCGCCTCGGTGTCGACGCGGCGGATGAGGACGAGGTCGCGGTACAGGGCGCGGTGGTCCTCGTCGGTCAGGTCCTCGACGTACTGGGCGTAGTCCGCGGCCGCCGCGTTGGCGACCCGCTGGCCTTCCGGGGTGAGCAGCTGGACCATGTCCGGGCCGCCGTCGCCGACGGCCGGCGTCGGGGCGTGAATGTCGGCGGTGTCGCTCACGGGCGCTCCTTTGTCCAAGCCACAGCCCGGCCGGGGGTCACCGGGGAAAGGGCTGAGGCACTTCGATGCGAGAGCGGTGGGGTGGTGCCGCGCTCGCCGATGAGCCGTTCGAACCAAATCTATCCGGGCACCCTGGAAATCTCACAATGCGGACGCCCTGCCCGCGCCCAGGGTCTGCGCAGACGTTGTGGTCAGCGCGCACATCGTGGACGGTTTGCACAGCGAACGCAGAGTCTGCGCAGACCTTGTGCGGCGCACACCGTGCGGACTTGAGGCCGACGAGAGAGTTCAGGCGGCCGACATCGAGCGGGCCACGGTGATGGCCGAGGTGATCCGCCCTCTGAGCACCGCCAGCTCGGCGAGATCCCTCCAGATCACCCGCACCATCGCGTAGCGCAGCGACCTGATGTGGTCCTCGCGAATCTTCTCGGCCACGACGACGTCGGCCGGCGCCGCGACCGTCGCCCACGGGTTGGGGCGGCCGTACTTGACCAGGCCGTCGAACTCGATCGCCACCGGCACGTCGTCCAGGACCATGTCAATCACCGCCACGAAGGCGCCGTCTCGGATGGCCACCTGAGGCGTCGCGGCGAACCCCATCATCCGGACTGCCTCGCGGAGCCGCGTCTCGCCGGGCGACTCCGAGCGTCCGTCAGCGTGGACGAGGGCCCGCCGCACGGCACTGATCCGAGGGCCGCCGAGTAGGCGCGTGGCACCGTCGAGGTCGGCAATCGTGACCGTTTGTCGATGCAGCGCTGCATCCGCGGCGATCAGCGCTGCCATCGGACCGTTGACCATGCCGGTCTGGGCGATCGACATCGCCGGCCCGATCACTCCCTCAGCCGCGACCGCACCGGCAACACATTGGTGGACCACCAGTCCAGAGCGTGCCCGCGAATGGTCGTCTGCTGTTCTCGTCATGTGCACCTGGCGGAGATCTGCGGCGTACGTCGGAAGGCCGTGGAGGACGAGGGCGCTGTGGTGGCTGGCGACAGCGCGTCCGGCGAAGGTGGCGATGTGGGCCCGCGTCAGGAGCGCGTGATGA